>NZ_BAABWK010000001.1:600000-902500 GCF_040362765.1 Pyruvatibacter sp. HU-CL02332
CTAGCCGATTTCAGCAGCACCACGCCCATGCATGTTGATGGCTATCTCGTCGAGGTCAGCCTGCTCCCGGCGGCGGGTTTCAGCCTTGGCCCGGCTACGCGCACTCTCATCCACAAGCTCAACCTTCTTGAGGTCTTCAAACGCTTCCGTCAGCTTTTCGCGTTCCGCATCCACCTGGCGCGACAGCTCACTGATGGACTGCGCCAGATTATCCCGGCGCATGGACGCGTATTTGGCGTAAGTCGGATAGGCATAATGCGCCTCGTCCGAAATACCGGCCTTCTTCTGCTCGTAGCGCACACGCTTTTCGAGTTCTTCCTCCTCACGGCGGAAGTCATCAAGCATCTGCTCCAGATCGGCCACGCGCCGCTGGATTTCCTCTACCTGAAACCGCTGCACGCGGATCAATGATGTACGGGACTTCATGTCACTTCCCCCAAGTGCTTACTGCCCTGCATGACCGTCTTCCATCTCAACGTCAGCTACCTCTGGCGGCTGAGCGGTGTTCAAAATTCCATCGAGCATCCCAAAGCCATCCGCCAGCGGCGTGGCTTCGCCCTTGCGCTGAGACAGGAACGCGTCAAAGTCCGGCATCAACCGAATGGCCTCGTCCACCAGCGGGTCAGCCCCACGGCGATAAGCACCGATGCGAATGAGCTCTTCCATGTCCGTATGCGCAGACATCAGCTCCCGCGCACGGCGCACAAGCGCAAATTCTTCTTCAGACTGGCAATGCGGCATGGTCCGCGACACCGACTTGAGAACATTGATCGCCGGGTAGCGCCCCCGCTCGGCAATGGCGCGCTCCATGACGATATGACCATCCAGAATGGACCGCACGGCATCCGCCACCGGCTCATTGTGGTCATCGCCTTCAACCAGCACCGTAAAGAGCCCGGTAATGGACCCTGAGCCAACACGGCCAGGACCTGCG
The DNA here is from genome assembly GCF_040362765.1 of Pyruvatibacter sp. HU-CL02332. Taxonomy (NCBI): domain Bacteria; kingdom Pseudomonadati; phylum Pseudomonadota; class Alphaproteobacteria; order Hyphomicrobiales; family Parvibaculaceae; genus Pyruvatibacter; species Pyruvatibacter sp. HU-CL02332. The sequence goes on from NZ_BAABWK010000001.1 coordinate 600,935, forward strand.
CGTTCAAGCAGGCGCGGCAGTTCTGAGAACACGGTTGGTGTATAACCCCGCGTCGTGGGTGGCTCTCCACCAGACAGACCAATCTCACGTTGCGCTGTGGCAAACCGCGTCAGGCTGTCCATCAGGCACAGGGCATCAAGCCCGTGATCCCGGAAATATTCTGAAAGCGTCATGGTGAGGTAGGCTGCCTGACGGCGCATCAAGGCGCTTTCATCTGACGTTGCAACCACAACAACGCTGCGGGCGAGACCTTCCTCACCCAGATCATCTTCAATGAATTCCTGAACTTCGCGGCCACGTTCCCCGATAAGCCCAATCACGGACACATCAGCAGACGAATAGCGCGCCAGCATCGACAGCAGCACGGACTTACCAACGCCGGAGCCCGCAAAAATGCCCATGCGCTGGCCACGGCATGTGGTTGCAAAGGCGTTGAGGGCGCGTACACCCAGATCAATCCGCTCACCCACCCGTGCACGATCATGTGCCGGCAGCGGCGTTCCCTTGAGCGCGTAGGGCACACCGCCCTGCGCAATAGGGCCTTTGCCATCAATTGGCTCGCCCATGGCATTCACCACACGACCAAGCCAGGCCGGTGATGGGTGCATAATCGGTTCAGCTGATTCAAACTTTGCAGGCGCGCCCATCCGCAGGCCTTCAATGGCGGCAAACGGCATCGCCAGAGCACGATTTTCGCGGAAACCCACAACCTCGCAGGGCACGGCCACATCACGGGCGCCAGGCACAACCACACGGCTGCCAAGGCTGAGCGATGTCAGCGGGCCTTCAAGCTCCACCATCAACCCACGCACAGCGGCCACAGTGCCATACTGTTCAACAGGCGACAGACGCTCGATTTCAGCAAGAAGCGGCTTCATAGGGTCTCACAAACTCTTTGACCGGTGCCTTCCAAGAGGAAAAAGCAAACCGGTGATGAGCAAGTGTGCCGCCAAGCCGATTAAGGGCTGGTAAACCCTATCAACCAGTTACGTAAAATTTCCAAATTCGCTGTTCAAATGGCCCGATAAGAAAAAGTGTTGCGCCAAGATGACCCAAAACACACGGAATTCCGGGCATCACTGAAAGGCTTTGGCAATGGGCATTAAAAAAAGCTGACGCCGTTAAGCTTTGTTAACCATTTGATCTTAACGTCCATACAGGGATTAACTGGGGTATCGGCGAATCACCTGATTTTCCGATCCGATATGGCACAGCAGGCCCAACGTCATAGGGCCGACGCCGCTTGAAGGGGGAGCAAGGACATGCGGGTTCTTCTCATCGAAGACGACAGCGCAACGGCCCAGAGCATCGAACTGATGCTCAAGTCGGAAGGCTTTAACATCTACACCACAGATCTGGGCGAAGAGGGCATCGACCTCGGCAAGCTCTATGATTACGACATCATTCTGCTGGACCTGAACCTGCCGGACATGTCGGGCTATGAAGTGTTGAAGACGCTTCGCCTTGGCAAGATCGGCACACCGATCCTCATTCTCTCCGGCATGGCCGGCATCGAGAACAAGGTTCGCGGCCTGGGCTTCGGCGCCGACGACTACATGACCAAGCCGTTCCACAAGGACGAGCTGGTTGCCCGCATCCACGCTGTGGTGCGTCGCTCCAAGGGTCACAGCCAGTCCGTCATTCGTACGGGTCGCCTGACCGTCAACCTCGACACCAAGACCGTTGAAGTTGAAAACCAGCGCGTTCACCTGACCGGCAAGGAATACCAGATGCTGGAGCTGCTCTCGCTCCGCAAGGGGACGACCCTGACCAAGGAAATGTTCCTCAACCACCTTTATGGCGGAATGGACGAGCCGGAACTCAAGATCATCGACGTGTTCATCTGCAAGCTGCGCAAGAAACTCGCAGCCGCAACGGGTGGCGAGCACTACATCGAAACAGTCTGGGGCCGTGGCTACGTTCTGCGCGATCCAGTCGAGGAAGAAGTCGCGGAAGCCGCAACCGCCTAACACCTCCTCACTTCGGGACACACCAAAAGGGCGCCTGCTTCAAGCAGGCGCCCTTTTTCTTTGCTGATATGTCCCCTAGCCTGCCTTTCATGGCCGAGCTGAAAACCAAGCCCACCAAGCAAAGCGTCACGGCGTTCATAAAGACCGTGGAGTCAGAGCGACGGCGTACCGAAGCGAAAGTGCTGATGCAGATCATGCGCCGCGTGACCGGCAAGCGCCCGGTCATGTGGGGCCCCTCCATCATCGGCTATGGCAAATACCACTATGTCTATGAGTCAGGACGCGAAGGCGATTGGATGGTGACGGGCTTCAGCCCCCGCAAAAGCGCGATGACGGTCTATCTGATGGCCGGATTTTCCGACAAGCAGAAGCTACTCGCCAAGCTCGGCAAGCACCGCACATCCGTAAGCTGTCTATACATCAACAAGCTTGACGACATTGATCTGGATGTCCTGGAAGAAATGATCACCCAGGACGTCGCTCTCATGCGCACAAAGTACAAGACCGCTTAAGCGGTTTTGCTTAGCCCTGCAGAAAGCGGCTGACGAGCAGGTGCAGCAGGAGTTGCGGCAGGTGACCCAGCTTTGGCCGTGTACACCTCAGGATTGCGAGCGTAGAGCCCGCGAGATCCCGGCACCGGCTTGAAAGCATCAGTGATACCAACAACAGTTTCGGCAGCACCAAGCAGGACACACCCGTCTTCCGGCAGCATGTCAGCCATCCGTTCCAGCACCATTTTCTTGGTGGGCTGATCGAAGTAGATCAGCACATTGCGACAGAAAATGATGTCAAACTTGCCAAGCGCTGTCAGCGGCTCCAGCAGGTTGTTTTCCTTGAAAGTCGCCATGCTGCGGATCTTTGTATCGATCTGCCAGCTTTCACCAATCTGCTTGAAATATTTCATCAACAATTGGATCGGCAGACCGCGCTGAACTTCAAACTGCGTGTACATGCCCTCACGTGCGCGTTCCAGAACTTCGCGTGACAAATCCGTGCCAAGAAGTTCGAAGTTCCAGCCCCTTGCAGCCGCGCAATCATTGATCAGCATGGCAAGCGAATAGATCTCCTGCCCTGTCGAGGCAGCAGCACTCCAGATACGGACCTTGCGCTGCGGCCGGTTAGCCAGCATGTGCGGCAGAACCGTATTGGTGAAGAGATCAAACGGCGTTTTGTCGCGAAAGAAGAATGACTCATTCGTCGTCATCGCTTCAGTTACGTCAGCCGCGAGGCTTCCATTGGCATCCGCGCGCAGTGCCTTGACCAGTTCCGGGATTCCCCCCAGTTCAGCCTTGCGGGCAATCGGAGTCAGGCGGCTTTCAAGCAGATAGGTCTTGTCGCTGGACAGAACCAGACCGGACCGCTTACGCACCAGATCAGATAGAAACTCGAATTCTTCGGGTGTCATTATCGCCTCCCGGCAAACTGGCGAGAGATCGCCGAACTAATCTGGTCCAAAGGATAAACAGCAGCGCAGATACCCGCTGCTGCGCAGGCTCCCGGCATGCCCCAGACAACACTTGTTGCTTCATCTTGTGCGTAGATCGTGCCGCCAGCGTCCGCAATGATGCGGCCTCCGTCACGGCCGTCATGGCCCATACCCGTCAGCACCACACCCAGGGTGGCGGGGCCAAACAGCTTGGACACACTTTCAAACATCGGGTCCACAGCGGGCCGACAGAAATGTACAGGTGGTTCCTGATCAAGCTTGATCGCCACACCGGGCCCGTCCTTGCACAACCGCATGTGATAGTCGCCAGGGGCCACATAGATGTGGCCTGCCTGCAAGCGCTCTCCATCTTCGCCTTCCTTAGCCGGAAGACCCGAAAGCCTCCCCAGCTTCTCAGCAAGGATTTTGGTGAAAGATGGCGGCATATGCTGCGTAATGACAACAGGTACAGAGCTGATCGCCGGACCGATTTTCTCAAACACATCAAACAGCGCCTGAGGGCCACCCGTTGATGAGCCGATAGCAAGAATGCGGGGCGGCACACTGGACGCCTTGCGCACTTCAATCTTGTCTGGTGTAGGTCCCAACAAAGCAGCCGAACGCGTTGCAGTCGGTGTTGCTGTCTTGGCAGAGCTGCCAGCACCGGCACCCGGCCCCATCATCCGCTGCGCCGTCCTACCAAGAGCTTTTGCCTTGGTCAGCAGTTCACGGCGAAACTCTTCAGACCCGGCAATGCCACGAGCGCTATCAGGCTTGGGAACATAATCCGTTGCCCCCAAAGACAGCGCCTTGACCGAAATATCTGCATTCCGAAGCGTCAGTGTCGACGCCATGATCACCTTGGTACCTGGTGACCCCGCAAGAATGCCGGGCAGAGCCTCAAGCCCATCCATTTCCGGCATCTCGATATCGAGGACCACAACATGCGGCTTTACCTTGCCGACCTGGTCCACGGCCTGCTTGCCATTGGAACACGATCCGGCCACTTCAAGACCGTCCGTTTCTTCAATCCAGCGCTTCACAAGCCCACGAATGACGGCACTGTCATCAACAACCATGACCCGAACAGCATTTTCTGCGGAGCCAGATGTGACTGCCCCCGTGCCTGTGCTTGTCCTGGCCGCAGAAGCGGTAGACGGATTGCGAGATATGGTTGTCGACTGATCCATGAAGCTAGACCAGACCTGCTTCAGCAAACTTCGCCTGTACGATATCGCGATCGAACGGCTTCATGATGTACTCATTGGCACCCGCGTTGATCGCTTCACTGATGTGCTGCATGTCATTTTCCGTCGAGCAGAAAACAACAACAGGTGCATCACCGCCATCGCGCTTGCGAAGAGCGAGCAGAAAATCCAAACCGTTCATGACCGGCATGTTCCAGTCCAGAAGGATGGCATCCGGCATCTTGGTATCGCACGCATCAAGCGCAGCAGACCCATCAGCGGCTTCTTCAATGTTGAAGTTCATTTCTTCAAGAATACGGCGCGCGACTTTTCGGATCACACGGCTATCGTCCACAACGAGACACGTCTTCATGGAGTTTCAGGCCTTCTGCTTGATCACCACAGCAATGCAGCTGCGGATGAATAATGAGATTCGTTAGCTCCGCCGGGCCCTTAGGCCGCGACAGATGCGCTTTGCAGTTCCAGAGCCTTCGACACGTCCAGCACCACCATCAGATCGTTTTCCAGGCGGTGAACACCGCTGGAAACCTGCTGCCAGCGAGGGTCAAGATTTGCCGGGCTGCGTTCTACATCCTGTGCCTGAAGGCTTAATACTTCGCCTACGCTATCGACCATAAGTCCGAAGGCTTCTCCGCCTTCTTCAATGCCGACAGCCATCCGGGACGCGCCTTCCTCATTGGTCGGCAGACCAAGCCGGATGCGCATATCAATCGCCGTGACGATACGACCACGCAGATTGAGGACGCCACGGACTTCCGGCACGGACAAAGGCACGCGTGTCAGAGACTGCACTTCAAATACGTCCTGCACCACTGTCACGGGAATACCGAAGAGCTGCTCACCGACAAACACGGTGATGTACTCCACAAGATTTCCATCAAGATGGATAAGGCTGTCGGCGCGATCGATCAGACCGTTGTTATCTTCCGCACTCATGCCACTGCTCCTTCGTTCTGAAGTGTTTCACGCAGGACATCAATGAGCCCATCGCGATCTGTCTTCGCCACATAGTCCGAGAACCCGACATCGTGTCCGCGCTGAATATCTTCACGCGAGGTACGCGACGACATGGCAACAATTGGTGTGGTGCCCCACGCAGCATCGTTCTTCACGGCTTCAGCGAAGTCGAAGCCATCCATGCCAGGCATCTCAATGTCGCTGACAATGATATCGAAGCGAGCACCTGCATCACGCAGCTGGAAAGCATCATGGGGGTCAGCAGCTGTTGTGACCCGATACCCGGCAGCATTCAGCAATGGTGCCAGCATGTTGCGGAAGAACGGGCTGTCATCCACGAGCAGCACCCGCTTGGACGTTGGCTCATCTGAACGATCACCGTCAGCGCGCGCAAACCAGTCCTCGAATGCCAGTGTCAGGAAGTGGCCGACATCAATAATCTCGGTCGCCTTGTCACGCACAATCGCGCTGCCGAGCATGCCCGGCGTTTCGGACGTAATGTCCATATCGAGCGGCGCTTCGATAACGTCAACGATTTCGTCAACCACAAGGCCCATCGAGCGGCCGTCATCGGTGAACACCAGGATCGGCTGACGACCCTCTGTCACCATTTCCTGATCCGATGACACTTTCTGCAGCGGCATCAGTTTGCCGCGATACTGAACCACCGGTTTGTGGTCAGACATCTCAATCTCGTCAACGACGACTTCCTCGAGGCGCGTCACAAGAGACAGCGGCACTGCCTTGGGCTCGCCACCACCTGCACGGAAGATGAGAAGTGAGGTATTTTCGTTATCCAACAGATGACCATCCAGTTCCGGACCATCTTCCAGCTGAGCAGCCACCTCTCGGCTGACGCACTGCGCGATGCCGTTTGGATCGATGATCATGATGACACTGCCGTCACCCAGGATAGTGTTGCCGGAGAACATGTTGATGTCCCGCAGCATGGAAGCTGACGGCTTCACAACAATTTCCTCGGTGTCGAAGACCGTATCCACAACAATACCGAACTGTGCCGGGCCGACCTGGGCCACAATCACGAAGCTTTCGCTACGCTCTGCTGTTGGCAGCGGTACATTGCCGTCTTCGTCCGGCTTGCGGTTCTTGTTGAGCAGCAACAGTTCATCAAGATAGACCAGCGGCAGCAAATTACTGCGCAAACGCAGAACAGGCGTGTCGTTGATCTTCTCAATCCGCGCCTCGGAGTCAGCCTTGGCACGCACAAGCTCGACAACGGCAAGCTGCGGAATGGCAAAGCGCTGTGCGCCTGATTCAACAATCAGGGACGACACAATTGCCAGTGTCAGTGGGATCTTGATTGTGAATGTCGTGCCCTTGCCAGACACCGATACCAGATCAACATTACCGCCGATCAGCTCAATGTTGGTGCGCACCACATCCATGCCCACGCCACGGCCGGATACGTTCGTCACAGCGGCAGCTGTAGAGAACCCGGCTGCAAAGATGTATTTGTGGATCTGCGCTTCGGTCTTCTCTTCAAGCTCGGCTGCCGTGGCAATGCCGTTCTCAATGACCTTCTCGCGAATACGATCCGTATTGAGGCCATGCCCATCATCTTCAATCTGAATAATGATGTGTCCGCCTTCATGATAGGCGCGCAGGGTGACCTTGCCGGTTTCCGACTTGCCAGCCGCAAGACGGGCATCCGGCATTTCCAGTCCGTGGTCAGCAGAGTTGCGGACCATATGCGTCAGCGGATCCTTGATCAGGTCAAGAACCTGACGGTCCAGTTCCGTGTCCGCACCTTCCATGTTGAGCTCGATCTTCTTCCCAAGCTCGTTGGACAGATCGCGAATGATACGCGGCAGCTTCTGCCAGGCATTGCCGATCGGCTGCATCCGCGTTTTCATCACGGCTTCCTGCAGCTCGGCTGTCACATTGGACAGACGCTGCAGAGGTACCTTGAATTCTGAATCATCAAGACGGCGAACCATCTCAAGAAGCTGGTTCCGAGACAGCACAAGCTCAGACACCATGGTCATGAGGTTTTCCAGCGTGTCCACATTCACGCGGATGGACTGGTTGGCAACGGAAGACTCCCGTGCTGTTGCCTCTTCAGCCTTTGGTGCCGCCTTGGCAGCAACGGGCTTGGCAGCTGCCGGTTTCGCCGGAGCTGCTGCAGCAGGTTTCGCGTCTTCGACCGGTGCTTCCACAGCCGCGTCTTCAGCTTCAGCCTCAGGAGCAGCAGCTGCTGCATCTTCTGGACCTTCCGCTTCCTGGAAAGCGCGCTCAAGTTCATCAAGAGACACTTCGCCGGGCTTCAGTTCGCGCTCAAGTTCCTTGACCTCAATAGGGGCTTCTTCTTCAGCGGCAGCTTCTGCAGCAGGCTCACCACCGGCTTCAGCTGCAATCGAGAAGGCTTCAAGCTGCGAGATCAGGTCTGAGTCATCACCAGCCGGTTCAGTCTCATTGGCTTCGAGTTCGCCGAGGATCTCTTTAATCCGGTCAAGCGTATGAAGAATGATGGTCACGCCGTCGCCGGTTACTTCAGCGCCGTCACGATATTTGCCCATCAGTGTTTCAGCAGCGTGTGCCAGTGCTTCCAGGCGCGGCAGTCCCAGAAATCCGCAAGTGCCCTTGATCGTGTGCACCAAGCGGAAGATGTTCGACAGAATGGCCTCGTTATTGGGATCCTGTTCGAACTTCACAAGTTCGACGTCCACAACATCAAGGCTCTCAAAAGTTTCTGTCAGAAACTCGCGTAGAAGGTCGTCCATGGTTCCCCACCCCGGAAAAACTGGGCGCGTCCCCTAAACGGGATAGCGCCTGATAGTTTCGGAGTGTTAGCGGGAAACATTAAAAACAGGTGAAATAGCGTGCGATGTCGGTAACCACACAACCCATAGGTGTGTAATTACCCAATCATGCCATCGTCCACGGTGGCATTCGGGCCATAGCTGATGGCGAAGGTAACTGGCCCTTCCTCCATGGCCTGCTCGACTTTCAGGGACGCATCCAACTGTTTTCCAAGCAAGCCAATCAAATAAGGCTGGATGGCCCGGCTGTCAGGCAATCCGTCAAACTTGTCGCCCTCAGCCAGATTTGAGTGTTCAGGAATACGCGCCCGCGGCCCCGTGGCAACGATCACCATGCCCTCATTACCATTTTCAACAATGATATTGAGTTCGCCGCCACGCGGAACCGCGCCGGTCGCGAACTGAAGCAAATTCATTAACAGTTTCAGCCGCGTCTTGTGCAGGGCTGCTGGTTTGGTGTCCCACGCCAGCGTAATCCGTCCGCCTTCCATCAGGCCTTCAGCCGCCCGGCGGGCATCAGCGATTTCGATATGGGCGCCGGCTGAACCGGAAGCCCCGAAAGCAAGCCGCGCAAACTGGAGTTTTGCAGACGCCTGCAGCGCACTTTTGGCAATCAGGATCAGGGCGTGTTCACGCATTTCCTGATCTTCTTCTTCCTCAAGCACTTCAAGACCATTGACGATGGCCCCAACGGGGCTGATTACGTCATGGCAAACGCGTGAACAAAGAAGAGCTGCAAATTCCAGCTGATCCGGGCCATCAGTTTCGCCTGCTCCGGGTCCTGAGCCAGATCCTGAGCCAGCACCAGCAGTATTGTCGTTCGTTGCAAATTCGCCCGTCATTACGCTGTTTCTCCTGCACCGTTCCGGCATTGGAACCGAATCACCATGTCCAATTTTTGATACACTTCGCAGACCGATCGTGCAAAGAAGAGTGCCCTTCCCAACCGTGTTCTACGTCGTGCACGGCGGAACTATCCCGCCCCTTCAACGTGCGAATTCCAGACAGATCGAGCCCGCCTGTGCCTGACACTTCATTGCTGACCGAACTCACAGATATCTCCATCGACGCCGGCGCGCGCATCATGACCCTGTATGAGCGCCCCATCAAAGTGACCGAAAAAGACGATAAATCCCCGGTTACGGAAGCGGACCAGGCCGCCGAGGACATCATCCTCGCCCGGCTCGCCAAAGCATTTCCCGATATTCCTGTCGTGTCTGAAGAAGCAGCCGCTGCCGGCCATGTGCCCGATTTCGGCGACCGGTTCTTTCTGGTGGACCCCTTGGACGGGACCCGCGAATACATCAAGCGCAACGGTGAGTTCACCGTGAACATCGCCCTGGTGGAAAAAGGCGTGGCAACAGCAGGCGTTGTCTACGCGCCGGCCAAGTCACTTCTCTATGCCGGAGCCAACGATCTGGGTGCGCACGAAATCAAGGTCGATGCGCACAAGCCAGCCGACGCTGATGCGCCGCGCACCATCACAACCCGGACAATGCCTGCTGATGGACTGGTGGCAATCGCCAGCCGCAGCCATCGCGATCAAAAGACGGAAGAATTTCTCAACCACTACAACGTGCGTGACATTGTGACGGCAGGGTCTTCGCTGAAGTTCTGTGTGGTGGCGCGTGGTGATGCGGACATCTATCCCCGCCATGGTCGCACCATGGAATGGGATACAGCAGCAGGCCATGCCGTGCTCACCGCAGCAGGCGGTACGATCACCCGGCTGGATGGAACCCCGTTTCTATATGGAAAAAGTGCGGACGGGCTCGCAAACCCGTTCTTCATCGCCAAAGGCGACCCATCAGCGTACTAGCAGGCAGTCCCGCTAGGCTCCATCACCGGCGGCAATGGCTTCCATCATATCAAGGTCACTGATTTCGACCCGGTTGCCCTCTTTGAGGGTGATGACACCACTGGTCTTCAGCTTGGTGATCGACCGGCTCACAGTTTCAACTGTCAGACCCAGATAGTCCCCCATGTCACTTCGACTCATGGGGACGCGCACCGGATTGGCTTCTTCACCGCGATCATCGGACCTGCGGGACAACCAAAGCAGAAAAGACGCGATGCGTTCCTGGGCCGTCTTGCGGCCCAACAGCAGCATCTGCTCCTGCGCGACGGCCAACTCCATGGACGCCAGGTTCAACAGCCGGTTGGAAAGCTTGGGGTAGGTATCAATCAGCTCCTGCATCTTTTCAGACGGCAGCGAACATGCCCGGACCGGTTCAAGCACCTCTGCCGTATAGCCATACTCAGCAGCTGGGTTCATGCCCAGAAAGTCACCCTTGAAAAGAAACCCGGTAATTTGCCGACGTCCGTCTGGCAGCAGCTTGTAGAGCTTCAAAGCCCCCGCCTGCACGATGAAACAGGCCCCCACGGAATCGCCTTCGAAAAACAGCGTTTCACCAGCCTCATACGTATTGGTCTGCGTGAGTTTCGCCAGACCACCAAGCTCATCATCAGTCAAAACCGCGCACACAGCCTGGGTGCGTACGTCGCAGCTCACACAGGGGCTGGACGCATCTCGCGGCAGCGCAGGTGAATATCCTGCGGTTTCTGCAACTTCACTTAGCCCGGCATCGCCTGAAAAATCCGGCATTAGGCACACCACGAATATAGGGTTTTGTACAAATGATCTAAGTCAAACCTACCGTGGTCACTGCCTTGTGGGCAAGCAACGCCAATTGCCACACGTGGCAGCACGGCTCTGGCATCTTGGTAGGACTGAACATTTTGAAAAGTGGCCGGCGGCGGCCTCCCAAATAGCCCCCCGACAGTTTGGGGGCCGCGCCGGCCTGACCGCCTCACATGGCCCGCAAAAGCAGGCCCGCGAGGGGACAGAACTGCATTTTCGGGCTACATCCAGGCTGCCAGAGGAGCAGTAAGAAGCAGAAAACCCGATATGCGTGCTGCGCGCTCCATGTGTCCCGAAACGCCAGCACCCACATAGCTGCAACGCCCATGCCGATTGCCCAAAGCCTCACCTGCAGCCCGGCAAGGCGCAGCAAACAAGGCAAATACCGGGTCTGTGGAGAAATTTATGTGTGTGTTGTCCAGCCAGTCAGCTGGACGTCTGCCAAGATGAGGCACCCGGACCGTCCCAATTTGGGACGGTCGTCATTGGCCACCGCCCGGTTTTATCCGGGCCCGGGGCAAACGCTATTTGCGCCGCCAGCCCGAACCATCATTCACATACTGCCCGGCAGGCGCCTGCCCAACCAGCTTGCTTCCCGCCAGCTGCTCAACAACAGAAAGAGACGTACCCTGCGAGGCTGCGATCTGACCGTACTGGGCCTTGCGGCCAAGGTTGACCCCGTCACCCAGCTGCTTGACGGCAGCCGATGGCGCTGAGGGATACCCGACATAACCGGTCGACATTTCACCGACCACGCCTTGTGCCTTGGCCTCATCGAGCGTCAGAGCATAGGCAGGAGAAAACGCTGAAAATGCAAGCGCAAGCAGGACAACAAGGCCGGAAAGCAGGGCAAAGCGGTGAAGCTGTGATGCCGACTGACTGCGCGAACGGGCTATGGAAAGTGCGGTCATGTTTTTCATCTCTCGCATAACGGCTCCTAGAATAGGTCCGGATTGTTGGCAAACAGATCATCAAGTTCACGGTCAACCTTGATGCGGATTTCCTGCTCAATTTTTACATTGAGATTGATCTCAATAGGCTTGTCGGGCGCCTGCACCTGAATGGTGGGCGTGCAAGCCGCAACCCCAAGCGCCAGCAAGCCAGCAATCACTGGCAGCCGTCGACCGGCACTCTGGCGGAAAAACACGTCTGCATTGCTCTGCGCATTGCTCATTGAACCAACCTGCATTCTGTCATGTGTGTCATTTAAGGTCCGCGTCGCTGAACCCTGTATGAACGGCCTACCCGGTGTAGGCAACTTTCCATGAGCTTACGGCTCCGGCCCCACACGCTCAACACTAAGCCCGTCCAGGTTTTCCTTGCCGGTCACCACGTCAAGCGCCCTGAAGCCAACGGTACCGCGCCTCAGAAGGTCCAAAAAGGCCCCCTGGGTGCTGATGTTGAGATGCACCGGATAGCCCTCAAGCAAATCCGGGTTCGCACCCTGAAGCGTGATTTTAAGCGTCAGTTCACCATCAACAGGCCCATCAATCTCGAGGCTCAAGACCTGAAAATGAAAGTTCTCCAGCGCCTGAAACGCGATATTCGCGCCTTCAGCGGTTTGACCCGCCGCATCGGTGCTCGCATTTTGATACCGGACAACGCCTCCTGGTTCAGCTGCAAGTTTCGCCTGCGTGACATAGACCGACCCGTCGCGAATTTCGATTGGGACCGCGCCGCCCAAAACGCCTTCGCCCGAAAGCCCCTCCATCTCCACCAGATTGAGAAGCTCCGTCAGATTGACACTCAAGGCGGCAAGTTCAGCCCGTTGAACATCCGCACGCGTATTGAGCGCACCCGAAGTAAGCACGAGTTGGCCGCCAGCAAACGGCCATTGCGCATTCTCGATGATGACATCGCCGCCCCCTTCAACCCGCACCAGCGCAATGCCGCCTGCAAGGGGAAGTCCGGCATCCAGAACGCCAATCGAGACCGCTTGCGTGCCGCGTGTGCGAACCGGAACAAGACTGGAAAACTCTATGTCACCGGAGACCTGTGCAAATCGTGCCGCCGAGGCCTGAAGCCCGACATTTACAAGCTCTGTTCGCGCCGACGACCGCCGCACACCGGTATTGTCCCACGCAATAGTACCACTGGCTGAAACCTCTCCGGATACGGCAGCCACAACCCCCAACAGCACCGGCGCAAGCTCCTGTGGCTGCAGTCCATCCTCTGCAAACGCCAAAGGCCCGGCCTTGAAATCAAGCTGCCCCTCACCGGAGGCAAGGCCATGACTGAGAGTGGCACTTGTCAGAACAACGCCGGCCGGCGTCTTGATGGTGACAGGGCCCTTAAGGCGGCTGGCCAGCAATCCATCTTCGCCAAGACCATCAAGCGACAGGGAAGCTGTTGCCTCGATAGCGGCAAACCGCTTGGCAGCCTGTGTATCGGTCACCCGCACACGATCGATATCCAGACGTCCAAGCTGTCCAGAACCGCCCGGCGCCACGGTAACGTCGGCAGATATGTTTTCCAGACGCAGGGCCTGTTGCGGCAACGCAAGATTGCCACCCTTTACCGCCATCGACGCAACAACCTGACCATCTGTACCCTGACGAATTGTAGTATCCATCTGCGGCAACACACCGTTGAGCGTGTCAGCGAGTTCAATACGGGCGGGCATCAGACTGAAATCTGACCGCAGCAACGTCGAAGCAACATCAATACTGAGCACAGGGTGTGCCGCTGCGGGGCAGAGCTGCAAGTCTTCCAGTTTCCAGACAGCATCTGCCGCCGCCTTCAAGGCAATCGGCATGCACTGGCGCAGGGAGAAGGAACCCGAACCCTCTTCAAGATCAAAACGCGCAGTCAGATCAACCGGCGCAGAAGCATATGTGACAGGCAGCGGCTGACCTGAATGCTCTACAAATGTCAGGTCGCCTGCGATGGTTGCGTCTACACTCCCCGCCTCACCCAGGCGCATCGCGGCATTGACATCCGACAGCGAGATCTTCCCGGGAAGTCGGTCATGGTCGCTTTCAAGAGTGAAAGACGTAAGGCGCAGCGCCTGACCGTCCACATCACTCGTGGCATCTATCCGCCCACCGCCGCTTGCAAGATCACCACTCAGGCGAAGATCAAAACCGGAAACCAGAGCTGATGTGTCTGCGGCAACATCAAGAAAACCATCAAGGCCGACCTCAACGTCTCCGTCAGGCGTCGCCAGAAAGAGCGTTCCGTTACTTAGATCCACCCGATCCAACGGCACCGCTGTCTGTTCCGTCGCCGTCGATGGGTCGCCAGGTGTCGTCAGTCGATCAATGAGTGGATTGAGAGCACCAAAGTCCGGGGCGCCATCAACCAGCCGTCCGCGGAGAACCAGATCGCGCAAAGACACGGTGCCGATGCGCCCTGCCCACAGGTCCACGGGTGTGTAGGTGAGGTCAATCCGGCCAACAGACAGCGTGTCATCTGCCTCACCACCACGACCCACGGTCACATTTGAAAGCGTCGCCTTGCGCCAGTTGATCTCGTCAAACTGCAGATCAAGGCCCACAAGCCCCAAGTCTGCAGCCGCTGACAGCACAATAGGACGCGCCAGCGACGGCAGATAATGAACAACGCCCGCAATCCCAAGCGCCAGGACTAGGAAAAGCCCCAGCACCCACCAGCGAATGCGCCTCAGGACGCTATGACGCGGCTGTTTGGCTTCTTTTGCGGGGCCTTTGTCCTCCGCAGAAGAATGGCCGCTGGAAGTAATCTGGTCGTCTTCCGAGGTCATAGCCGAATTAACCACTTGCCTTATTGATGCCAGAGACAGCCATTAGTCACTGAACATCACATTTACCTCATGCACAAATACGGCATGTACAAGAAGCTGCCCGCACGATATCGAGAACACAGAAGAAAAGTCGCCCTTATACAAGGTGGCATTCCGCAGCAGCACAACGAGAACCAACTGACCGCCTGCGGCCAGATCTGAGGAAACCAACGACCATGAAGATTTTGTCTCTCCTGCGCTCATCAGCCAGCGCCGCATCTGCTCCAAAGACATCAGGTGCCCTGACATGCGCAGTGGCTGCCGCCGTAACGGCATTTTTCCTCATGCCGCAGCCAGCAAATGCGCAATGGGTTTCCACAAAGGAGCTGGTGGACAACTTCTGCGAAAACGAAGCCGCGGAAGAATCAGCATTCTGTGCCGGGTATGTGGCAGGCGCGCTGCACGTGCTTATGGCCCCCCCGGAGCTTATGCCGACCGGTCAGTTCTGTATCGAAGTCGACAAACAGCCAAAGCTGAGCGCCATTGCGGATCGCCTCACGACCCTGCGCAAGGAACAGCCTGAACTTGAAGGCACACCAGCGTTCACCGTGATTGCCGCCATCATTGAACGCGGTTTCCCCTGCCCTGAGGATCTGTTGGACCCCAATGCGCCCTCTGTTCAGCAGCCCGCTGCACAGGCACCAGCACCTGCAACCCCTCAGGAACCAGGCACGCCATCTGATCTCTTTGGACTGCCATCATCTGAGTAAGCGATCCGTAAAACAGGCCAGCGCTTACCTGCTTGCTGGCAACATGGAGGACACGGCTATGGACTTCCTGAAGACTGCAATAGCAATGCCCGCAATGGTTTTGGCGTCGTTCCTGTTTCTCACAGCACCCGCTGCCGCTGAGACCAATGGCACTTACTCTGAAGATGAAATCGTCCAGGCGGTACGTGGCTTCTTCGGCGACGTATCGGAAGACATGGCCAAGGCTGTCAGCAAGGTCTTCGCGGATCAGGGCCGCCCCAACGCCTACATCGTCGGCGAAGAAGGCTCAGGCGCCATAGGTGTTGGCCTGCGTTATGGCAGTGGCAGCATCCACATGAAACCGGGCCGGGTTCAAAAGGTCTACTGGCAGGGTCCGTCCATTGGCTGGGACCTTGGCGGCAACGCCTCAAAAGTGTTCACCCTCGTCTACAACCTGCCGAACATTGACGGCATCTATCGCCGCTTCCCCGGTGTTGAAGGGTCGCTCTACGTGATCGGCGGTGTAGGTGTGAACTATCAGCAGGCGGGTGACGTAATCCTTGCACCCATGCGCGCTGGCGCTGGCCTGCGCGCGGGTGCCAATGTCGGGTATCTCAGCTACACACGCGAACGGCGCATCCTGCCCTTCTAGGCTTGAGTCCCTATTCAAACTGAAAACGCCGGCCTCTCAAAAAAGAGCGTCGGCGTTTTTCATGTCTGCTGACATATCCCAGTCCGCTTACTCGTCTTCGTAGTCCTGCTCGTCAGGCGCATAAGCCTCGTCGTCTTCCTCGATGGTCTCGTCAAAGGTTTCCACGACGATGCCGGAATCAAACGCCCCTTCAATCATCACGTCTTCTTCGATGAACATATCATTGGTGAAAAAGCTGCCGTCCTGCGCCAGGGCTGAACCGCCCACGGCCACCGCAGCGACGACGCCAAAAATCAGCCCACAGAGTTTTGGCGAAGTCTGCCCAACGCCCAACACTCGCTTCATACCGGGTTCCGCCCAAATCCATTTAGACCCAATTTCACACGCCCGATTGTGCGCCAAAACGTATGAACAAAAAAAGGGCGCTGATGCAATGCCCTCAGCGCCCTCTTCAAAATCAGCATTGATCCTGATGCTGCGACCAGAAAACAGCCTACTCTTCGTAGTATTCTTCGATGATTTCTTCTTCGTAGGTTTCCTCGATGATCTCTTCTTCGTAGGTTTCCTCGATGATTTCTTCCTCATAAGTCTCCTCGATGACCTCCTCGTAGGTCTCCTCGATGATGACTTCTTCTTCGTAATACTCTTCTGCCTGTGCCGGGCTACCCAGCGAAACAGTCCCGAAAGCCAGGCCAACGGCAGCAGCCGCGGCAATGCCAAATGATGGTTTGAATGACATGCAATATTCCCCTGTGTCACAAATTGTTTGCAAAACAAGTTGACCCCATGTTTTCGCCCAGCACAACAAATCCCTCAGCCTGCGGAGAGAGTTTTTTTGCACGCCATTCATACTGCATTCAGGCTGGGTTGGTACGCCGTTTGAGTTCTGCCAAGACCACAGCAACGCCACGAACCGCAAAATACCCCACCGCACCGGCCACCAGAGCCACAAATGGCCAATCTGCAAAATACCCTGTGACCTGCATGGTTGCGTAACTGAGCACAGCCACGCCAGCCCAGGCCCCCAGTGCCGTTTTACGACCGCCGTCCTCATACCATTCCACGTCGCCAGCGCCCGAATGGTCAAACTCACCATCAATCGGCTCGACATCAGCCAATGGTGCTTCAACGGCAGCCATCATATCTGGTGCCGGTGCTACAACGTCGCTGGTCTGGTCACGGGTGTCGTTCATGGGGTCAGTTTAACGGTGTTTTGCCAACAAGGTGGCAACTTTCCTGCGTTTTTGGCAATCTGCGCAGATGGGATGCGCTTGGGGAAGCCATCATCCCTAATTTGGGGCGTAGAGCACCGGCTGCAACGTATTTCTGCCGGTGCCGAGTTGGGGTTGAGTACACCATGGCCGAAGCACTGATGCTTGTCCTTCTGGGCGTGTTGATAATGGCACTTGCTGCCTTGGCCCTTGCACCACTGCTGTGGGCGCGGGCTGCCAAAGTTACAACGGAACGCGTCCGACAGGATGTCCACTCCGCAGCCTTTAACGAGGCAAGCGATCATGTTTCCAAAAAATACGAAGGCAAGATTGCAGCCCGTGAGGGCAGCTTGCTCACTGAAATCCAGCAGCTTGAGGCATCGCGCGACAAGATTTCCTCTGAGGCCTCAAGCCGCGTAAGCGCGCTGGAAGAAACCCGCGTGACCCTCGAACAGGAAATCGCCAATCGCGATGCCTTGCTCGCGGAAAGCGAGAGCCAGATGCAGGCTCTTGCCGACAACGTCCGCAATCTCGGTGCCCGGGCAGATTCACTGGGCCGTGAGGCAGCCGACCTTGGCAGCCGTGCAGAAGCCCTGAGTTCAGAAATCGCCGGCCTGGGTGAATCCCATCACGAGATTGCCCAGTCCCTTCACCCGGAAGCAGCCCCGGCTTCACCTTCTGTTGCTGCCCCTGTCGCCTATGACGAGACAGTCGCGACCGAAGCACCTGCAGACGCAGCTGCGCCCACACCTGAGGTTGCAGCGCACGATCCGGCCCAGCAATTCGTCAGTGATGACGCCGCATACGATCAAGGTTCAGACCAGAACGCAGAGCAGGCCGAGCCTGACCAGCAGCCAGACCAGCAAGCTGAACCGGAACCCGATCAGCAGCCAGAGCAGCCAGAACAGCAGGTCGCAGCAGCAGCGGCGCCCAAGGAACCCACCCTGTCAGACCGCATCCGTGCCCTGCGTGATGGCGTATCCGCCTAAGCGGCCAGCCCTCCCTCGTGTAGGCGTCACCACATTTGATTTTCACTGGTCAATCGAACAGTAATTGCTGCGGCTGGCCGTGGAGCCTGATATGGTCCGTCCCAAATCTGTCGACAGGGGACGAAGCATGCACGTTCGATCAACAAGAAAAACACTGGTTTCACTTGCCGCACTAACGCTCGCTGCGGGCCTGTCGCTGACATCTGCAAGGGCACAACCAGTCGAGTCGCCCGAAGCCGTCGAGGCGGCCCAACCGGCCCAGACGCCCCAACGGATCGAGAAGCCCAATTTTCTGGTCGTCATGGTCGATGACATGGGCTGGTCGGACCCCGGTTTCCTTGGCAGCAAGATCCGCACGCCACACATTGACGCCCTGGCAGAACGCGGCACCTTCATGTCCAACTTCTACGTTGCGCCAACCTGCTCTCCCACCCGCTCCATGCTGATGACCGGCGTGAGCAATCACGCCGCCGGCGTTGGCACCATGCACACCCTGCAGGCACCCAACCAACTTGGCCGGATAGAGTACGGCGCCCAGCTGCATGACGGCGTGGTCACCGTCGCAGAAATGCTGAAGGCAAATGGGTACGCCACGATGATGAGCGGCAAATGGCATCTGGCGATCGATGAGGACCAGCGGCCACACAATCGTGGCTTTGATCGTGCCTTTGGCCTGCTGGAAGGCGCATCCAGCCACTTCGCGGATCAACGCCAAATTGGTGTTCTTGAAACTGTCACCTACCTGGAAGACGGCAAGCCGACCGAACTGCCGGACGATTTCTACTCCAGCATCGGCTACACCGACAAAATCATCGAATACATGGATGGCGCCTCCGACACACCGTTCTTTGCCTATCTCGCCTACACGGCACCTCATGACCCGCTTCAGGTTCCTGACAACTGGCTTGATCGCTACAAGGGTGTCTTTGATGACGGCCCGGCTGCTGAAAAAGAGCAACGGCGGCAGCGTCTGGTGGAACTGGGCCTAATCAGTCCGGACAGCCAACTGGATGCCCCGCTAAATTTCCCAAGCTGGCTGCCATCCTACAAAGCGCCATGGGCTGAACGATCACCAGAAGAACGCGCCACCGACATCCGGCGGATGGAAATCTACGCCGCCATGGTCGAACTGCTGGATCAACAGTTGGGCAGAGTGGTTGCACGACTGGAAGAGACCGGTCGCCTCGACAACACCTACATTGTTTTCCTGTCTGACAATGGTGCATCGGTCACCACGCCGATTGTTTATCGGGGAAACACCCGCGAGTGGTTGCACGACAATTACGATCAAAGCCCGGAGCGCATGGGACAGGCGGGCTCCTTCACAACCATGGGCCGCGACTGGGCCAACAGCAGCAACACGCCCTTCCGGCTGTTCAAGGCCACCGTGGCTGAAGGCGGCGTCAGATCGCCGATGATCATTTCCGGCCCGGGCCTTGAGCGCGGAGTAATCCGCAACAGCACGGGCCATGTGACGGACCTGGCACCAACGCTCTACGAGCTGGCGGGCATCACATCCCAAAACCACCCGGTCTATGAGGGAAAACTCCAGCCACGTGGCCGGTCGATCCTGCCCATTCTGGCAAGTGACGAAGGCGACGACACCCGGCCAATCGTCACCGAACTGTTCGGCAACCGCATGGTGAGGAAGGGCAATATGAAAGCCGTCTTCCTCGGTCCACCTGTCGGCAACAGCGAATGGGAACTATTCGACATTGCAGCTGATCCCAGCGCGACCGCCAACCTGGCAGACCAGTTTCCCGAGAAGCTGGCAGAGATGGTGCAAGCCTATGAGGATTTTGCCGCTACCAATAATGTGGTCACGCCTGAGCCCCCGCTGGCCCTGCGCCCAGAGGTTTTCTTTGAAGGTGAGTGCAACTGGTGGTGCGAGGCAAGGTTCTCGGCCGCGGAAACCCTGGTCAATCCGTCAAGCCGCAACACGCTGTTCGCCGTGATCGGGGCTGCGCTTTTGCTTGGTGGATTTATGCTTGTCCGCAGCAGACGCAGGAAGCGTGCAGCGTGAGGTCAGCCGATAAGGCAGAAAAGTCCTAAGGAACCGCAGGCGTCAGCACCAAAGAGCGGACCACCTGGCCTGAGCGCGTATTGACCACCATGATCCGCTCGGGCTGACCCTCGCTGACCAGATGAATGACCAGCCGCCGCTCATCACCGGTGACCGCATGGACCTGATATCCGGCAGGAACAGGCACTTCAAAGTCTCCCGCCTGAGTGACCGCAATCACAGGCTCAGGCGCGACCTCGGCCTCGTCGCCAGAAGATGATATGCGTGAGGCTATGGTTGCCACCACAATGGCAAAGCCGATAATCAGCAGGATACCCAGCACAATGACGGTGATAAGCAACACTCGCTGCGTCCGCGCAGTTGCTTCGTCTATTTCTTCAATCTCGCCCGCATCGCCTGCGGGTTTGCTATCCTGAGCGGCCATGACCGATCCTGTTGCCTCACATAAAACTGCCGATACGCCGGCACACGAAGACGGCTCCCCGCCCTATCGCGTGGAAGTCCTCGACGCTGGCGATATGCATGCCAGTGAGTTGCCCTTGGGCGCAAGCCTTATCCGCGTTCTGGTGGGCGAAGACGCAGGCGGCCTGCGCACCGACAAATTGCTGGCAGACGCCCTGCCCGACCTTTCCCGCGCCCGCGTTCAGGCCCTCATCGCAGAAGGACAGGTAGAAGCCCGTGAGGCTCCGTGTACGGAAGAAGGCGTCCAGGTCGTTGACGAAACAAAGACTAAGCTGATCACAAACGCCTCCTCAAAAGCGCAGCCCTTCACCGCCTATGACGTCATGCACCCCGCCGCAAAAGCGGCAGAACCCGAGCCCCAGGACATTCCACTCACAGTGCTGTTTGAGGATGATCATCTGATTGTCATCAACAAACCTGCGGGCATGGTCGTGCATCCCGCCGCGGGCAATGAAGACGGCACACTGGTCAATGCCTTGCTGCACCACTGTGCTGGCACTCTGTCTGGTATTGGTGGCGTCGCCCGCCCTGGCATTGTCCATCGGCTGGACAAGGAAACATCCGGCGTCATGGTCGCTGCAAAAACCGATCAGGCGCACAAGGCACTTGCGGCACAATTCGCGTCCCACGGGGCCGACGGTGCCCTTGAACGCGCCTACTGGGCCCTTGTCTGGGGACATCCCCGCCGCCGCAAGTTCACCATTGATGCGCCGTTGGGCCGCCACCCCAATGACCGCAAAAAGATGGCCGTGGTATCTGAAGCCGTCGGGCGCCGTGCAGTTACCCATCTTGAAGTCAAAAAGCGGTTTGAGCCCGAGGGCAAACCCGTCGCCGCCCTGGTTGAATGCCGCCTTGAAACCGGCCGCACCCACCAGATCCGCGTTCACCTCACCAAAGAAGGCATTCCCGTCATTGGTGACCCCGTCTATGGCCGCAGCCACATGACAATGGCCAATGGGCTGCCTGAGCCGGCCAAATCAGTGGCTAACGCGTTTTCCCGGCAGGCCCTGCATGCCTATCTGCTGGGGTTTTCCCATCCAAAAACCGCAGAAAAGCTGATTTTCGAGGCCGATTTGCCACCGGATATGGCCAAACTCCTCGCCTGTTTAGAAGCGTTGTAAAATACCTGTGAACGGCCCCTTCAAAATTCAGCACTAATCCCTAAATATAGAGGGCTTCAGGCGGACCCTGCGTCAGCGCGCCAAAACGCGTATCTGTGGGGAAAAGCCTGACCGCAGGCCCAAATCCAACAAAATCGGGCCGGAGGGGAGACTAATCATGGCGACCAAATCCATTCCAAGTCTGACGCCAGATGGCAGCCTGACGCGCTATCTGCAGGAGATCAGAAAATTCCCCATGCTTGAGCCAGAGCAGGAATACATGCTCGCGCGCCGCTATGCGGAACACGAAGACCCCGACGCTGCCCACAGCCTTGTGACAAGCCACCTGCGTCTCGTCGCAAAAATTGCCATGGGCTATCGCGGCTACGGCCTGCCGATTGCCGAGGTCATTTCCGAAGGCAATGTGGGTCTCATGCAGGCCGTAAAACGCTTCGACCCGGAAAAAGGCTTCCGCCTCTCGACCTACGCCATGTGGTGGGTGCGTGCCGCCATTCAGGAATATGTCCTGCGCTCATGGTCCCTGGTGAAGATCGGCACAACAGCCGCGCAGAAGAAGCTGTTCTTCAACCTGCGCAAAGCCAAGAGCAAGATCGACGCCCTGGAAGATGGCGACCTGCGCCCTGAACACGTGCAGTCCATCGCCACCAAGCTCGGCGTGCCCGAGCAGGACGTGATCAACATGAACCGTCGCATGTCCAATGGGGGCGATCAGTCCCTCAACGCGCCCATGCGTGCGGATGCGGATGGCGGTGAGTGGCAGGACTGGCTGGTAGATGAAAGCGAAAGCGCTGAAGAGACCATCTCTGAAAGCGAAGAGCTTCTGCGCCGTCGCGAGATGCTGGCCGCTTCCATGCAGACCCTCAACGAGCGTGAAATGCACATCCTCACCGAGCGCCGCCTCAAGGATGAACCTTCAACGCTGGAAGAGCTAAGCCAGGAATACGGCATCAGCCGCGAACGCGTGCGCCAGATCGAAGTCCGGGCGTTTGAAAAGCTGCAAAAGGCCATGAAGGCCGCCCACAAGGACGAAATCCGGGCGACACGCGAAAAGGCCGAGGAATACGCCAGCTAGCACCCGCTTCTGGAACTCAATATGTCAAAGGCCGGTCGCAAAAAAGCGGTCCGGCCTTTGTCGTTCCAGGAGGTTGTGCGCGGCAAAGCTAGAACGACGCCTCAGCGGTTTCGGTAGGTTTGCACTTGCGGCAGCGCAGTTCGACGTTTGACCCGTCCTGCCCCAGAAAACGCATCTGCACCCAACGTCCGTTGGAGTCATACCAGACCTCGTTCTGAAGGGCGCCTTCGTACCGGTACCTGGTGGCATCAATCACACCGTGCGCCGTGTCCACTTTTTCAACGCCGACCGGAACGAGGCGGACATCAGCGACACGCCCGGTGATCGTATTCAGCACCTGCTGCGATCCAACCACGCCGGCATTCCAATGGTTGGTCGGAAACAATCCGAGATCAGCTTCATAAAGACCGTTGGGACCGGTGATCTTCAACACCCCGCCGTCAGCCCGCGCGCGAACATTCACCACCGTCCCGTTCTGATCGGTCCGTGCTTCAAGAGCAACGAGCTGACCATCACGCCACACAGCATCTGATTGATAGTCCAGGCGAAAGAGCGTGATAAACAGCGCACTCACCGCAAGATCAAACTCAGTCTGAACCCGCAGACCGCCATCCTGCTCTTCGAACCGAACCTCATGCTTGCCCACCGGAGATCCATCCCGGTAGATGCCGAACTCGATGCGATCGCCATAAAGCGAGCGAACCTTGTCGGCGGTCGCCGCATGGCTCGCTGCAGCCGAAAGGCCCAAAAAGACCGCCGCAATCAGGGAAAAACCAGCCGAATGGGCCAGAAAGCCCCACCAGCGGCGCGACATTTGGTTGGAAAGTGTTGTCTGCATCATTCCAGAAATACGTCCCCGGCCAGCAGCCGGATCAGTCTGTCTGATATTTTAGCAAACTGGAGGAGGGCTTACTCCACAGCCACTCCGGTTCCAATCGGGCATGTGACGCCAGTGCCGCCAATGCCGCAGTACCCATTTGGGTTTTTGGCGAGATACTGCTGGTGGTAATCCTCGGCAAAATAGAGCGGAGGCGCCGACCGGATTTCCGTCGTCACAGGGTCAAAGCCCCGCGCACCAAGTTCCGCCTCATACATCGCCTTGGACGCCTTGGCCGCAGCAAGCTGCTCATCCGTATAAGTGTAAATGGATGACCGGTACTGCGTGCCAACGTCGTTGCCCTGACGCATGCCCTGGGTCGGATCATGAGCTTCCCAGAACGTCTTGAGCAAAGCTTCAAAGCTCACTTTCTTGGGGTCATACACAACCAACACAACTTCCGTGTGACCGGTCTGGCCAGAGCAAACCTCTTCATAGGTCGCGTTGGGCGTGTAGCCGCCTGCATAACCAACAGCGGTCACATGGACACCGTCCAGCTCCCAGAATTTGCGCTCGGCACCCCAGAAACACCCAAGGCCGAACTGCACCTGCTCCATACCCTCTGGGTACGGACCCTTAAGGGCAGCACCGTTCACAAAGTGCGTGTCAGCGGTGGGAATATCAAAATCGCGGCCCGGCAACGCGGCTGTTTCAGCCACCATCTCGGCCTTTTTGCGCAGGAACATGGGAATGCCTCCTTTTGGCAGAATGTCTTACCTGCCAATGTAGGGTCTCCACGGCCCCACGACCAGCCGGCGGTTTTTCACAAAGCCGCTAGCGCTTCACGAGCATCACAACACCGGTGGCCCAGTCCATCTGGGTGAACGCAAATCCGTCCCGCTCTCCAAGATCATCCAGATAAGATTCCACATTCGCTTGATGCCCGCCCGAGTTCATGTCAAAGCCAAGCGCGTCTGTGCGGGTCTCGATTTCATCAAGAGAGGCCGCGAATCTGGTTTCCATCAGGGTCTTTCTTGATATGACTGGGTCCAGACCAACACCGAACTGGACATAGTGATGAAAATTGCCATCGGCACAGACCATGCGGGCTTTCACTACAAAGAGAAGATCAAGGCCTTTCTGATCGCACAAGGTCACGAGGTCAAAGACTTTGGAACCTTCAGCGACGCCGCATGCGACTACCCGGACTTTGTCTTCCCTGCCGCCAACGCGGTGGCCTCCGGCGACTATGACAGAGGCATTGTTCTGGGCGGCTCGGGCAATGGCGAAGCCATCGCGGCCAACAGGGTCAAGGGCATACGCTGCACGGTCTGCTGGAATGCGCTGTCCGCCGAAATGGCCCGCCGCCACAATGACTCCAACGTCCTGTCCCTGGGCCAGCGAATGATTGAGGAAAGCGATGTGACCGGCATCGTGCAGACATGGCTCGACACGCCATTTGATGGCGGCCGGCACCAGCAGCGCATCGTCAAACTCGAAGCCTGAGCCAAGCGTCAAATTCAAAAGAAAAGACGAATCCCAAACAAAAGAAAGGGCCGTTCCAGCGCACTGCCGGACACGACCCTTTCCCGTGACTTCAGCGGGGTCGAAACCCCTAAAGCTAAAAGCACTGACCGGTTAGCAGACCACCTCGAAGGTTGCCCCAAATAGACCCGCTACCGACAAGGACCCAAAGCCCCGCTGCGTGACACTCGACATTGGATCACCTCCTTTCAATACGTTAGAACCACGTACGAGGCTGAGGTGATTTGCGGTTTTACGCAAGGCATAAATCATTCTGCGGATTATCCAGATTCGTCGGCAAAGTCATACGAGAAGACGGCTTTTTCATAGTGGTCTGAAATTGACCGCGATGATTTCCAATACTTGCGTTCATCCTGACCCAGGACTTGTGTAGCCAACACTAGGGCTGGCCGGACACTACTGGCCTGGGCGTCATAAGTATCTTTGATGTCAAGCAGATCAGGGCGACTGCCGATTTTAGATAGTGCAATCAAACACTCTCGCTTAACAACCAGATCATCCGCTGAAACGGCAATCTGTTTAACCAGTGGTTTTAGCTGGTTCAAACGACGCTCACCTACCAACCAGATTGGCCAAAATGCAACGTAACCTGGAACGAAGTATTTTGGTTTCTGGTAACGCTTGAGAAGCGGGCGCACAAACTTCACCACGTCTCTATCACTTGCGTTCTGGTCGTTGGACAATGCCTTACACAGAGCATCTAGGACGGGCAGTATAGAATCGACATTCGCGATTGCGGCGGAGACAATTTTCTTCCTCGCCTCGTCTTCAAATCCCTCACGAAAGATGACACGCTCAAGTATGTGCTTAATCAACCCATACTTTGGTACTTTGTCTATTTTCAACGCGATGTCGAACACATCCACTACCTCGGCAGAATTCAGACCTTCGCCTTCCTGCGGCTCACCTTCGACATCTTCATTTTCATCTTCATACGGAGAACCTGCTTTCATTCTCAAAACAAGGTCGCGGAAGTGCTCATGCTCCTCATCGTACGTTTTCCAGACATCAGCAACGAAATCGTCCTTGGCGTATATATCTGTCTTACTCTGGTTCACAATTAGTCCGTGCTGTTCACGAAGCCATTTGCTGACAAATTGAATTATTTCGACTGCCTCTTGTTCCGATTTTGCGAAAACAGTTAGATCGTCCATCCAACGAACAAAATCGATCCCTTTCTCCTGAAGGGCAGCATCTACATCAATAAGCAATGCTTCCGCCAAAATCCGACACGCAAACGGGCCAGTAGGGATTCCATAGCTCTTCCCCCCTGCAAGCTTACCCAACAGTCTGCACAGAACTCCAACAGCTTTACGTTCCCTTTCGCCTTCAGCCGCTGACTGAAGACTATTCTCAAGACGGTGCTGGTAAACATTTGAAAAAAAGTCCGCGATATCAATCGTAGCAACGAACTGACAACGTGCAGATTGCAGCTTTGAACTTGTATGAGCGCGATACTTTTCGTACGCCCCACGCGTCTCATACAGTCCAACTGTCTTTTTTCCGACGCGGTACGAGAAAGACTTTTTCTTGGACTTCGGTAGTCGCGCAGCTTCAATCGAGTCACGCAACAGCCTACACAAGCACGTTAGAATAACTACATCTTGGATGTGCAAAAAGTCGATAGGGCGAACAAGCATGTCGTTCTTTGGCGCGTACGAAGCCAACGGTTCGTATGGCGAGTAGCTTTGAAGATCGATTCCGCAAACCTGATCCGATAACTCTGACGAGTCCAGGACCGCAACCCACTCTGGCTGTGGTGGCAGGAAGCCCGAAACACCGTGGAACTTTAGGGCCTTAAGGCCTTCGTTAAATTCATCCTTAGTAAGTTTAAACATTCCCGCGGTTTCCCTACCCCTTCAGAGCCTCATTGGACTCCTTCACGGCCTCCAGTTTCTCCGCATCCTGATAAATCTCACCGCCGGTATTCCGGAAGGTTTCAGCCATCTGTTCCATGCCTTCAGACGCTTCCTTTTCGGCTGCGTAGTCGCGCACGTCCTGGCTGATTTTCATGGAGCAGAATTTGGGGCCGCACATGGAGCAGAAATGCGCCACCTTGTGGGCCTCTTTTGGAAGTGTCTGATCGTGGAAGTCGCGCGCCCGCTCCGGGTCCAGCGCCAGGTTGAACTGGTCAAGCCAGCGGAACTCAAAGCGCGCCCGTGACAGGGCGTCGTCACGCAGCTGTGCCCCCGGATGTCCCTTGGCAAGGTCGGCGGCGTGGGCAGCGATCTTGTAGGTGATCACGCCTTCCTTCACGTCGTCGCGGTCCGGCAGACCCAGATGCTCCTTCGGCGTCACATAGCAAAGCATCGCGCAGCCAAACCAGCCGATCATCGCAGCCCCGATGCCCGACGTAATGTGGTCATAGCCCGGCGCGATGTCGGTGGTGAGCGGCCCAAGCGTGTAGAACGGTGCTTCACCGCATTCCTTGAGCTGCTTGTCCATGTTGACCTTGATCTTGTGCATGGGCACATGGCCCGGCCCTTCGATCATCACCTGACAGCCCTTGGCCCAGGCCACCTGCGTCAGCTCGCCCAGCGTCTCAAGCTCTGCGAACTGCGCTTCGTCATTGGCATCCGCAATGGAGCCGGGACGCAGCCCGTCGCCCAGCGAGAACGACACGTCGTACTTAGCCATGATGTCGCAAATGTCGTCAAAGTGCGTGTAGAGGAAACTCTCCTTGTGGTGATGCAGGCACCACTTGGCCATGATCGACCCACCGCGTGACACGATGCCCGTCACCCGCTTGGCGGTGAGGTGAATGTACTGCAGCCGCACGCCCGCATGGATGGTGAAGTAATCCACCCCCTGCTCCGCCTGCTCAATGAGCGTGTCGCGGAACACTTCCCACGTCAGGTCCTCCGCCACACCGTTGACCTTCTCCAGCGCCTGATAGATCGGCACCGTGCCGATGGGCACCGGGGAGTTGCGAATGATCCAGTCGCGGGTGTTGTGAATGTTGCGGCCCGTGGACAGGTCCATCACCGTGTCAGCGCCCCAACGGATCGACCACACCATCTTGTCGACTTCTTCCGCGACAGATGACGTCACCGCCGAGTTGCCGATATTGGCGTTGATCTTCACCGCGAAGCTGCGGCCGATGATCATCGGCTCAAGTTCCGGGTGGTTGATATTGGCAGGAATGATCGCCCGGCCCTTGGCGATCTCTTCGCGCACAAACTCAGCCGTGATGAACTCGGGGATATCCGCCCCAAAGCTTTCGCCCAGCGCTACGTCCTGTGCTGCATCCTCAAGCGCCTTCTTGCGTCCGATGTTTTCGCGCAGCGCCACATATTCCATTTCCTTGGTGATGATGCCCGCCTTGGCGCACTGATACTGCGTCAAAGGCTTCGAGCCATCCCCCGCCAGCGGCCGGTTCACAACCGGAAACGCCCGCGCCAGCGCGCCTTCGGACACATTGCCATTGTCTTCCGGCTGCACATCGCGGCCTTCATAGTCCGCAACACCGCCCAGTGCCAAAGACCATGCCGTGCGCGTGCGCGGCAGACCGGCTTCAATGTCGATGGTTGCCGACGGATCTGAATAAATGCCCGACGTGTCATAGACCCGCACCGGCGGCTCCATGGCAGACGGTTCAAGCTCAATCTCGCGCAGCGGCACACGCACGTCAGGGTGCGCGTCCGGCGACACATAAACCTTGGTGGAGGCCGGCAGCGGCCCTGTCGTCACATCATCCGTTGTCGGAGCATTGGGAGTGGAGTGAATGTTCATGGGTCCAAAAGTCCTCTACGCGCTGTGCGGATACCTGGCGGTCACACTGCCGACAAGCCCGATAAGCGATGACACAAAAGCCGCGCCAATGAGCGCGGTCAAAAAACCAATTTCGATGTTGGTGGTAGCTGCAGCCGCATTGGTGTCGTCAATCAGCTTGCCAAAGAACGACCCGTACAACATGCCCGCCGTCGCCGCCCAGGCCGCCGAAAACGCACAGCGCCGCGCGACAGTCTGCTGCGACAGCAACAAGGCCGTCACCACCAGCGGAACACCGATGAAGAAGTCGTCGAGCACAAACAGCGGGTGCCGGTCCTGTCCCCAGGAGCGGATCGTCTCGCCAATCATCAGCGATGAGCCCAGCCCAATCGCCCAGATACGCCAGAACAGCATTGCGCAGCCTCCTCACATCCCGACGGATCAAATCGTCGAAGGGCCGATACGCAGCGCGACGCCCAAAGAGGGCCGTCATGTCCTGGAAATACGCCACGTCCCAGTCCCTTCGCCGGCATGACCCGGATCAGGTTCAAAGGGTTCGGTCTCACCGCGACCATCTCAGCCCCTACAAACAGTAGGGACACCCCTTGGAACTGGTGTGAGTGTGACTCCGTTTGCGCCTTGGTTAAAGCCCTCACTCACCTGTTATTTGACCCGCCGCGGCATCCCGCCACATTCTTCGACAACGCTTGGGTCAATCACGGGAAATCCCCATGGAATCCGTCTACTGGGTCCTCAACTGGGCCTGCCACCGCAAATGCACGCACTGCTATGAGACGCGCTTTCGCCCCTATGTGCGCGATGCGCTGGAAGAGGTTGTGCGTGAGTCGGAGGAGGCGTTTCCCAAGATCATCGCCAATCTGCCCGAGCGGATGACCTATCTCGATCTGGCATCCCCCGACGACAGCCCAGCGGGCTACGCGGAAAAGCGCGGCCGCATCATCATGGCCGGCGGCGAAGTGCTGGTGGACCCTGTGCGCGAACGGGTGCTGTATCCGGTGCTGGAAGCGCTCAACGCCAAGTACCGCAACAAGGGCGGCGTCGACATCTCGATCCAGACCACCGGCGACCTTGTAACCGAAAAAATTCTGGAAGAACTGCGCGAACGCGGCATCCGCATGATCGCCATTTCTGGCATGGATGATTTCCACGTCGGCATGGAAGGCGACAAGCGCAAACCGCTGATCAAAAAGCTGCACGAGATGTTTGCCAAAACGGGCTACGCGGAGCATTCCACACGGCGGGGCTTCGGCGAATGGCAGAAGAATGACGGCCCGACCTATCTCTTCTTCGGCGCCACGGAAGATGAGTGGATCGGCAAGATCTGGCCGCGCGGCCGCGCCTGGGACAACGGCCTTTCCCGCGCCACCATCAAGGACAATTTCTGCAACGCCTGGTCCGGCGGCTTGGGCTTCCTCAACCACCGCTATTCAGGCTCGGAAGTGTCCATTGATCCGCAGGGAGACGTCTTCCCCTGCTGCCTCAAGACCAAGGCCCCCATCGGCAATGTGACGGAAGAAAAACTGACCGACATCCTCGACAGCCTCGTCGGCCACCCGGCCTTTGAAGCCATAAACATGGGCCACCCGGAGCGCATGGGGCTCGCCCACGGCTGGGACGTGGACACGTTCTATGAAAAGTCGAGGACCAAGGACCCCAAGGGCAACCAATACCGCAACCTCTGCATCGGCTGCGACAAGTTCCACGAAGAAGTCCTGGCGCCGGTGATCGAAGAGATCAGGCAGGAGCGCCTGCGGGCGATTGGCGTCACGTCCGGGCCATTGGTAGCGGCGGAGTAGCCTTCAAGTCAGATAGACCCTTCGGTCAAGCCGAAGGGAAAGCGGTGAGGGAGCGGTGCCTCTCCACTATCGCTATCCCTCTGGCTTGACCAGAGGGCCCATAGGAGTCTGCAATCCTGCATGACCTTCTGCGTCTACATCATGACCAACAAGCCACAAGGCACGCTCTATGTCGGCTACACTGACGATCTTGCCCGACGTGTCTGGGAGCACCGCACCGCAGCTGTGCCCGGCTTCACGCAGAAGCATGGTCTCACAAAGCTGGTCTACTACGAGGCTTTCGATACCAGAGAAGCCGCCAAGCAGCGCGAGCGGCGCCTCAAATCCTGGCTCCGGCGCTGGAAGATCGAAGCTATTGACCAAATGAACCCCCATTGGCGCGATCTCTATGAGGAGATTGCTAATCAATGAGCAGGTGGCGAACTCAGATAGACCCTCTGGTCAAGCCAGAGGGACAGCGGTTGTGGGTTAGCACCCGCAGCTAAGACCCGCTCACCCTCCGGCTTGACCGGAGGGCACATGGGAGTGCCAGCATGTCGCCAACGCGAGCAGCAAGCAAGCACCCAAAATCAGACGAGCATCATAAAACTAATCCGCAAACGGATCAGTCACCAGGATCGTATCTTCGCGCTCAGGGCTTGTTGACAGCAGTGCCACTGGCGCTTCGATCAGCTCTTCGATGAGCCGCACATATTTGATGGCCTGCGCCGGAAGGTCTGCCCAGCTGCGGGCGCCTTCTGTGCTTTCGGACCAGCCGTCCAGCGTCACATATTCGCACTCAACGCGCGCCTGACTTGGCGCGTCTGCTGGCAGGTGATCCAGCTTCTTGCCGTCCAGGGTGTAGCCGGTGCACACCTTGAGCTCGTCAAAGCCATCCAGCACATCGAGCTTTGTGAGCGCGATGCCTTCAATGCCGCCGGTCTTGATCGCCTGGCGCACCAGCACCGCATCAAACCAGCCGCAGCGACGCTTGCGGCCTGTCACCGTGCCAAACTCATGACCGCGCTCGCCCAGCTTCTGGCCAACGTCATTGTCCTGCTCGGTCGGGAACGGGCCTTCGCCTACGCGGGTTGTGTAGGCCTTGGTGATGCCCAGCACATAGCCAATGGCGCTGGGGCCAACGCCCGCACCGCCCGCCGCCTGACCGGCAATGGTGTTGGACGACGTCACAAACGGATAAGTGCCGTGGTCAATGTCCAAGAGCGTGCCCTGCGCACCTTCAAACAAAATGCGCTTGCCCGCCTTCTTGGCTTCGTCCAGCACCAGCCACACAGGCTTGGCGAAAGGCAGAATGCGCGGCGCGATCTCCTTGAGCGCGTCCACAATCGGCGCGGCCTTGAGCTCATCCAGATTGTTACCCCGGCGCAGCGCATTGTGATGCACCAGCAGATTATCCACCTTGGCTTCAAGGGTAGAGAAGTCCGCAAGGTCGATCACCCGCAGGCCCCGGCGTGCGACTTTATCCTCGTAAGCCGGGCCGATGCCCCGCTTGGTGGTGCCGATCTTGGTGCCGGAGTTGGAACTCTCCCGCATCACATCAAGTTCCTGATGGACGGAGAGAATAAGCGTCGCGTTTTCGGCAATCATCAGATTGTCCGGCGTCACGGCCACGCCCTGGCCGGCAATCTGGTCCACTTCCTTGGCAAACGCCCAGGGGTCCAGCACCACGCCGTTGCCGAGGATCGACAGCTTGTTGGGCCGCACAATGCCTGAGGGCAGCAGCGACAGCTTGAAGACCTTGCCGTCAATCACCAGCGTATGGCCGGCATTGTGCCCGCCCTGAAAGCGCACGACCACGTCGGCGCGTTCTGACAGCCAGTCCACAATCTTGCCCTTGCCTTCGTCACCCCACTGGGAGCCGACGACCGCTACATTTGCCATCTCAAGGAATCCTTTGAATTTGCAGAAAGCGGCGGGACTATAGCCATATCGGAGACAAACTCCAATGCGACAGCATCACAGCTGCAACCCGCCAGCAAAAAGGGGCGGACGCCGCAGCATCCACCCCTGATTCTTGGCCTGTAGAAAGGGCCTGAAGCCTAGAACTTCAGCGCCTTGGCCTGCTTCACATTCGGCAGCGCCATGACCTTGTCGAGCACATCCGCGCCCACTTCCTGGTCCACATCGATCAGGGCAATGGCGTCACTGCCCTCAGACACACGGCCAAGGTTGAACGACGCAATGTTGATGCCCGCATCACCCAGAACCGTGCCCAAACCACCGATGAAGCCCGGCTTGTCGTCATTGGTCACATAGAGCATGTCAGGGGTCAGGGCCGCTTCCATGCCGATGCCCTTCACCTGAATGATCCGCGGTGTGCCGTCACCAAAGACCGTACCGCCCACGCTGCGCGTCTGACGTTCCGTCTTCACGGAGAGCATAATGTAGCCTTCATAGGCACCATGCTGGCTCTTCTTGGTTTCGTTCACCGCAATGCCGCGCTCTTTGACGATGGCAGGCGCTGACACCATGTTGACGTCTGTCAGCATCGGCTTCATCAGCCCCATCAGCATTGCGTTGACCAGCGGCTTGGTGTTGAGATCAGCCGCATCACCCACGAACTCGATGGTGATTTCTTCAAGGCCGGTTTCGGTCAGTTGACCGGCAAACAGACCAAGCTGCTCAGACAGGGTGATCCACGGACCCAGCTTCTGCGCGTCTTCCGCAGAGACGGACGGCACGTTGATCGCATTGGTGATCGCCCCATCCAGCAGATAGTCAGCCATCTGTTCAGCCACCTGAAGCGCCACATTTTCCTGTGCTTCAGACGTAGACGCCCCCAGATGCGGCGTCGCCACAACCTTGTCCATGCCGAACAGCGCGTTCTCCTTGGCAGGCTCTTCTTCAAACACGTCAAGGGCAGCACCAGCCACCTTGCCGGATTCGATTGCCACCTTGAGATCGGCTTCAACAATCAGGCCGCCACGGGCACAGTTCACGATGCGCACGCCGTCTTTCATCTTGGCGAAGGCATCCGCGTTGATGATGCCGCGCGTTGAGTCGGTCATCGGCGTGTGAAGGGTGATGACGTCAGCGCGCTTCAGCAGTTCGTCCAGCTCAACCTTTTCAATGCCCATGTCGGCCGCACGTTCCGCTGTCAGGAACGGGTCAAAGCCGATGACTTTCATCTTCAGGCCCAGAGCACGATCACAGACGATGGAGCCGATATTGCCGCAGCCGATGACGCCAAGTGTCTTGGCCGTAAGCTCAACGCCCATGAACTTGGACTTTTCCCACTTGCCTGCATGGGTGGATGCATTGGCCTGCGGAATGTCACGGGCCAGAGCCATCATCATGGAAATGGCGTGCTCAGCAGTCGTGATGGAGTTGCCAAACGGCGTGTTCATCACGATCACGCCCTTAGACGTGGCCTGGGGGATGTCCACATTGTCGACGCCGATGCCGGCGCGGCCCACAACCTTGAGGTTGTCTGCCTTCTCCAGCACGTCAGCGGTTACCTTGGTGGCAGAGCGGATGGCAAGGCCATCATACTGGCCGATGATTTCAAGCAGTTCCTCTTTGGGGAGGCCTGGCTTGAAGTCCACATCGAGACCACGGTTCTTGAAAATCTCCACGGCAGCGGGAGACAGTTTGTCGGAAATCAGCACCTTGGGCATGGGTCGCTCCTGAAAGGTGAATTTTGGGAAATGGGGTGAAGTGCACGTGGCGGACAAAAGTCCGCCACGCACCTAATTCAATGGGCTGCTAAGCCGCGTCCGCTTTGGTTGCTTCCGCATAGGCCCAGTCAAGCCAAGGCAGCAGCGCCTGCATGTCAGACTGCTCGATGGTGGCACCGGCCCAGATGCGAAGGCCCGCAGGGGCATCGCGGTAGGCACCGATGTCATACGCAACACCTTCAGCGTCCAGCAGACTTGCGAGCTTCTTGGAGGCGGCCGCCTGCTGCTCTTCATTGAGCGCCGGATCAACAATCGTCAGACACACGGAGGTGTTTGAGCGGTTGGCAACATCAGCACACAGGAAGTCGACCCAAGGGGTGTCATCTACCCATTTGGTCAGCGCTTCGAGATTGGAGTCAGCACGGGCCATCAGACCTTTGAGGCCACCAATGGACTGTGACCATTCCAGCGCGTCGATATAGTCCTCGACACACAGCATGGACGGCGTGTTGATCGTTTCACCCTTGAAGATGCCATCAATGAGCTTGCCGCCCTTGGTAAGACGAAAAATCTTCGGCATCGGCCAGGGTGGCGTGTAGCTCTCAAGGCGTGCAACCGCACGCGGGCTGAGAATGATCATGCCGTGCGCCGCTTCACCGCCCAGCACCTTCTGCCAGGAATAGGTCGTGACATCGAGCTTCGCCCAGTCGAGATCCTGCGCAAACGCAGCCGACGTGGCGTCACAGATCGTCAGGCCTTCACGGTCTGCCGAAATCCAGTCCGCATTGGGAACACGCACACCAGACGTCGTACCATTCCAGGTAAAGACAACATCGTGTGCAGGATTGACCGTGCTGAGATCAGGAAGCTGGCCATAGTCAGCTTCGATCTTGCGGGCATTGTCCAGCTTCAGCTGCTTGATGACATCGGTCACCCAGCCAGAGCCGAAGCTTTCCCATGCCATCATGTCCACCGGGCGTTCGCCCAGCAAAGACCACATGGCCATTTCAACGGCACCCGTATCGGATGCCGGCACGATGCCGATCTTGTAATCGTCAGGAATACCCAGAACTGAACGCGTCAGGTCAATTGCCTGTGCCAGCTTCGCCTTGCCCGGTTTGGAGCGATGCGAACGGCCAAGACACGCGTCTTCAAGTTTGGATAGGGACCATCCCGGTCGCTTAGCGCAGGGCCCGGATGAAAAATTAGGATTAGCCGGACGGATGCCCGGAGTCGTAACGTCTGCCATGGTTTGTCTCCCTCCTCGCAGAGGGTCGCGCTTCGTTGGGGAAGCGTGGCCCGCGCCGTAGATAGGGGAGCGGGCCCCAAAGGTCAAATGACTGTTTCGCGGCACTGCCATGCAGGCGGGGCTTGAATTAATGACCAAAGGTCATATTTGTGCGATAACAGAGCATCCAACGGCAAAGGAATATCCCATGGGCTGGAAAGCAAAAGACGTCCCCGATCAATCGGGCAAACACATCATCGTCACCGGCTCCAACAGCGGCATCGGCTTTGAAGCAGCAAATGTTCTGGCAGCCAAAGGCGCGCATGTGACCCTCGCCTGCCGCAATGCGGACAAGGCCAAGGAGGCGCAGGCCAAAATCAAGAAGGCCAACAAGGGTGCAACAGTAGAAACCGGCTCCCTTGATCTCGCCAGCCTCAAATCCATTGCTGCCTTTGCCGCTGATTACCGCAAGAAGCACGGAAAGCTGGATATCCTCATCAACAATGCCGGCGTCATGGTGCCGCCCTACGGCAAGACCGAGGACGGTTTCGAGCTGCAGATCGGTTGCAACCATCTAGGCCACTTCGCGCTTACTGCCCAGCTCATCGACCTCGTCAACGCAGCACCTGAAGGTCGCGTTGTCTCAGTCGCCAGCCAGGCGCACAGGGCGGGCAAAATCAATTTCGACGATCTTCATTGGGAAAAGGGATACCAGCAGTGGCCTGCCTACGGCCAAAGCAAGCTGGCAAACCTCCTTTTCACTTACGAGCTTGACCGCAATCTGAAAGAAGCCGGCCACACCACCCGCGCGACCGCCGCGCACCCCGGCTACTCGTCCACCAACCTCCAGCGCACCATGACCGCCGGTACGATCGCCAACGCACTTTTTGCTCAAAGCCAAAAGGCCGGTGCCTTGCCGACCTTGCGCGCCGCAACAGACCCGGACGCCGAGTCGGGCTCCTACTGGGGCCCCAATGGCATCATGGAAATGCGAGGGCACCCGGTGAAGGTCAAATCCAACCGCCGCTCCCACGACAAGCGGGTCGCCCGCCGACTGTGGGATGCATCCAAAGAACTGACCGGACAGACCTTCACAGTTTAGCTAATGAACCACATTGATCAGGCGCAACCCGCACGGCATTGTATGCCGATGAGTAACGGGCGCGCCGATCATAAGTTGCGCCCCTTGGGAGACTGACAATGGGCCGCAACATCCTGCTGATCACCACCGACCAGATGCGCTATGACGCATTGGGCTGTACCGGCGGCACAGTCGCCCGCACGCCGCGCATTGATGCACTGGCGGCAAACGGCATCAACTATTCCCGCGCGCACAACCAGTGCGTCACCTGCATGCCCGCCCGCGCCAGCATTATCACCGGGCAATACCCGGCAACCCACGGCGTATGGACCAATGGCGTGCCCCTGCCGGAGGACGCCCCGTCAGTGGCCCAGGAACTTGGTAACGCTGGGTACAAGACCGCCCTCATCGGCAAAGCCCATTTCGAGCCATGGCTGTCACCGCCGGGCTTCTACGAAAACGACATGGCAAAAAAAGGCGAGACCGGTCCCCATCGCGGCTTTGACCGCATGGAACTCGCCAATCATTTCATGACCGGCAACTTCCACTACGACCAGCTGATGCTCGGCGAGCACAAGGACAAGATCGGCGGCTTCTACCCCATGGTCACACCCGAAGGCCGCCAGAACCATATTGGCGGCAGCGACACCGGCGCCATCCAGTGCTGGGTCAACGATATGCCCAAGGAGCTGTACCACACAGACTGGGTTGCTGACCGCGTCATCTCCTTCCTCGATGGTCTGGACACGGACGAAGACTGGTTCATCTGGATGAGCTTCCCGGACCCGCACCATCCATGGGATCCACCGGCGTCTGAAATTAATCGCGTCAACTGGCGTGATCTGGATCTGCCCGAGCTGTACGCCGCCACAGCGGAAGAGCGCGAAAAACTGCTGGAGCAAAAGCCCCGTCACTGGAAAGGCGCATGGGACGGATCCCTGCGCACCAATTTTGAGTTCCCGCCAAACTTTCGCCCTGCTGATCTCACCGACGATCAGGTGCGCGAAATCAACGCCATGAACCATATCGAAAATGAAATGATCGACGATGCCTGCGGCCGCGTCTTCGACCGCATCAACGACCGCGGCTGGGACGGACGCACCGACATCTTCTTTACGACTGACCATGGCGAACTGCAGGGCGACTTCGGCCTGATGTTCAAAGGCGCGTTCCACGTGGATGCGCTCATGCGACTGCCCTTCCTCTGGCGCCCGGCACCGGACGCTGCCGTCTCACCACAGGCACTGGCAGACCCCGTCGCCCATATTGATCTCGCCCCCACCTTCTGCAGCATCGCAGGCCTGGATGTCCCCGAATGGATGGAAGGGACACCGCTGCCGCAAACCGCAGCGGAAGCACAGGCTCAGAAACGCGAAAGTGTCCTGACCGGCTGGGACAGCGAGCATCAAAACTCTGACGACCCGGACAAGCAGAAGCTCTCTTTGTCGCTGCGAACCATTACGACCAAGGATTATGTGGCAACCGCCTACCTGCCCGGCTCGATCTATGACGGCAGCGAGGGCGAGCTCTATGACCTGAATGAGGACCCCTTGCAAAAGGTCAACCTGTGGGGCGATCCAAAATACACGTCCATCCAAAGCGACCTGCTGGCCACCATGAAGGACCTGTGGCCTGCAGAAGCAGCCGAGCGCCGCAAACAGATCGCCCCCGCCTAGGGCACGTCAGAACTGAATACTGGTTTGCATGAATCGCCGTTGACTTGACGGCGTGCGCGCGGCCTCATGCCGCCCATGCCAGATAGCACGCCAGATGCGCAGATCATCCCGACCCAGCGCCACCTGTTCGACATCCCTGAAGATGTCGCCTACCTCAACTGCGCCTATATGGCCCCCAACCTCAAATCGGTGACAGCCGCAGGCATTGGCGGTGCGCAACTCAAGGCACAACCATGGACAGTTACCGCCCCGGATTTCTTTGAGCCCGCAGAACATGCCCGCACCCTCTTTGCACAGATGATTGGGGCCACGGCCGACGACATCGCAATCGTGCCCTCCGCCTCCTATGGCATTGCAAGCGCTGCGAAAAACCTGCCCCTTGGCAAGGGCGAGGAAATCATCACGCTCGCCGAGCAATTCCCCTCCAACGTCTATGCATGGCGCGACGCTGCCCAAAAGGCCGGTGCCCAGGTTGTGGCCGTCAACAAGCGCCAGGACGGATGGACCCAGCCGCTTCTGGACGCGATCACAAGCAAGACCGCCATCGTCACCATTCCACATTGCCACTGGACCGACGGGGCCATGGTGGACCTTGATTCCGTCCGGGCACGGACCAGGGATGTGGGCGCAGCGCTGGTTATTGATGCCTGCCAGACCATGGGTGCCCTGCCCTTTGACGTGACCCGCTACGATCCCGACTTCATCGCAGCCCCTTGCTACAAATGGCTTCTAGGACCGTATGCCATGGGGTTCCTCTACGTGGCCCCGCGCCACCATGAAGGCAGCCCTCTGGAGCAGACGTGGACCGCACGCGAAAGATCAGAGGATTTTGCAAGGCTGGTGGATTACGCCACGGGCTTTCAGCCCGGCGCACGCCGCTATGACATGGGCGAGCGTGCCCAGTTTCACCTCATGCCCATGGCAACTACCGCGCTCAAGCAAATCCTCGACTGGGGTGTCAGCAACATCGCCGCAACGCTGATTGAAAAGACCCGGGCCATGACGACACAAGCCGCTACGCTTGGCTTCGCCGCCGAACCCGAAAGCCGCCGCGCCGGCCACTATCTCGGCCTCACCCGCGAAGCACCCTTGCCCGACGATCTGCTAACCAGACTGGCGGAGGCAAATGTCTTCGTCAGCGTGCGCGGGTCAGCCATCCGGGTGACGCCTCATGTCTATACGTCTGACCGTGACATGGACCGGTTTTTGGAGGCGCTGGAGCACGCATTGGGCCCTAAGCGATGAGCAGCAACAGGGGCGGCGGCACGCGGAGCCGAACAGCCTGGCTTCTTCTCGCCGCCCTCACAGCGTGCTGGGCATCCGCCTTTACGTTCACAGCCATGGCGCTCAAAGGCATCTCACCTGAATGGGTGGTCGTGTTCCGGCAGTTGATTGCAGCTTTGATGCTTTTCCCGCTGGCGCTAAAGCTGGGCACGCTCCATGAGGTGCCCCGCGCCGCCTGGGGGTGGCTGGCAGCACTTGGCATCGTCGGCAATGTTGCGCCGTTCTATGTCATCAGCTGGGGCCAGCAGCATATTGAGTCGGGCCTCGCTGCCATCTTCATCACCACCATGCCCCTCATGACATTGGCACTGGCGCATGTGTTCGTGCCTGGTGAGCGCATGACCGCCCGGCGGCTGGCCGGATTCGTCACGGGCCTCGCCGGTGTCGCGTTGATCGTCGGCCCGGAGGTTCTCTTTGACGTTGGCATCAGCGATCTCGAGCTGTTGGCCCAAGCGGCCGTGCTCTTCGGGGCCGTCTTGTTCGCCGCCAACGCGATCATCGCCCGCAACATGCCTGCGATGGATCTGTGGGGCCGCTCGGCCTACACCAGCGGCATCGCCTTCATCGTGATCCTGCCCTTGGCGCTCGCCACCACACCCCTGCCGGACACGATGCCCGGGGCCCAGTCACTCCTTGGCATCATCGGAACCGGAATCTTCGCCACAGGCCTTGCCACAGTCATCTACTACCGGCTGATTGACGAAGCCGGCCCGACCTTCATGTCGATGACCAACTATCTCGTCCCGCCCGTTGCACTCGTCGCCGGCATCGTAGTGCTGGGCGAGAGCCCGAGCATCTGGGCACTGCTTGGTCTGGCGCTAATTCTGGTCGGAATTGCGGTCGCTGAACTCAAATGGGGCAAGGGGGCCGTCGAATAGCCCCCCGTCACACCAGCAGCATCGGAATGGCGACACTGGCAACCATGGCGACGGCAAGGACCTGTCTCACCACACGGGCGTAACGAGCCTGCGTCAGCCAGTGCCGGAGCATTTCACCACCCAGCGCCCATGTCGTGGTGCATACGATCATGATCAGCCCGAGCGTGATCCCAAGAAACACGGCCTGCGCATCATACGCCATGCCCGGTGCGATAAAGCTCGCATAAGCCGTCACATTCATCACATAGGCCTTGGGATTGAGCGGGTGGAGTGCAGCACCTGCCCAGAACGATGGCTCCGCGTGCGTGGTGCCATGCGACCCATCAAGATGGGCCAGCCGCCACGCCAGCCACGCGATGTACCCGAAACCAACAACCTGCAGCACGCCGTAAAGCAGAGGCTGCGCCTGCAGGAGCGCACCAACACCCAACCCCACAAGCGCCGTAACCAGAAATCCCCCGACCCAGATTCCAAACAGATAAAGCCGCGCCCGTTGAAACCCGACAGACGCACTAACCGCCATCAGGCTCAAATTGGCAGGCCCCGGCGTAGCCATCAAAACCAGACCGAACAGGGCTGCAAAGCCCAGCAGCTCCCAGCTCACGACCCATCGCCGATAGATATAGCGCCTTCCAGATAGTCCGCACACGCCCCTTCCAGATACACCCGCTCACCATCAAGCCGGCAGCCGACCGTCCCGCCACGCGAAGATATCTGTCGCGCAATCATCTCATTCTTCTTGAGCTTTTTCGCCCAGAACGGTGTCGTGTCACAATGGGCGGACCCCGTGACATGATCCTCTTCAACCCCGTGGGACGGCGCAAAGAACCGGGACACAAAGTCAAATCCGGAATCAGCGTCGCCTGGCGCCGTGGCAATCAGGCCCTGATTGCG
Source organism: Pyruvatibacter sp. HU-CL02332 (assembly GCF_040362765.1). NCBI lineage: Bacteria > Pseudomonadati > Pseudomonadota > Alphaproteobacteria > Hyphomicrobiales > Parvibaculaceae > Pyruvatibacter > Pyruvatibacter sp. HU-CL02332. The sequence goes on from NZ_BAABWK010000001.1 coordinate 642,444, forward strand.
CGGCCCAAGATACTTGCCAAGAGGCTCAAAGGCAGGCCGCAACCGCGCGACGTCAGCAGCACTGTCAAACACCGCTATGAGGTTGGCTCCTGACAATACAATGCGTGGCGTGACACCGAGCATTGGGCCCAGGTCCCGAGGTATTGGCATGGGCTTCGATGCCCGCGCGGGGAAATCCATCACCAGTTTGCCATTGTCTTTTCCGTTGTCACCACGGCGAACCGTGAGTGTGCCCGAGCGGGTTTGAAACACCACGTGGTCAAGCTCCGGCTTCAGCCGCGTCAGGATCACATGCGCCGTCGCCAGGGTTGCATGTCCACACAGTTCCACTTCCAATGTGGGTGTGAACCAGCGCAGGCGATAGCCATCCTCTTCCGCCACAAAGAACGCTGTTTCGGCGAGATTGTTTTCAGCAGCAATGGCCAGCATCTGCTCGTCGCTGAGCCAGCTATCAAGCGGCACGACCGCCGCCGGATTGCCCTCAAAGGGTCGCTCCGCAAATGCATCTACCTGAAACAGATTGAGCTTCATTGCCCTGTCCTCTCGTCACAAACCGCTTTCCAGCTGGTACGCCGGTAATCTATAACCAAATTGCACCCATTCAATTCTTATATTGATACCATGACAATATTTCCCATCTCCCATGTCGCAAAGACCGGCCCGCGCTACGTCGCAATTGCGGATGCCATTGAAGCTGCCCTGAACGCCGGCGAGCTAAACCCCGGCGATCGACTGCCAGCTCACCGACCCCTCGCTTTTGACCTGGGTGTCACTGTCGGCACCATCAGTCGCGCCTATGAACTGGCCGCACGCCGGGGCCTCGTTGAAGGCAGCGTTGGGCGCGGCACTTTTGTGTGTGGAGATGACGCAAACAAGCGCCGCACACGCGGCGTTGGATCCGCAGAGTTCATGGCAATGCAGGATACGGGATTGATCCCCATGCGCGCCAACCTGCCCGCATCAACAGGCCAGAACGCCATCGTGGCAGGCGCGCTGGAAACCCTGATGCGCCAGCCGGACTTTCGCGCCCATGTGGCAGACTACGCAGAGCCCGGCGGCACCGCCGCCCAACGCGAAGCTGCCGCCCACTGGTTTGGCCACGCGGAATTCAGCCCTGACCCCGACGGCCTGGTTTTGACCGCCGGCGCGCAACAGGCGCTGGCGACCGCCATTGCCGTCGCCACTGAACCCGGCGACCTCATCGTCACCGAAGCATTTACCTATCGCGTCATCGCTACCCAGTGTCAGCTCATGGGCCGCCGTCTGCGCCCGGTCGCAATGGACGCAAATGGAATGATGCCTGACGCATTGGACGAAGCCGCCCGCGCTCACCGCCCGCGCGCCGTCTTCATCATTCCGACGTTGCAAAACCCAACGGGCATCGTCATGGATGCCAAGCGCCGTCATGCGATTGCCGACGTGGCGGCACGTCATGACCTGCTCACCATAGAAGACGACATCTACGGCAAACTCACCGACCCCACCCAGCCCCTTGCAGCGCTACTGCCTGACGCCGGATTTTTTGTGTCCAGCCTGTCAAAATGCGTCGCTCCGGGCCTGCGCATCGGGGCCATCATCTGCCCGCCGCGTTTCGCAGCCCGAGCCCGTACAGCGCAACATGCCTTCGGTCAGGGTCTCCCACCCATGACAGCTGAAACCGCGCGTCATCTGGTTGAAAGTGGTGGGGCGCAAACGCTCCAGGACCGGCAGCGCGCCGAGCTCCGCAACCGCAATGCGGCGGCATACGAAGCATTGTCGCACTGGCTACCGACCCGCCATCCGCACAGTGCGCATCTGTGGATAGCGCTGCCGCCGGAATGGCGGATACATGATTTCATGGAAGCCACACGCACGCGCGGCATCGCCATCGCGTCAGATGAGGACTTTGCAATCGCAGCACCAACAGCGGAACGCCATGTGCGTGTGGCCCTTGGCCCGCCAGCAGATACAGCTGAGTGCAAAAGAGGGATTGGCATTCTGAAGGACCTTCTGACCGAAGGTCCCCTGAGCGCGGCCTAGTCTTCGCTACGCCCTAGTCCTCGCGGCGTAATGGCCAGCCATGGTCTAGCGGCCCCGCGCCAGCGCCAATTTTTAGCGCCTGCGTCATCGCCATGTGGACGTAGTCCCGCGCGTCTTCCACCGCATCCACAATCTCTCTGCCTTGCGCCAGGAAGGTCGCAATGGCGCTGGCCAGCGTGCAGCCCGTGCCATGGGTCGCAGAGGTGTTGATCCGCGGACTTGTGAATGTGCGAATTTCCACCGGTGTTGCCAACACATCCACCACCACGTCACCGCCCAGATCACCGCCGGTCACCAGCACGCAGTCCGGCCCCGAGGCGAGAATGGCCCGCGCCGCATCGCGCATGTCACCAGCGGTTTTAACCGGCTGGTCCGCAAGCACCGCGGCCTCGTGAATGTTCGGTGTCGCAATGAACGACAAAGGCAGCAGTCGGCCAATAAGGGCCGCTTCAGCGTCTTGTTGCAGCAGTCGGTCGCCCGATGTCGCCACCATCACCGGATCGACAACAACCGGTGGCACGTCGTCATAGGCTTCAATAGCATCAGCGACCGCACCAATGATGTCGGCTGAATGCAGCATTCCTGTCTTGAAGGCATCAACACCGATGTCGGAGATCACCGCGTCCATCTGCTGGCGGACGAGCTCCGGTGTAAGCCCTTCAACGCCATGCACACCAAGTGTGTTCTGAACAGTAATGGCCGTGATCGCTGTCGCGGCATAGCCACCCAGCGCCGTCACGGTTTTGATGTCGGCTTGAATGCCCGCGCCGCCGCCTGAATCAGAGCCTGCAACAATCAGGACACGCGCCAGATCTGACGGGGCCGACTGCGTCACGCGGACCGGCTCTCAATCACACCGCAGATATCGTTCACGACCCGCTCAACCAGCGCATTGTCGTCACCTTCCGCCATCACGCGGATAAGCGGCTCAGTACCTGATTTGCGGATCACAAGACGACCGCGATTGCCAAGCGCCTGTGTGCCCGTCTCAATCGCATCCTTCACTTGATCGTCTTCAAGAGGCGCGCCCTCACGGAACCGCACATTGCGCAGGAGCTGCGGCAAGGGGTCAAACAGGTGGCAGATTTCACTCAGAGGCTTTTGCGTTTCAGCCAGCACAGCCATCACCTGCAACGCCGCAATGAGCCCGTCACCGGTGGTTGCAAAATCAGACAGCACAACATGGCCGGACTGCTCACCCCCAAGGTTGAAGCCATTGGCGCGCATATGCTCAACCACATAACGGTCACCAACCTGCGTGCGAGCAAGGGTCATGCCCTTGCCTTCCAGATAGCGCTCAAGACCAAGATTGCTCATGACAGTCGCCACAATGCCGCCGCCCTGAAGCATCTGCTTGTCGGCCCAGGATTGCGCAATGGCCGCCATCACCTGGTCGCCATCAACCGTCTCACCGCGTTCGTCCACGATGATCACCCGGTCTGCATCACCATCCAGCGCAATACCGATGTCAGCTCGCAGCTCACGGACCTTGCCGGCCATCATTTCTACAGACGTAGAGCCACAGCCCTCATTGATGTTTGTGCCATTGGGTTCAACGCCGACTGAAAAGACCTCAGCGCCCAATTCCCATAACGCAGCGGGCGCAACCTTGTAAGCAGCGCCATTGGCGCAATCCACAACGATGCGAATGCCTTCGAGGCTGAGATGTCGTGGGAACGTACGCTTGGCAAATTCGATGTACCGCGCCTGCGCATCGTCAATACGTTTGGCCCGGCCAATACTGGATGGCGCCGCCAGCCCGTCCGCCAGGCCATTGTCCATGTGGTGCTCAATGGCATGTTCCACATCGTCGGACAGCTTGTAGCCATCCGGGCCAAACAGCTTGATGCCATTGTCGCCAAAGCTGTTATGCGAGGCTGAAATCATCACGCCGAGATCTGCCCGCAACGAGCGTGTCAGCATGGCAACCGCTGGCGTCGGCAACGGGCCGAACTGGAACACATCCATGCCGACCGACGTAAAGCCGGCCACAAGGGCGTTTTCAATCATGTAGCCGGACAGGCGCGTATCCTTGCCGATCACCACCCGGTGGCGATGTTCACCGCGCGTAAACACGCGGCCCGCCGCCATGCCCACCTTAAGGGCCGTCGATGCGGTCATCGGTTCCAGGTTCGCGCGACCGCGAATACCGTCCGTACCAAAATACTTGCGTGACATCGAATGTCCCCCGCGCGGCCTTGATCGGCCTTTTGAGTCTTGAGTTGCCGCGCACTATAGACAAAGCCGCTGAGCACGAGGTTAACGATTGTTTTCAGCCTGTTACCGGGTTTTTGGCTGCAACGCTGCATCAACGGCCAAGGCGTCTCTAAGCGCACCCGGCGCGTGGGTGCGGATATAGCCAGCACCTGCCAAGACCGCAAACATTTCAGCCGCCAGCGTCGCCGGGCCGATATCAGCCACATCCCGCCCGGTCATGGCCCGCAGGAAACTCTTTCGAGAGACAGAGATCAGCACCGGCAGGTCGTAGCGCGCCTCAAGGCGGCCAATGTGGCGCAGCACTTCGAGTGACACCTCCGGGTCTGTCCCCAGAAAAAAGCCCATGCCCGGGTCCAGCACCAGCCGCTCCCGAGCGATCCCCACAGCCGCGAGTTCCTCCAGCCGCTCGTCAAAGAACTTGAAAATGCGGTCCCATATCTGATCCACGGGCACATCCTGCCGCCGCGCCCGCCCGCGCCCCTGCACCCCATGCATGATGACAAGCCTGGCAGACGCGCTGGCCAGGGCTGGGTAAATCTCCGGATTCGGAAAGCCCTGTATGTCGTTGAGATATTGAACGCCCTGCCCCAGCGCCCACAGCTGCACATCAGGCTCAAAGCTATCAATGGACACCGGGATGCCAGCGTCCACCAGCTGCGGAACAATACGCGCCAGCCTCACAATCTCCTCAGCCGCGCCCACATCCGCTGAATCGGGATGGCTTGATGCAGCCCCCAGATCAATGACATCAGCCCCCTGCGCCATCAGTGCCCGCGCATGGGCAAGTGCTGCGTCCGGCTCAAGGTACTTTCCCCCATCCGAAAACGAGTCAGCGGTGACATTGAGAATGCCAAACAGGGTCGGCGAAGCAGTCATGGGCAGCACAATCCTTGCGAAGCGAAAAGGCCCGGGAGCATAAGCTTCCGGGCCTTTCCAATACAGTCCTGAAACAGCTAGGCGGTTCTACGTGCCCTGCGGCTCCGCACCCGGAGGAACACTGCCCGCATCACCCGCAGGACGACGCCCCGCAGACGGAACGGACGACGGCGTGCCTGATTCAGGCGTCACATCGTCATCAGTGTTGCGTTCAGGCTTGGTGCCTTTCAGCAGCGCCTTGATTTCATCACCGGAAAGCGTTTCGTACTCAAGCAGGCCCTGACCGATGATTTCCAGTTCGTCGCGCTTCTCAGTGAGGATACGTGTCGCATCCTCGTGGCCGGCCTTCACCAGCCGCGCAACTTCAGCATCAATCTGACGGGCGGTTTCTTCCGACACGTTCTGGTTACGCGCCACTGAGTGGCCCAGGAACACTTCTTCCTGATTTTCACCAAATGCGAGCGGTCCAAGCGTCTCGGACATGCCCCAGCGTGTGACCATGTTCTTGGCAAGCTTCGTTGCCTGCTCAATGTCTGAGCCTGCACCCGCCGTCACAGCTTCATGACCGAACACAAGTTCTTCTGCCACTCGGCCACCCATCAGGATTGCCATACGCGAGGTCATTTCCTGACGGTTCATGGACAGCTTGTCGCCTTCCGGCAGCTGCATGACCATGCCCAACGCCCGGCCACGCGGAATGATCGTGGCTTTATGGATCGGGTCCGTCGAAGGCACATTGAGCGCCACAAGCGCGTGACCACCTTCGTGATAGGCCGTCAGCTTCTTCTCATCGTCAGACATGACCATGGTGCGCCGTTCAGCACCCATCATCACCTTGTCCTTGGCGTCCTCAAACTCGGACATCGTGACAAGGCGCTTTGCCCGACGGGCGGCCAGCAATGCAGCTTCATTCACAAGGTTTGCAAGGTCCGCACCGGAGAAGCCGGGCGTGCCGCGTGCAATCGTGCGTGGGTTCACGTCCGGCGCCAGAGGCACCTTGCGCATATGCACCTTGAGAATTTTCTCACGGCCAACAATGTCCGGGTTCGGAACAACAACCTGACGGTCAAAGCGGCCCGGACGCAGAAGTGCGGGGTCCAGAACATCAGGACGGTTGGTGGCAGCAATCAGGATGATGCCTTCATTGGCTTCAAAGCCATCCATCTCCACCAGCAACTGGTTGAGTGTCTGTTCGCGCTCGTCATTGCCGCCGCCAAGGCCTGCACCACGGTGCCGGCCCACAGCGTCGATTTCGTCAATGAAGATAATGCACGGTGCATTCTTCTTGGCCTGCTCGAACATGTCGCGCACGCGGCTTGCGCCAACACCCACAAACATTTCCACAAAGTCAGAACCGGAAATTGTGAAGAACGGCACATTCGCTTCGCCGGCAACCGCACGAGCGATCAGCGTCTTACCCGTACCAGGAGGGCCAACAAGCAGCGCACCCTTGGGGATACGTCCGCCAAGGCGCTGGAACTTCTGCGGGTCCTGAAGGAACTCGACGATCTCCTGCAGATCATCTTTTGCTTCATCAACACCGGCAACATCGTCAAAGGTCACACGGCCATGGCGCTCGGTCAGCAGCTTGGCTTTTGATTTACCAAAGCCCATGGCCTTGCCGCCACCGCCCTGCATCTGGCGCATGAAGAAGATCCACACACCGATCAACAGCAGCATCGGGAACCAGGACACCAGCACGCTCAGCAGCGTCGGCGAGTCAGAGGAGCTCGGACGAGCTGAAATCTGCACACCGCGCTCATACAAGCGCTCGGTCACGTTGGAGTTCGGCGGTGCATAGGTGGTGAAGGCCCGGCCATCGGAGAACGACCCGGTGATCTTTTCACCCTGAATGGTCACATCCGCGACAGAGCCCGCATCGGCCTCCGCGAGAAGCTCAGAGAAGGTGATGTCTGTCGTCGCACCCTGCTGGGCCGGAGCCTGAAACAGGTTGAACAGCGCCACCAGCAGCAAAGCGATGATGACCCAAAGGGCGAAGTTGCGAAAATTATTCACAGGATTTTGGTCCTTGTCAGCGTGAAAGGGCCCAAAAAGCCCCAAACACGGCAGTTTTCTTGCTGAGTGCCAGCATATTCAAAGATAGGCAGCCAATAAAGGATTACCAGTCCTTAGACCAATTCCAAAACTGCTTAACGACCGTTAAATCTCAAGGCGTTAGCGCCTCAAAGCCCCACCAAAGTTGGGGTTTAAGCCTCGATGCCGATAGGCTTGGCCGTCAGCCCTGCGCGCATTGGCCCCACAAAGGCAATTCGGTGGTTGGGAACCGCGCCATCAGGCCTGTAGCCAAGCGCAGGCACCTCAAGCAGCCTGCCCTGCGCATACACGGCCGGGATGCAGGATGCTGCTGCAGACGGGACGTTGAGCACCTCAGGCCCAAGCTCGTCCCTCAGTCGACGCGCCCCCGGCACACCAAGCGCACCGATGCTCCGCGACCCACTGTCCACCTCCTTGGCGTCAGCAATGCTCACTTCAAACCTGCGGTCCCACAACAAGGGTGACACACCTTCGACAGAAACCGGCTCAGCCATGGCCCGTGCTTCGCGGAAGGCAAGCACGCCGGAGCGATGCGCAACAAAACACACACCCCCAAGCGTTGCGCCTGAGAACTCCGCGGCGCCAAGTCGGTCAAGCAGCGCTCGCGTGTGGTGCAGGCGTGGCGGATAAACACTTCCCCCAATTGCCATGACAATCCGCGAGACCGAGCGCAGACCGATTTCCAGCGGCACATTCACCAGCCGCGTGCGATCAAACTGAGCCCAGCCGCCAACATCAAAAGTGACACACCCGGCCAGATGCGCCTGCGTCCATCCAGCCAACGCATCCCGCGCGACGGAAAGCCGCCCGGCCGTCTCCGCAAGGCGCTGTGCTGTCAGCCCTTCAGCCTCAAGCGTTGGCCTGAGTGCCCGCATACGCACCCGCGCATGACGCTCGTCCCGATTGGAGGGGTCTTCGATAAAAGCCTGCCCACGATCTTCGAGCAGCGCCAACAGATCAGCCCTCGGCACGTCCAGCAAAGGCCTGATGACCCTGAGCCCGTCACGGGTCGTGTCAGCGGCCATGCCGGACAGCCCATCAACCCCGCTGCCGCGCGCCAACCGCAGCAAAAGCGTCTCCGCCTGATCATCCTGCGTGTGCGCGACCATCAGGGCTGCGATGTTGTTCGCCGCACACCACTGACCCATCAGGCCATAGCGAATATCTCGCGCTTCAGCCTGAATGCTAGCCACCGGTACATCGCCTTCATGGGTCAGCGTCGTGTGTGCAACACCTAGCGCTTTTGCCCATGCCGCTACCTGCTCGGCTTCGTCTTTGGCATCGGCACGCAAACCGTGGTCGACAGTCACCGCATTCACGGATCGACCGGACCTCTTAGCTTCGTCTGCAGCCAGTACAAGGAGCGCCATCGAGTCCGGACCACCAGACACAGCTACCGCGACAGCATCCGTGCGCGACAAACCAAAGGGTGTCAGCAACGCTTCAAAATCGGGGGAATTCGGTTTTGCCGCCATGGGCGTGCCTAGACGCAACCAGCGCGGCTGCGTTCCTGCTCAGCCCGCGCCTTCACGCTTTGCGGCGCACTTGGAAATGTACGTGGCACTTCAGCCAGCGTCAGGCAGGCGTCTTGGGTTTGGCCAAGTGCAGCAAGGGTAATGCCCAGCTTCAGCAGACTGTCCGGTGCTTTGGGGCTGGAGGCATAGGTCTGATAGCCGGTGAGAAATGCCCGCGCCGCATCCTGATACTGCTCGCGCACATAATAGGTTTCCCCCAGCCAGTACTGGGCATTGCCCGCAAGACTGGTGTCGCCATAGGCCTCAAGGAACTGGGTGAAAGCCGCCTCAGCGGAGGGATAGTCACCCTGGCGCAAAAAGCTCATGGCATATTTGTACGCCACATCGGGCCCACCGTCCGGCAGACCGGCAGTGGTTGCAGACGACAAAGCCCTTGGAGCCGACGACGGCGGCGTAAGCTGCGGCGCTGGTGACGCAACACCGCCAAGCGTGCCGATGGAGGCCTGCTGCGCGGCTGAGAGTGGCTTTTCCGTTGGTGTCGGTGCGCTGCTTGCCAAAGGTGCCGGGGCACCAGTTGTGGCATTGGACGCGGATGGCCGCTGACCACCTCCCGTCCCTTCAAGGTCGCGCAATCGGAAATCTGTGTCCGCTGCGAAATTCTCAAGCTTCTGGTTGGCCTGCCGCAATTCGAACTGAAGCCGCTCAACCTGCCCCGTCATGTCACGAAGAGACGTTTCGATCTGATCAAGCCGCAGCGAAAGACGCGCGGCATCCGTTGCACCGATGTCGGCTGCAGGCGCAGGCGCGCCGAGCTGCGCCGGGGCACCGCCCTGATAAACGTTGCGCTGAACATCCTGAAGATCCCGCTCCAGCCGAAGCAGCCGGTCATAGAGCGCGCGTGTATCCGTCACGGACTGCTGAGCCTGTGCTGGCAACGGCAGGCTCACAGCAACAACACCGACCCCCACAAGGAGCGATGGCAGAACAGCGAGTGCAAATTTCAGCTTGGGCATGGTTAGTCCAGATTGGGTCAGTCCAGTTTGACGATGTCTCGTGAAAGCAAATCACTCCACAAGGTAGGCAAAATTGAGGCTTGGAACCAAAGCCTTAAGCACCGTTTGGTCAAAAAAGTGACCAGAAGCCTCATATCACACAGGCGGAATCAAAAAGGGCGCACATCCCACAAGGATATGCGCCCTTCAAGAAACAGCGTAGCTGGAAGGCTTTAGGAGCCTGCGCCCCGCGTCACGACGGTGACACCGCGACGGTTCTGCGCCCAGCAGCTTTCGTCAGAGCAAAGCGCCACAGGACGCTCCTTGCCGTATGAAATGGTGCGCACACGCGATGGCTGGACGCCAAGGCTTACCAGATAGTCCTTGGCTGAGTTTGCACGGCGCGCGCCCAGTGCAAGGTTATATTCACGGGTACCGCGCTCATCAGCATGACCTTCAAGGGTCACAGCCACAGCCGGGTACTGGTTCATCCATGCCGCCTGACGCTGAAGCGTCGCGCGGGCATCTGCCCGCAGCGAAGACTGGTCCGTGTCAAAGAACACACGGTCACCAACATTGACCACAAGGTCCTGCTGGGTGCCAGGTGTCGGGCCCGAAGGAGCCGGAGCCGTCGGTGCCGTTGTTGTGCGTACCGGTGCCTGTTCTGGATCAGAGCTACACGCCACAAGTGCCAGCGCTGCAAAACCTGCCAGCGCCATCTTGACGGCACGACCTGAAAACTCTCCGAAAGTCATTGTCCGTGAACGGATCAACGTTGCGGTCATATTAAAAAATCTCCTGCCTTCACGGACCTTGAAAAGGCCCCCAAATAATGTTGCACCCCGGAACCGCACACCCAAGAAAACACCACAAAAAGTGCTCGAATTTGTACGCGTCCCAATTCTCTTCAAACCGCCAGTTTGCCGTTGTGCTCCATCACCTTCTAACCACTCGGTGACTTTTCCAACGGAATATGACGGTTACCCGCGAAACTCAGTCCTTACATGGAATGATGGCCCCGCGGGCATCTTGACGTTTTCTTGGATCCCCAGATGGACGTTATCCGCAAGAACCCTAGCGGATCAAGGGAGACCAGGCCGGGTCAGACCCGAATCCTGGTGTCACAACCTGCCGTTCGTTGTAGCCGGTCAGGTCCACTGACCACAGGCTGGGCCCACCACGGACCCCCGGTGTTTCCCTGAAAAACATGAGAACCCGGCCATTTGGCGCCCATGTGGGCCCCTCATTATGATAGCCCTCGGTCAGAATTCGCTCGCCGGTTCCGTCCGGACGCATGACGCCAATCAGGAATCGACCTTTGTATTGTTTGGTAAACGCGATCATATCTCCGCGAGGTGACCAGACCGGCGTCGAGTACCGCCCTTCGCCAAAGCTGATACGGCGCACACCTGAGCCGTTGGAGTTCATCACGTAAATCTGCTGGGTGCCGCCCCGGTCGCTTTCAAAGGCGATTTCCCGCCCGGCAGGGCCATAGGTTGGCGACGTATCAATCGACGGCGAATTGGTTAACCGCCGCGTACCCCGAGTCCGCAAATCCAGCTCATAGATATTGGCGTTGCCGCCCCGCTGCAGGCTCATGATGACCTTGTCGCCATCCGGCGAGAAGCGCGGCGCAAAAGTCATGCCCGGAAACTCGCCGACAACTTCCTGCTGACGTGTCTCGATGTTGAAGAGATACACCCGTGGGCTGCCACCCGCATAAGACAGGTATGTGATTTCCTGATTGGTGGGAGAGAAGCGCGGTGTCAGCACCAGCGCGCCCCCATTGGTCAGGAAGCGCGGGTTGTGCCCGTCCTGGTCCATGAGCGCCAGACGCTTGACGCGCTGACCCTTGGTACCCGTCTCCGACACGAACACAATCCGCGTATCAAAATACCCGGTCTCGCCGGTCAGACGCTCATAAATCGCATCTGAAATAATGTGCGACACCCGCCGCCAGTTGTCTGGCTTGGTGAAGTACTGCAGGCCGATGAGCTGCTCTTCGCCGAACACATCCCACAGACGAAACTCTACCCGCAGACGGCCATCCGGCTCCTGCGTCACAGAGCCCGTCAAAAGCGCCTGTGCATCAATAATGCGCCAGTCACCAAAGCGCGGCGCACTGTTGGGGTCCGTAATTTTCTCGATAAAGGCTGCTTCGCTCAGGGGACGGAACAATCCTGACCGCTCAAGATTGCTGCGGATCACCCCGGCCATCTTGTCGCCGGTTTCACCAGCGGCAGCATCACTGCCAACAAAGTCGGTGACGGCCAGCGGCAGGGGTTCAATCGTGCCCTGGGTAATATCAATGCGCAGTTGCGCAAGAGCAGCGCCCGGCATCAGCAGGGCAACTGCCGCGAGCACAGGCACCCATTTCGTCAAACGACCCGCCAGAATTTGCTTAAACCCGTGCATTCCCAAAGCCTCTCCTAGCCTTCAACCCGTTTAACGACCCAGCATCTGACTGGGATCGAACCTCAACTCTATCTCACGCCAGGATGAATATTTTTCCACCGGCAACCGATAGGGTGCACACCGACGCACTGCCCGCAAGGCCGCTTCCTGAGCCGCCTGCTGATAGGAAGAGAGCACAAAGTTGCTGCCCTTCACTTGCGGAGGGCGCGATAATGATCCGTCCCTGTTCAGCCATATGTTCATGGTGACAACCAAATCAGCCGCATTTGTGGCACCGACAGGGGGTGACCAGCACGCGCTGATCTGCTGACGCATGAAATCCAGTTCCGAAATCGTCAATGATGTCCGTGCCCCAATGCGTGACTGCTGAGGCGGCTGTGTCGGCGCTGGTTGTGCAGGCGCGGGCTGGCGCTCCTCGGGAAGCTTGTCCAGAAGGGCTGCAATACGGCCTGCATCAAAGGATGGTTTCTGCTGCACCGGCCGCTTTGGCGGCGTCGGACGCAAGCGAGGTGCTGGCGGCTGCGGCGGTGCCACGTTCACCTTTTCCTGTGGCTCAGGCTCGGGTTCAGGTTCTGGTGCCGGGGCTGGCTCGGGCTCCGGAGTTGGCGGCGGAGGTGTTGGCTCTGCCGGGGGCGGTGTTGGGGCCGGCGGTGTGGGCTCGGCAACCGGCTGAGGTTCAGGCTCCGGCGCTTCTTGCGGCTCTGGCTCGGGTTCAGGTTCCGGCGGCGCGGGCTCTGCTTCCGGCTCCGGCGCGCGGGTCACGCGCGTGTATTCATCAATCTCGAGAATTTCGATCGGGATGGCCGTTGCGATTTCTACCGGCTCGAGTTTGGGCGCGGGCAGGCCCACGATCGCAACCGCAATGATTGCAACGTGCAGCAGGACGGAGAGGGGAACACCGCCGCGCATTCTTAATCGCTATCCTTCGTCGGCGGCGTCGGGGCCGCCTTGCTCGGTCACCATGCCAATGCGCCGGAACCCGGCGGACGACAAAGTGCCCATGACATTCATGATCGTGCCGTAATCAACAGATCGATCGCCGCGCACATAGACGCGCTCGTCATACCCACCTTCGGCAATCGCCAGCAGCCGGGCAGACAATTCAGGAAGCTCAACAACCGTCTCCTGCAGATAGACTTCACCTTCCGCATTCACAGTCACTGTCAGCGGCTCATCATCTTCCTGTAATGGCTGCGAGCTTGTCTGCGGCAGGTCAATCGGCACACCCACCGTTAGCAAGGGGGCTGCCACCATGAACACGATCAGCAACACCAGCATCACATCCACAAAGGGCGTGACGTTGATTTCGCTCATCGGCGCGCGGGACCGGCGACCACGGCGGCGACCGCCCCCTGAGCCACCATTGGGCATAAGACCACCGGCCATGATCAGTGACCCTCGCGGGTTTCGTCGATCTGCCGCGAGAGGATGGCGGAAAACTCATCCGCAAACCCATCAAGCCGCGTCGCATATCGGTTCAGACCCGTTGAGAAGGCGTTGTAGGCAATCACGGCCGGAATGGCGGCCAGCAGGCCAAGGCCTGTGGCAAACAGCGCTTCGGCAATGCCCGGTGCCACAACCGCAAGATTGGTGTCGCGCGACACGGCAATGGCCTGGAACGAATTCATGATGCCCCAGACCGTGCCGAACAGGCCGATGAAGGGTGCAGTGGCACCAACCGTCGCAAGGAACAGAAGGCCCCGCTCCAGCCGTGCTGTTTCGCGGGCAATCGAAACCGTCATCACCCGGTCGATCCGCTCCTGCAGACCATGAATGGCCTTGGTGCCGATTTCAGCCGACCGGCGCCACTCGCGCATGGCCGCCACAAACAGCGTCGACATGGGGTGGTCGGGCCGGTGGCCCATATTCTGATAAATGTCTTCAAGCGACTGGCCGGACCAGAACACCTGTTCAAACTTCTCGGCCTTCTTGTTCACCGAGCGCAGCCGACCCCATTTTTCAAAAATGATGGCCCAGCTCCAGATCGATGCCGCAAACAGGCCGACCATCACGGCCTTCACCACAATGTCGGCACGCAGGAACAGGCTGAACAGAGAAAAGTCGGTTTCGGCAACCTGCGCTGCCGCGTTGATGATATCCGGCTCCATCGTCGAAACTTCCTACGTCATGTCTAAGCGCTTCGGCGAAAGCGGCACATTAACCCGGCATCCGGGACAACGGCATTGCCGCCTGTCCCGCCTTGTCCTGTGTTTTTGTGTCGAAACTGCGGCGCGGACGCCCCGCAAAAAGAGCCGAAATCTGGTTGAAGTCAAAAGGTATCAGGCAACATAAGGGGCAAGCGCGTCTCGCACAAATGCCGGAATTCTGCGGGCGCGGCCCTTCCCGTCCAGCACCGCAATTTCCACTTCCGCTTCAAACAGCTGCGTCTCGCCCCGCCACACCGTCTGGCTGGCCCGAATGCGCGCCCCGCGCACCTCCGTAAACTGCGTGCGCACCTCTAAAGCATCGTCCAGACGCGCCGGCGCGATGAAACGAATGTTCATCTGGCGAACGGCAAAGGCGGTGGAATCCTCCGCATCCATCATGGTGCGGTGATCAAGACCCGCACAGCGCAGCACATCCGTGCGGCCTCGCTCCACAAATCGCAGATAGTTGGCGTGATACACAATGCCAGACGCATCCGTGTCTTCGTAATAGACGCGAACCGGCATGATGTGCAGCCCGTCAGCGCTCAGGGTCCCTGCCGGTCCCAGCGCATCATCCCCGGTGTCACTCATCTTCAAACAACCGAGTCTGCACACCTTCAAACAAGGCAGGGATCGTCAGCCCCAGATGTTCAAAGGCCGCCCCCGTCAGCAATCGCCCGCGCGGTGTGCGCTGAACAAAGCCCTGCTGAATGAGATAGGGCTCGATCAATTCTTCAATCGCATCACGCGCTTCCGACAGCGCAGCTGCAATGGTCTCAACCCCAACAGGACCCCCGCCAAACTTGAGCGCCACCGTCCGCAGATAGCGATGATCAAGACTGTCGAGCCCGCGATTGTCGACTTCCAGCCGGTTGAGCGCCTTGTCCGCCACATCAGCGTCAATTTCAGCGACACCACCCACCGATGCAAAATCACGCACGCGGCGAAGCAGCCGACCCGCCACACGCGGCGTCCCCCGCGAGCGTCGGGCAATCTCCATCGCCCCCTCAGACGTCAGCGGCGCGTCCAGAATGGTCGCGGCACGGCTGACGATCTTCTCCAGCTCTTCATTGGTATAAAACTCAAGCCGCACGGGAATGCCGAAACGATCCCGCAGGGGTGTGGTCAGCAGTCCCGCCCGCGTGGTTGCCCCGACAAGGGTGAACTGGGCCAGATCGATCTTCACAGACCGCGCCGCCGGCCCCTCACCAATGATGAGATCGAGCTCAAAATCCTCCATCGCCGGGTAGAGGATTTCTTCCACCGCTGGAGACAGTCGATGAATTTCATCGATAAACAGAACGTCACGCGGCTCAAGATTCGTCAGCAACGCAGCCAGATCACCCGCCTTGGCGATCACCGGCCCGGACGTGGACCTGAAGTTGACCCCAAGCTCGCGCGACACGATCTGCGCCATGGTGGTTTTGCCAAGGCCCGGTGGTCCTGACAGCAGCACATGGTCCATCGCTTCGTTGCGCGACTTCGCAGCCTGAATGAAAACGCTCAGATTTTCCTTTGCCCGCGCCTGCCCGACAAACGCATCAAGCGCTGTGGGACGGATGCCTTGCTCGGCCCCATCTTCAGCACTGAAGTCAGCATGTACGACGCGATCAGACATGTGAGTCCCAAACTACTTGAATGAGGAGCGCATTCATCATGACGCCAGTTCCTTGAGCCCAACACGGATCAGCTGTTCCGCCCCGGGCACATCATCACCAGCCTTTGCAACAGCACGCGACACCGCCTGAGCGGCCTGTGCCTGAGCATAGCCCAGATTGACCAGCGCCGAGATGGCATCCGCTTCAGCACTGTGCGCCGGCACCTCGCCCACTTCCTTGCCCGGCACAGGCTCCTTGCCGGCCATGGCCAGGGACGCAGGCACCTTGTCCTTGAGTTCAGAAATAATCCGCTCGCCCACCTTGGGACCAACCCCCTGCGCTGTCGCAATCGCCTTCGCATCCTTGAACGCGATGGCCCGCGCCAGCGACTGCGGGTCCAACACGGACAGGATGGCCAGCGCCGCCTTGGCACCAACCCGTTGAACGCTCAAGAGCAGCCGGAACCATTCACGTTCGGCTTCTGTTGAAAAACCAAAAAGCCGAAGCTGGTCTTCACGCACATAGGTTTCGATATGCAGCACGGTTGCGTCGCCCGGACCGCCAATCTGGCGCAACGTGGTCGCAGAACACGACGTGAGATAGCAAACGCCATTCACATCTATCAGCGCCCAGTCGAGACCCGTCTCGTCCACAATGCCCTTGAGTTTGCCGATCATGCCTTTGCCTCCAGCGCCGCAGCAAGGCGCGCTGACCCGGCCGTGCCATGCGCATGGGTGATGGCAACGGCCAGCGCATCAACGGAATGCTCCGAATGCGGATCACATGTGGGCAGCAGCATGGTGACCATGGCCATCATCTGGCGCTTGTCCGCATGTCCGGCCCCGACGACCGATTTCTTTATGTGGTTGGGTGCGTATTCCGCAACGTCCAATCCGGCCTGTGCCGCTGCCAGAATGGCAACCCCGCGGGCCTGCCCCAGCTTGAGGGTCGCCTGACCGTCCTTGTTCACAAACACACTTTCGATGGCAGCTTCATCAGGCTGATGCGCCGCGATTATCGAGGCCACGCCGTCATGCAACATGGCAAGACGATCAGACAGGGCGTCCTTGGCTTTTGATTTCACAGTCCCGTTGGCCACATGCACCAGCCGCGAACCGGTCACATCCACAATGCCCCAGCCGGTTGCTGTAAGGCCCGGATCTAGCCCCAGCAATCGCCGCGTATGGGATGGGAGTGTCATGCCTGTGCGCCCTGCCATTTCAAGCGTCGGGCGACATCGCCTTAGCTCGTCAGGCTCTCAAGAACCGAATCGGATAGTTCGAAGTTCGCATAGGTTTGCTGGACATCATCATTGTCGTCCAGCGCATCCAGCAATTTGAGCAGCGTCGACGCTGCATCACCATCAACCTCGATGGAGTTCTGAGGCTTCCAGATAAGGGCGGATTTGCGCGGCTCACCGAGCTTTTCTTCCAGCGCTGTGGCCACCTCATTGAGGCTGTCGGCGGCGGTGATGATCTCGTGCCCGTCTTCGTCAGACGTCACATCATCAGCCCCTGCCTCAATTGCAGCTTCAAACATCGCATCCGCGTCGGTCACGTCTGCCGGGTATTCAATGCGCCCGACCTGATCAAACATGAAGGAGACCGACCCGGTTTCACCCAGATTGCCGCCATTTTTGGAAAAGGCAGAGCGGATTTCACTGGCCGAGCGATTGCGGTTGTCCGTCAACGCCTCAACGATCACGCCAATGCCGCCGGGGCCAAAGCCCTCATAGCGGACGTTTTCAAAGTTATCTTCGTCGCCCGCCTGGCTCTTCTTGATGGCGCGGTCAATGTTGTCCTTGGGCATGTTTTCAGCCCGGGCTGCCTGAATGGCCCCCCGCAGACGCGGGTTCATGGCCGGATCCGGCATACCCAGCTTGGCAGCAACGGTGATTTCGCGGGCCAGCTTGGCAAAAATCTTGGACCGCTTGGCGTCCTGCGCGCCTTTGCGATGCATGATGTTCTTGAATTGTGAATGGCCAGCCATGGGCTCACGCGCTCCGGTTTGTCGTCTGAATTCGATGATTTGCAGGCTTTATAGAGAATGCAGGGCGGGTAAGGCTACCCATCAGCATGTCCCTGGCCCTTTGGCTCGCCCCTAGCTAGCCATCGACTGTTTCAACCGCCCACCCACGCGGATTGGCTCAACCCGCTGCGCCAGACCAGTCGCATCATCGGTTTCGACAAACACACCGCAGACCGTTGCCTCGCCATCAGCAGGCGTGAAGCGCCCGCCGGAAATCTTGCGGGTGAACCGATTGACCGGCTCTTCCTTGTCCATACCGATGACACTGTCATAGTCACCGCACATGCCGGCGTCCGTCTGATAGGCCGTCCCGCCGGGCAGCACCTGCGCGTCGGCGGTTGGAATATGACTGTGCGTCCCAACCACCAAAGACGCCTTGCCATCGCAAAAATGCCCCATGGCCATTTTTTCGGACGTGGCTTCCGCATGCATGTCCACGATGACGGCATCCGCCACATCACCCATCGGCGCTGCGCTGATTTCTTTCTCAACGGCCGCAAAAGGATCATCCAGCGGATCCATGAAAACGCGGCCAAGCACATTTACCAGCAGCACACGGCGGCCACCGCGCGCTTCAAACAACCCGGCACCACGCCCCGGCGTGCCGGCTGGAAAGTTGGCAGGTCGCAGCAGACGCTCTTCGCGCTCGATGAACACCAGCGCCTCTCGCTGATCCCATGAATGGTTGCCGCCGGAGATGACATCCGCACCCGCATCAAGCAGCTCGGTGGTGATCTTTTCGGTGATCCCAAATCCGCCCGCAGCGTTTTCGCCATTCACCACCACAAAATCGAGATCAAGATCAGACCGCAATCCCGGCAGCGCTGCCACGACAGCATCCCGCCCGGACCGGCCAACCACATCACCCAAAAACAAAAGCCGCATAAGGCTATTCCTGCTACGGACCGGCTATGGTGCGCGCAAAACGCGCCGCTCGGTCACAATAAAATCCATCACCGCATCATGCGGCTCGCGATCAAGATGACCGCCCAAAGTCGCTTCGTAACTTACGCCAACTGCCCGTGGCTGCCAGCCACGTCGCAGGTCCGCAAGCGTCCGGTCATAAAACCCGCCGCCATATCCAAGCCGCGCGCCGCTGCGGTCAAACCACAAACCGGGAACCAACAAAAGTGTTGGCGTCACACAAGCAGCACTGAGCCCCGGCGTGGGAATACCATACGCGCCCTCAACCAGCGGGTCGCCAGGTATCCACATCCTGAACGACAGCGGCTGCTCTGCACCCTCAACAACCGGCAGGGCGAGCCGATGGCCCTGGGCTGCCAGTGCCAGCATCGCCGGCAGCGGATCTGCTTCGCCACGCACCGGCCAATATCCCGCGATTGTCTCTTGAGGACGCAGCGGCAGTTCCCCCACAACGCGCCGCGCCAGATCATGGCCAGCATCATGGCCCAGCCGCCGGGCAGCTGCATGCCGCACCAGCCCCGCTGCTTCGCGTAGCTGCGGCTTGGAAAGCCCGTCAAATGGTGTGGACGTCATGTGGAGGTCACGGGGGTGCAATCGGTCAGTAGATACAAGAGTGGAGCCGCCTTGGCCGCTGGAGCAGAAATCCCCGGGAACCTACAGATGTAGGTGGGCACCGTGATGCGAGGGCCCTCGAGCCCAAGCAGGGACAGCTCCCTTGGAGACCGTAAGGCCCCGAGCAGTGTGGCTCCTGGCGCACCAGGCAGCCCCGTACTTGTATGTCTAACAGCTAGGACGCCTCAAGCCGTCCGGCAATGTCTTCAAGGCGCTTTGCCGCTGCTTCCAGCACCTCTGCCACCTGATTCTCGGCATCCTGCGTCTTGGATGCAGCCCCCGTCCGGGCATCTTTGAGAGCAGCCACCTCATCCTGAAGAGACTTCACTTCCCCCAATGCTTCAGAGAGTTCGTCTGCCACAAGCAGTCCTGCCATCAGCATCAAACGCTGATCACCCACTTGGCCCACACCCTGAGACAGACTGGTGACGTGCTTGTCCAGATAGGCAGCAAGCCCCTCCAGATGCTCTTCTTCGCCCTCGTCACAGGAGAGCGTATAGCTGCGGCCATTAATCTTGACGGTTACCTGAGGCATGTCGCGCTCCCTGCCCTACGGCTCAAGCACGGCACGGATGCCGGCAATGGCTTCATCAAGACGACCGGAGACCTCACCGGTGGTTTCATCCAGCTGGCGCGCTTTGGCTTTCATCTGGTCAAGCTCGTCTGCAAGCCGGGATCGGTCCTCACGCAGAGCCACAAGCTCACGTTCCGCATCCGACGCCGACTGCGCCTTGATGCCGCGCCGATTGATTCCCGCTTCCAGCTGGTCCAGCGCGGATGAAAACCGCTCCATGGCTGCATCAAGCTTGCTCATTCTGAAAGAAGGTTCCCGTCTTGGATTTCTGCGGTTTTTGAAGGGCCAGAACACCCAACAGGGGCGCGGCCAATATGCAACAGGTCAGTGACATAACGTATTCATCACCGCTTGCCCCGGTCAACGGCGCAAAAAACGGTAAAGAACACACGCATTCAGGTGCCACGGGCATGTTGACGTTGCAAGGGCACCTCGTCATTCTCCCGGCCCAATTCGGACCCCAAAACGGGGCATGGCTTTTTTGGCATCACGCCGATCCGAATCGGATCACAATGGCTCCCTCAGCGGCGTAAGACCGCGATGGGGAATTTTTGAGGCAACCGCGATCACGCTTTCAACAGGAGCGTCCGCGGACCAAGGGCAACCAGCACAATGACACCAGCAAACAGCGCGGCCGTATCGACAGATGCGGACACTCAGGCATCCAACGCCAACTCTCCCGAACACAACATGATGGCAAATGCCATTCGGGCTCTGGCCATGGATGCTGTGGAACAGGCCAAGTCCGGCCACCCGGGCATGCCCATGGGCATGGCGGACGTCGCCACCGTGCTGTTCACGAAGTTCATGAAGTTCTGCGCCCAGGACCCAAGCTGGCCGGATCGCGACCGCTTCGTGCTCTCCGCAGGTCACGGTTCGATGCTCCAGTATTCACTGCTGCACCTCCTCGGCTTCGAGGACATGACCATCGACCAGATCAAGAATTTCCGTCAGATGGGCTCCCTCACACCGGGTCACCCGGAAGTGGACCACACCCCTGGCGTCGAAATGACAACAGGCCCGCTGGGTCAGGGCATTTCCACATCTGTCGGCATGGCCCTTGCCGAACGGATGCTGAATGCGCGCTTCGGCGATGACCTGGTAGACCACTTCACCTACGTGATTGCTTCTGACGGCGACCTCATGGAAGGCATCAGCCACGAAGCCATTTCCATGGCCGGTCACCTCAAGCTGTCCCGCCTCATTGTTTTGTTCGACGACAACGGCATCACCATCGATGGCTCTTTGGACCTGTCTGAATCCGGTGACCAGATCGCCCGCTTTGACGCCGCCGGCTGGGACACCATCCGCATTGATGGCCATGATGCTGCCGCCATCGAAGCCGCCATTGAGCATGCCCGCACATCCGACAAGCCATCCCTGATTGCCTGCCGCACCAAGATCGGTTTCGGCGCGCCAACAAAGGAAGGCACCGCGGGATCCCATGGTGCACCGCTGGGCGCAGACGAAATTGAAGGCACCCGCGCAGCCCTTGGCTGGTCGAGTGCACCATTTGAGATCCCTGCCAATGTGCGTGACAGCTGGCGCGTAGCCGGACTGCGCGCCGCCAAGGACCGCGCCGCATGGCAGGCCCGCATGGACGAAGCACCAGACGACGTTCAGGCAGAGTTTGAGCGCACTCAGGCAGGCTCCCTGCCCAACGCCCTCCACTCTGAAGTCAACAAGATGAAGCGCGGCTTCACGGACGAGAAAAAAGCCGTTGCCACCCGCAAGGCGTCTGAAGCCGTCCTCAATGGTCTGGCTGAAGTTGTTCCAGAACTCGTCGGCGGCTCAGCTGACCTCACCGGTTCAAACAACACCCGCGCCAAGAGCCAGACCTCTGTAACTGCGGACGATTATTCCGGCAACTACATCCACTACGGCATCCGCGAGCACGGCATGGCCGCTGCCATGAACGGCATGGCGCTGCACAAGGGTCTCATTCCCTATGGCGGCACGTTCCTGGTGTTTGCTGACTATTGCCGCCCGTCGATTCGCCTGGCCGCTTTGATGAAGCGCCGCGCCATCTACGTGTTCAGCCATGATTCCATCGGGCTGGGCGAAGATGGCCCGACCCACCAGCCGGTCGAACATCTCGCAGCCCTGCGTGCCATTCCCAATCTCAATGTCTTCCGTCCAGCGGATGCCGTTGAAACAGCGGAAGCCTGGGAAGTCGCGCTCAAATCCATTGATCGCCCCAGCGCCATTGCTCTGACCCGTCAGAATCTCGAGACCCTGCGCACCAAGCACACGGACGAGAACCTCTCCGCACGTGGCGGTTATGAGATTTCCCCATCCGATGGCGACGCCAAGGCAACGCTTATTGCCACGGGATCAGAAGTCGAAATCGCCATGGCCGCTCAAAAGCAGCTTCAGGCAGAAGGCGTGCCGACGCGCGTTGTCTCCATGCCTTGTCAGGACCTTTTCAATGAGCAGCCTGCTGCCTATCGCGAGGACATCCTTCGCCCCGGCACAGTGCGCATCGCCGTTGAAGCAGGCATCGAAATGGGCTGGCAGGCCTATATCGGCGATAAGGGCGGCTTTGTCGGCATGGACGGCTTCGGCGCCAGCGCACCGTACAAGGAGCTGTACGAGCACTTTGGCATCACCGCCGATGCCGTAGCTCAGGCCGTCCGCGAGCGTCTCTAGTCCCTTCCGGACACAGCTCACGGCACCCTGACAGGTCAAAAACATGTCTTTGCGCAATTGGCATGGCCGATTCCGCGCAAGCGTACCTTCCATCCTCTGGGATGTTTCGCTATACCCACGCCAAACGCGCGCGGGACTAGGCAATTCCGCTTGCCCCGCGCGAACACTGTTCTTCTACGAAAGGTGAATTCATCATGCCCGTGAAGGTCGCGATTAATGGTTTTGGACGCATCGGCCGTCTGGTGCTCCGTGGCATCATCGAGTCTGGCCGCAAGGACATTCAGGTCGTCGCCATCAACGATCTGGGGTCTGCTGAAGCCAATGCTCACCTGCTGCAGTACGATACCGTGCACGGCCGCTTCCCGGCCAAGGTGTCCAACACCAAGGATTCCATCACGGTCGACGGCAACAAGATCAAGGTAACCGCAGAGCGCAACCCGGCAGACCTGCCATGGGGCGATCTGGGCGTGGATATCGCTCTTGAATGCACAGGCATCTTTGCCTCGAAGGAAAAAGCCTCCGCTCACCTCAAGGCTGGCGCCAAGCGCGTGCTGGTCTCAGCTCCAGCCTCCGGCGCGGATCTGACGGTGGTATACGGCGTCAACGACGGCGCGCTGAAAAAGTCGCATACCGTTGTGTCCAACGCATCATGCACCACCAACTGCCTGGCGCCTGTTGCCAAGGTGCTGAACGATACATTCGGCATTGAGCGCGGCTACATGACAACGGTTCACGCCTACACAGGCGACCAGCCAACGCTCGACACCCTGCACAGCGATATGCACCGTGCCCGCGCTGCAGCATCCAACATCATCCCGACATCCACAGGCGCTGCAAAAGCTGTTGGCCTCGTGCTGCCTCAGCTGGCTGGCAAGCTCGACGGCACAGCCGTTCGTGTGCCGACCCCCAATGTGTCGATGATTGACCTCGTCTTCACCGCCAAGAAGGCGCTGTCTGTCGATGCCATCAACGACGCCATGAAGGCTGCCGCGCGCACCAAGCCGCTCAAGGGCATTCTGGCCGTCAACAACAAGCCGCTGGTGTCCATGGACTTCAACCATGATCCTGCCTCTTCGACTTTTGACCTGACGCAGACACAGGTCATCGAAGGCAAGATGGGCCGCGTCCTGTCCTGGTATGACAACGAGTGGGGCTTTGCGAACCGCATGGCTGACACGGCTGTTGCCATGTCCAAGCTGCGCTAAGTCACCAACTTACAAACACGACCACACAGGATTTCAGGATAACGCCATGAGTGAAAAATCGTTCGCAACCTTGGACGATCTATTCGCTCATGGTGATATCACGGGCAAGCGCGTGCTTATGCGCGCTGACCTCAACGTGCCTGTGCGCGACGGTGCCGTCAGCGATGCAACGCGCATCGAACGCGTCGTGCCGACGATCCGAGAGCTGACCGGTAAGGGTGCCATCGTCATCCTGCTGTCTCACTTCGGCCGCCCCAAGGGAGAACGAAATCTTGAGTTCTCTCTCAAGGCAGTTGCGCCAGCCGTCGCTGACCAATCCGGACTTGAAGTGACCTTTGCAGATGATTGCGTCGGGGACGCTGCTTCCTCTGTGATCGCATCTGCAAAACCCGGCAGCGTCGTCCTGTTGGAAAACACCCGTTTCCACAAAGGCGAAACCAACAATGACGGCGCCTTTGCAGATCAGCTGGCCGCAGTGGGCGACGCCTATGTCAACGATGCCTTCTCTGCCGCCCACCGCGCCCACGCATCGACGCAAGCCATCGCCAAACGCCTGCCTGCCTATGCGGGCCGCGCCATGGAAGCTGAACTGACAGCCCTCGAAGGCGCACTGGCCAAGCCTGAAAAACCTGTTGTTGCCATTGTCGGTGGCGCGAAAATCTCCACCAAGCTGGACCTGCTGGGCAATCTCGTCAGCCGCGTGGATTATCTCGTCATCGGCGGCGGCATGGCCAATACGTTCCTTGCCGCGCAGGGCATCGACGTCAAGAAGTCACTCTGCGAGCATGACCTTGGCGACACGGCCCGCGAAATTCTTGCCAAGGCTGAAGCAGCCGGTTGTCAGGTGCTCCTGCCCCGCGACGTTGTGGTGGCTCAGGAGTTCAAGGCCATGGCCCCATGCAAGACGGTTCCAGCAACCGAAGTTCCTGATGGCCACATGATTCTGGACGTGGGATCAGACACGATTGCTGACCTGGCTGCCCGCTTTGAAGCTGCCAAGACGGTTGTTTGGAATGGCCCGCTGGGCGCTTTTGAAATTGCTCCGTTCGACAATGGCACCAACGCAGCCGCCCGCCATGTGGCCATGCTCACCAAAATGGGCGAACTTAATTCTGTTGCCGGCGGTGGTGACACGGTGGCTGCCCTCAACAATGCCGGCGCTGCCGATGATTTTTCCTATGTATCCACCGCAGGCGGTGCCTTCCTTGAATGGCTGGAAGGCAAGACCCTGCCCGGCGTGGATGCCCTCAGCCGCAGCTAGCGGCAACAAATACGTGGAGAAAGAGGCTGCCTAAATCATCACAGCCCACAAAGCCGGCTTGCCGCCTTTACCTGATCACGCCGCCGCGTCTCGACGACCTGGCGGCGTTTTCACGCGTCTTTGATGATGCTCTGAGCGCTGGTGACGTCGCCTGTGTACAGCTACGCCTCAAGGATGTCAGTGATGCGCAGATCATCAAGGCTGCCGAAGCACTGATCCCCATTGCGCACAAACATGATGTCGCAATGCTCATCAATGACCGCCCCGACCTGGCCCTGAAAGTCGGTGCCGATGGCGTGCATATCGGCCAGCAGGATACGCCCTATGATGAGGCACGCGCGTTGCTGGGCCCCGATGCGATAATCGGCGTCACCTGCCACGACAGCCGACACCTCGCCATGGAGGCCGGCGAAAAGGGCGCGGACTATGTGGCGTTCGGCGCCTTCTATGACACGGCAACAAAAGATGCGATTTCGCGCGCAGAGCCCGAAATCCTGTCCTGGTGGCAGCGCCTCTTCGAAGTGCCCTGCGTCGCGATTGGCGGTATTACGCCAGACAATGCAGCGCCTCTTGTTGCCGCCGGAGCGGATTTCCTTGCAGTCTCATCCAGCGTATGGTCTTTCCCCAGTGACCAGGGGGGTCCGGGCCAAGCCGTCAAAGCGATCAATGATGTGATCGATACGACGCCTGTTTCGCTGTTGGAGACCAATGCGTAGACCCCAGTTCATACTCAAGCCACTCGCTGTTCTCGCGATTTCACTTGCCGCCCTGTCCAGCGCTTGGGCTGAAACAGACCCAACCAACGACCCCAATGTGCGCGCGGTCTCGCCGGAAGTGGCGCAGGCCGTAGAAGCTCTTAAAGCCAATGACGGCAAGCGTGCGGCAGCTTTCCTGCGCCCCGTGGCTGAACAGGGCGATCCATCGGCACAGGCCCTGCTGGGTCAGCTCTATCTCGACGGCATTGGCATCGACCAAGACCTCTTCGAGGCGGGTCGCTGGTTACGGTCTGCCGCAGCCAACGGTGAGCCATCCGCCGCTTTTGCCCTGGCCGAACTGACAGCGGACAAAACGCTCACACCCCCCGGCATGGACCCAACCAACACCGAAGCTCGGCTACAGGAGGCCACCCGTCTGTATCTGCTATCCGCCACAAACGGATCTCTTGCCGGTCAGGTGGAAATCGGCTTGCGCTATGCCCAGGGCGTAGGCGTCGCACAGGATGTCCTTCAGGCCAGTCGCTGGTTCCGCGAAGCTGCCAATTCAAACAGTCCCATTGCCCAGTTCAATCTGGGTGCCCTGCACGCAACAGGCGCCCTCAATGGCGGCACGCCGGACCACGCAGCCGCCCTGCCATGGTTTGAAAAGGCGGCGGCCTCCGGCTACCCCGATGCCCAGTACAATCTGGGTCTGACGGCAGCACAGGGGCTGGGACGCGACGTAGATAATGCTGTGGCCGCCAAATGGTTCGCCGCCGCCGCAGGCCATGGCATGGCCGACGCGCAGGCAGGCCTCGCCTACCTCACCTATCAGGGCCTGGGCACAGACAAGGACGTCGCCAAGGCGGCTGAGCTTTATGCGCAGGCAGCCGAGCAGGGCCATCTCATCGCCCAAAATCGTCTTGCCCGCCTCTATGTCATGGGCAGAGGGGTGGATGCTGACATGGCGGAAGCATGGAAATGGCACTCTCTGGCCCTACGCTCAGGCTACGAAGATGCCGAGCTGGATGCCCGGTTTACCAAGTTCATCACCCCCCAGCAGCGTAGCGACGGTGACGCACGCGCATCCAAATGGTTGGAAAGCAAGGCCAGCCAGTAGCAGGCCCCTTGCACCATGGCGCACAGTGGTGCATGTCAGGCCCGCTTGCTCCTCCAGCCATCACAGGCCTCTGGGGACAATTCAATAAAACCGCACGAAGGTCCGCTAGCCATGAAGATCAACGGCAACGAAATCCGCCCCGGCAACGTCATTGAACACAAAGGTGGCCTGTGGGCTGCTGTAAAGGTCCAAAGTGTGAAGCCCGGCAAGGGTGGTGCCTACGCTCAGGTGGAACTCAAGAACCTGATCGACAGCACCAAGCTCAACGAGCGCTTCCGCTCGTCTGAGTCCGTTGAAAAGGTCCGTGTGGACACCAAGGACTTTCAGTTCCTGTTTGAGAACGACGGCATGTTGACCTTCATGGACAACGAAAACTACGAGCAGATTGAACTTGCCCGTGACTTCATCGGCGAACGCGCCGCCTTCCTGCAGGAAGGCATGGCTGTGACGCTGGAACTCTGGGAAGAAAAGCCAATCGGCATCAACCTGCCCGAACAGGTGACGCTGGAAATCACCGAGACGGAACCAACCATCAAAGGCCAGACTGCGGCTTCCTCCTACAAGCCGGCTGTCCTTGAAAATGGCGTGCGCACCATGGTGCCACCGTTTGTGACCGTCGGTGAAAAAGTCGTCATCGACACGACGGAAGTCACCTACATCAAGCGCGCCGACTAAATCCTCGTAATCGACAGACCCAAAAAGATATTCAATGGCCCTCAATAGCCCAGTCATCAATGTCATGGTTGGCGCTGCCCGCAAGGCAGCCCGCAAACTCGCACGCGACTTCGGCGAGGTGGAAAACCTTCAGGTCTCTCGCAAGGGCCCCGGCGACTTTGTCAGCGCCGCTGATCTGCGCGCTGAAAAAATCATCTTTGAAGAGCTCTCCAAGGCCCGCCCCGGCTATGGCTTCCTGATGGAAGAATCCGGTGTGGTCGAAGGTCCAGACAAGACCCACACATGGATCATTGATCCTCTTGATGGCACGACCAACTTCCTCCACGGCATGCCTCACTTCGCCATTTCGATTGCGCTTCAGCGCGACGGGCAGATTGTTGACGGCGTCATCTACAATCCCGTGACCGATGATCTGTTCGTGGCGGAAAAAGGTCAGGGTGCCTATCTCAACGACCGCCGCCTGCGTGTCGCTGCGCGGACCAAGCTTGAAGATTCAGTCTTTGGCACCGGCATTTTCTTTTCTGACGCGAAATGGCTTGAGACATTCAGCAAGGAACTGAACACCATCGTTCCCAAGGTTGCCGGTATCCGCCGCTTTGGTGCTGCCTCGCTTGACCTTGCCTGGGTCGCCGCAGGTCGGTTTGACGGGTACTGGGAACATGGGCTGCGACCATGGGACGTGGCCGCGGGCATTTTGATGGTTCGCGAAGCAGGCGGTTTCCTTACCGATATCAATGGTGGCGACAAGCTGCTGGAGCGCAACGGCATCATTGCGGCCAATGCGGACCTGCTGCCACTGCTGCAGGATATCCTCAAAAAAGCGCGCCGGAGCGAGTAACAGGTCCCGACGGACCCACTACAAATCCGCCGTTGGGCTTTACGTTCGCGCCGCAAGCGGTTAACCCGTTAGGGACCCTCATGCGAGGGTTGCTCGGTCCACCCCTACAGATGCGGACAGCGCCACCCGGCATGACCTATTTCAGCCCCACTCTTTCAAAACTCAGCCCTGTTCTGTCCATTGCGGCGGTCCTGGTTGCCACACTGGCCGTTGTGCCAGCGATGGCTCAGCAAAACTCCGACGTTAGCGTCAATCTGGAAGCCTTGGGGCTCAATCCAACACTGGACGCAGGCAGCGAACCGCGCCTGATTTTGAAGTATCCCGGGTCGTCCACGGCCACCCGCCAGGTCCCCCAGCTGCGCTACCCAAGCGTGCCTGCGCCCACCGCGCGGCCAAAGCCGCCTGCGCCTGCAACAACGGTGAAAGCCGCACCCGCTGAAGCGCCAGCACCAAAGGCAGCAACGCAAGCGGCAAAGCCTGCGGCGCAACCTGCGGCCCAGCCAGCGGTCAAAGCCGCAGCAACACCGCCCGCAAAGCCCGAAGCTCGCGCGACCGCCACAGCCGCGGCAACGCCAGCCCCGCGGCCTGTTGAAGCCACCCCGCCCAAGAGCATCACGCCTGCTGCTGAACCAGCCCCTGCACCGGTGACCGCACCTGCCGTCGAGGAACCTCAGGTCGCAGCACTCTCTCCGCCCGCGCCGGTCACCGCATTGCCAGATCCTGATCCCGCCATTCTGCGCGTCCTATTTGACGAAGACACAGCTGCCATCATCGGCTCTGCCCGCAGTGACCTGGATGCCATCGGTGAATCACTCCGCTACGACCCGCGCCGCATTGAGCTGAAGGCCTATGGTGGTGAGCCCGGTAACAAAGCCAGTGAGGCCCGTCGCATTTCGCTGAAACGTGGTCTAGCGGTGCGCGCCTATTTGATCGGTCTGGGAATCGACAGCCGCCGTATTGACGTCCGCGCTCTAGGCGGCGTCACGGATACAGGCTCTGCGGACCGTGTGGATGTGGCCTATTCCGGCAGCTAAGCGGCGCTACACTCATCTGAGCCCCGCCGCCCTCGCTAACGGAAGGGTCACACTACTGCCCCAAACTAGCGCAGACTGCCGGTTTTCAGCTCTAATGACGCCCGCCAGCGAGACATTCAGCCCGTTGGCATGCCCGCACAGGAGACGACCATGGCGAAAGCGCACGGCTCAGACACGTTGAGCCTCACACAGCCCAGCCGCCACATTTCCCGCATGCTCACCTTTTTGGTGATCGTCGGCCTCGTGCTGGCCGTCCTGTGGCCACAGCTGTCAGACGCGTTTTTCGCCAATGTGGTGCTCAACGGCCTGATTGCAGGCGTTCTACTGCTGGGCATCCTCTACACCATCCGCCAGGTACTGGTGCTTGGGCCGGAAATCCGCTGGGTGAACGCCTTCAGGCGTGCTGACCCCGGCCTCACCCTGCCGCCACCCCCACGCCTGCTGGCCCCCATGGCCACCCTGTTGGGCGAACGCAAGGGCCGTGTGGCCATTTCAGCGCCAGCCATGCGCTCAATTCTGGATTCGATCGCCTCTCGGCTTGATGAAGCCCGCGACATCTCCCGCTACATGATTGGCCTGCTGATCTTTCTCGGCCTGCTGGGCACCTTCTGGGGCCTTCTGGATACGGTTTCATCCATTGCCGAGACAATCCGCAGCCTGTCGCCCGCCGGTGGTGGCTCGGGGGATGTGTTTGAAGAGCTACGCAACGGGCTGGAAGCCCCCCTCAACGGCATGGGCACCGCCTTCTCGTCCTCATTGCTGGGCCTTGGCGGCTCACTCATTGTCGGATTTCTGGACCTTCAGGCCAGTCAGGCGCAGAACCGCTTTTACAACGAGCTGGAGGAATGGCTCTCCACAGTGACACGTCTGGATTCGTCTGAAGGCGAAGGCAGCCCATTGCTGGGCGAACTCGCCAAGCGTCTCGACGACATGCAGCGCGACATAGGCGGATCGTCTGGCGAACGCTCAGCCACCACGGCCTCCCTCATGGCCCTGACGGAACGTCTCACCATTCTGTCTGACCAAATGCGCTCGGAAAGCCAGTTGCTCAATCAGGTCGCCAGCAACCAGGCAGACCTCAAGCCGATCCTTGAGCAAATCGCCAAACTCGCAGCCCAGAACAACAGCGACAGGAGCTAGACCATGCCTCTTGCGTCTCGTCGCATACGGCAGGGTCAGGCCGACTACTGGCCCGGCTTCGTGGATGCCATGGCTACGCTGCTGCTGGTCATCATCTTCCTGTTGTCGATCTTCATGCTGTCCCAGTTTTACCTGAGCCAGGCCATCACCGGTAAGGACTCAGCACTGGAGTCCCTGCGTGCACAGATCAGTCAGCTGACGGATCTCCTCGCCCTTGAGCAATTGCGCACCAGCGAACTTGAAACGTCGCTCACCGCCATGACCGCATCCCTTGCCAGCGCGGAAGAAGAACAGTCACGTCTCTCCGGCCTGCTGCTCAGCGCGGAAGCGGGCGGCGATGAAGCCAACGCATTGCGCGCCGAACTGACAGAGCAGGAAAAACTGACCGCTGAAGCACAGGCGCAGGTTGAATTGTTCAACCAGCAACTGGCCGCGTTGCGCAGCCAGCTTTCAAGCCTTGAAGCCGCCCTTGAAGCCGCCGAAGCAAAAGACAAAGCCAACCAGACACAGATTGCAGATCTGGGCCGCAGGCTGAACTCCGCCCTCGCCCAGAAGGTGCAGGAGCTTGCCCGCGCCCGGTCAGAATTCTTTGGCCGTCTGCGCGTGGCCCTTGGCAACCGGGACGACATTCAGATCGTTGGCGACCGGTTCGTGTTTCAGTCGGAAGTGTTCTTTGATTCAGGCTCGGCGGCCCTCAATCCCGCCGGTCAGACCGAACTCAACAAGATTGCCACCGCCATTCGTGAGATCGCCGGCGACGTCCCTGATGACATCAACTGGGTCCTGCGCATCGATGGCCACTCGGACTCGCAGCCGATCTCGACGCCAGAGTTTCCATCCAACTGGCACCTGTCCGCTGGCCGCGCGATTTCTGTTGTGCGCTACCTGATCGATCAGGGCGTGCCGCCCAATCGGCTTCTGGCAGCAGGCTTTGGTGAGTTTCAGCCACTCGCCGACGGCGCAAGCACAGATGATCTGCGCCGCAACCGTCGGATCGAGTTCAAGCTGACCGAACGCTAGAGCCTGCCTCTATGGCAGCGGGCAAACCAGCACGGCTGGGTCAAACACCGCGCCAACCACAAGCGTCTTGCCATCCACGGCACCGACGCTTGAGCCAGAAAGCTTGCCGCTGAGATCAATCAGCACCTGTTCCACATCACCGGTTTCCGGATCAACACGGATAACCTGTGAGGGAGCAATGGCAGCCGGGTCACCGGCATGGGCGAGAAAATCAAACGCCTTTGGATGAGCACCGATCCACAGGGCACCGTCTTCGGCGATCTCGATATTGTCCGCCCCCGTCCCGACCGGCAGAACGCGTGTCTGTGTCAGAGCGCCCGTGGCCACATCACGGTCATACACGCCGACCTGATGGCGAAGAAATTCCGCGATATAGACGGTGCCACCGTCCGCGCTGACATTGATGCCATTGGCAAAGGCCAGGCTTGAAACCGCGGTACTGCCGTTTTCACCATCCCAGTACACGGCACTGGAGAATGGCAACGCAAAGTAGGTTTCAAACTGCGCCATGAGCCCGTCCATGAAGCCCCGATCATTGGAGGCGTAGAAAGCCTCAGCAGACACCGCCACCAGATCATTGGGTGAGTGCATTTCATTGAAGGAGACGCCTTTGACATGGGTAAGTGCGCCACCGGCACCGACATCAAATATCTCCACCACATGACCACCAGCCTTGGGGTGATTGATGACGAAGAGACGCTTGGTACCGGCCCCGTCTGACCACAAGCTTATGCCATGCGGGCGGAAATCATCTGGCCCATCACCTGAAACAAGGACGGGGTCCGAGCCGCCGTCAAGGCTCAGGGCATAGATGCCACCGGCTGGCAAACTGGGATCGCGCCGTTCAGCAGCGGACACAAACGCGATGCGTGTCTCCGGATCGATGGTGACATCTTCCGTCCCCGGCGCAACCTCGACACGCGTGCATTGGTCAACAAGTGTCTCTTCAAGCGACGCAAAAGCGCCGGAAACAGGCACCATGACCCATGCAAGACGCGCGACTGCCGCAACAACCAAAAGAAGAAGAATCCAGAGAATTTTGCGCATAAAGCCCTCCCCGCTCATGCTGAAAGCAGGTCCATACACATGGCCTACCCAAGTCTTACATGCAGCATAGCCCAGTCAGGCCGCTACCAAGAAAAGATTCAGTTCTGCCCGACGGCGGCAGACGGAGCTGCCACGTCGCCGCCCATGTCACACACCAGAACCGCTGGATCAAAAACCGCGCCTATGACCAGCAGGTTCTTGTAGGTTGCGCCAACCGAGGATGCTGAAATTTCAGACCCGTCATCGAGATATGCTGTTGAGGCTTCTCCGCCACCACCTTCAAACTGGCGGACAACGACAATCTGACTGGGACTGAGATTGGCGGGGTCAGCAGCATGCTCACCAAACGTCGCCAATTGGGGGTGCGCCCCGATCCAAAGGGCACCGTCTTCAGCCACGTCGATATTGTCGACGCCTGTCCCCAGAAACACCTGGTCAGAAAGCGTCAGACCACCCGTCGATGGATCACGGTCAAAGATGTGCAGCGTACGAGCCAGAAGCTCCGTCACATAGACCTTCGACATGTCACCTGAGACAGCAACACCATTGGCAAGCGCCAATTCATCCGCGACCACCTGCGACGCGCTGCCATCATGATAGACAACCGTCGTGATGGGCGAAGCAAATAGTGCCGCCAGGGTCCGGCCGTCCTGGCCCGGACGATCATGGTCGTTGGTGACATAAAAGGCCTCGGGCGACACCGCTGCCACATCATTCGGCGACATGATTAAGGGGTCGCGAACCGTACGCCGGTGGGTCAGAACATCGTCATCCGAAAGATCAAAAATCTCCACCGTGTGATCATCCCCACCAGGATGATTGACAGCCATCAATGTGCGCGTGCCGTCCGCTGCGGTGAAAAGCGAAATGCCGTGCGGGCGGAACGCTTCGGGCATCAGCGGTGTGATCGGCCGCAGGAACAGCCCCGCTGCGTCTGCATTGAGATCCATGACATAAATGCCACCGCGCACACCGCTCGCACCGGGGTCATCACTTGACGCAAGGCGGCGGTCATAGGCCGATATATAGGCAATGCCGCGCGAGCGATCGATGGCCACATCTTCAGGGCCGGGAACACCCTGCACCCGCATGCAGCTTTCGCCGTCAAACTTGCGCGTGATCGTGGTGAACTCGCCCATCCAGTTCATGGTGCGCACGTAAAAGGCACTTGCCAGCACCACAACCACCGCCACCAGAATAAGTGCGATCTTCAAAAACCGGTTCATGCCCGCTCTCCCCTTATCCCCTAGCTGCCCGCAGCTGCATGGCCTGACGCCAGTTGGGATGCTTCTTTTTCTATGTCGGACAGATCCTGTGACCTATCCAGATCAAACTGCAATCGCGCAAGCCGACCATATAGACCACCTTGCGCCACAAGTTCTGCATGTGTGCCCTGCGCGACGATGCGCCCGCCATCCATAACAATGATTCTGTCTGCCTTTGTGACCGTCGCAAGACGATGCGC
The DNA here is from genome assembly GCF_040362765.1 of Pyruvatibacter sp. HU-CL02332. Lineage (NCBI taxonomy): Bacteria > Pseudomonadati > Pseudomonadota > Alphaproteobacteria > Hyphomicrobiales > Parvibaculaceae > Pyruvatibacter > Pyruvatibacter sp. HU-CL02332. The sequence continues at coordinate 676,525 of NZ_BAABWK010000001.1, forward strand.
AATCACAAGCACCGTCCGCCCTGCCATAAGCCGGTCCAATGCAGCCTGCACCAGAGCCTCACTCTCGGAATCCAGCGCACTCGTTGCTTCATCAAGAAGCAGAATGGGAGCATCACGCAAAAGCGCCCGGGCAATCACAAGTCGCTGCCGCTGACCACCAGACAGCGTCACACCGCGCTCCCCAAGCTCCGTATCGTAGCCGTCCGGCATCTGCTGAATGAACTCGTCAGCGTGGGCAGCCTTGGCTGCTGCCAGCACTTCTGCATCCGTCGCATCAGGACGGCCATAGGCAATGTTGTCGCGAACGCTGGTGCCGAACACAACGGTTTCCTGAGGCACAAAGGCAATGCGCCGTCGGAAGTCCTCCGGGTCAGCATTCTTGAGATCGATGCCATCAATCTTGATGCGGCCTGTCTGTGGGTCATAGAACCGCAGCAGCAGTTGAAAGACCGTGCTCTTGCCAGCCCCCGAGGGGCCCACAAGCGCCACGGTTTCCCCCGGCGATACGTCCAACGAGAAGCCGGTCATTGCGGACGCTTCAGGCCGCAACGGATAGCGGAACCCGACATCCTCAAACGTCACCTGACCCTTGGAAGGCACGGGCAGTGCCGTCGGGTTAGCCGCAACCGGAATTTCAGACTCTGCATTCAGCAGCTCAGACAACCGCTCCGCAGCACCCGCCGCCATCTGGAACTCGCCCCAGACTTCGCTCAGAGCCGCCATGCTGGTGGCACATAGAATTGCGTAGAAGACAAACTGGGTAAGCGTTCCACCGGTCATGTCACCTTCAACCACCGCCCGAGCACCCATCCACAAAACAGCGACAATGCTTGCGAAAGCCAGTGCAATCACCACCGCCGTCATGATCGAGCGCGCAGCGACATGACGACGAGCGGCGTCAAAGGCTTTTTCAACGACGCCTGTGTAGCGTTGCCGGTCGTGGTCCTCATGGTTGAAACTTTGCACAACCTTGATTGCCTGCAGCGCTTCTGACGCGAATGCACCGGTGTCGGCAAGACGGTCCTGAGACGTTCTGGAGAGGCCTCGGATCAGTCGTCCAAAGCCGATGAGCGGCAGCACAATGACCGGCAGGGCCACGAGCACGAGGGCACTCAGGCCCGGCGCTGTATAAACAGCCATGGCCGATCCGCCGACGAACAAAATGGCGTTTCGCAATGCCACCGACATGCTGGACGTAAGGACGGTTCTCACCAGTGTCGTATCGGCGGTCAGGCGCGAGAGGATTTCGCCGGTCCGTACTTTTTCATAGAACTCGGGAGCAAGGGTGAGAAGATTGCCAAAAACCTTTGCCCGCAGGTCGGCGGTCACCCGCTCGCCAAGCCTGGTCACAAAGAAGTACCGAGCAGCGGACGCTATAGCCATGGCAACCGCCACAACCATCAGCAGTGCAAAAGCCCTGTCGATGGATTCTGTGCTTTCGACAGAAAAACCTTCGTCCACCACAACCCGCATACCAACGCCAATTGCCAATGTGGCAGCGGCGGCCGCAATCAGCGCAACAAATGCTCCGAAGAGTTGCCAGGGGTAATGCGTGACCAGGGGCCACAAACTGGCCAATGGCCCAAGACCCCGTCCACGGGGACGGCTGTCAGGATTTGGGCTCGAAATGGCTGAAGAATCGCTCAAAAACGCCTCGTTTGGCTGGACGGCAAAGGTGTTGCGGAGGCGCTGTCATATCAAAGTTGTCCCCGTCACAACATGGGGCTGCACGCCGCAACCGACAAGGCGGCACCCTCCCCATGGGGAACCCGCAGCAAGCCCTTGCCTAAAGCCCACCAAAGGGCTATACCGCGCGACTTCTACCGATGATTACCGGCTTATCGCGACGGGCGACCGTTAACGCTCAGGCGCGGACTTTTGAGAGAGAACAAGGCCATGAAGCCAGATATCCACCCAGAATACCACATGATCACAGTGGTCATGAACGACGGCACCGAGTACCAGACCAAGTCAACCTACGGCAAACCAGGCGACCGTCTGGTGCTGGACATTGACCCGACAACGCACCCGGCTTGGACCGGTGGCGAGCAGCGTCTGCTCGACCGTGGCGGACGTCTGTCCCGCTTCAAGGACAAGTACAAGGGCTTCGTTTAGGGGCTTCGTCTAGGAGCTGCGTCCAGGCCATTTGGTCTTCGGACCAAAACCAACCAGATACGAAAAAGGGCCGGTGCATTGCTGCACCGGCCCTTTTTTATGCGCATACCCCTGAATGCTAATGCAGGCGGTCTTCGGCCTTCATTTGGCGAAAGGCGCTTTCAATCTTGGACAATTGGCGCGCCACAGCCGTCTTCGGCTCCACCTCGGACGCATCCCCATGCATCATCTTGTCGAGGCGGTCCACCCGGGCATAAAGCCGGCGTGACCGGGAAATCATGTCCGCAAGCGGATGGGGAAGCTCGTCTGCCCCCTCAATAGGCCGCGCATAGCAAAGCTCTTTGGCACCAAGCCGATACCGCTGTGTCCGTGCTTCGGTAACCGTCATTTCGTCCCGCGCGACAGCCCGCTGCACGAGCAGCCAGGATGCCACCTGCATAAGGCGTGTGGTGAGACGCATGCTTTCAGCCGCATAGGCCAGTGCGCCCTTGCGAGACAGCGTCTTGGCGTGCTCCCGCCCCTCGCCGTCCAGATAGGACGCAGCCTCTTCGACCATGCCCATACCGTCTTTGAACATCTGCTCAAACTGCGCTGTTTCTGCGAAGTTCCGCACACTGCCAAGCATGCTCACATCGTTAAGTTTGCCGTCTACCGTGCCCATCAAAAGCCCCACTGTTCCGTTCTGAACCCGTTTCGGCACAGTTCAGCGTCTGCTGCGTGCCATTCCACATGGGATTTACAAGAACGGTGCCAGCCCACCCCCCAAACTTCCTAAGGGACCAGCAATGGGCAAAATCCTAGGCCACGCGGCTGGATTCCGCAAAATCTGGGATTCTGGACAAAAAAAGAGCCGCGGTTGCGCGCGGCTCTTGAAGTTCAACAGGGAGGCGTCAAATGGGTATGGCGGCAGCCACCCCAAAACCCGGGCAAACCGGATTACGCACTTAAACCCTAGGTGTCAGGTGCTAATAAAAGGTTAACAGCTGTTAACGCTATCTGCGACGATCGGGACCCAGACAGTGCCAAAACGGGTCAGCCCGAGCCCACCAGGACCATTAGCCTTTGCCGAAAACAGCCTCAGCGGCAGATTTACTGTCCTGCTTGGTGGCAATCACAGCCCGCACACGAACAATCTCGCTCTCCAAAGCACCAATGCGCTCTTCAAGCTCAGGCACGGACAGGTCCTCGATTTCAGCCTTCGTCAGGCTGAGAATAGGTGGGGGCGGAAGGTCATCATCCTGCATTGAAAAATCCTCCGGCTTGAACCTTTGGCGCTGAGTTGCCAGTTTCCGTGTCACCAATTCTGTGCCCGTCCACATATCATGACAAGGCTTCACCTGATGACAAACGTCCCCGCCACAATGAATGCCATTGAAATCTCGGAGTTCGGCGGCCCGGATGTGCTGAAGCTTACTGAATGTGCCACCCCTCAGCCTGCCCATGGCGAAGTGCTGATCAAGGTCGCGGCCGCAGGCGTCAATCGCGGTGACTGCGTCCAGCGCATGGGTTTCTATCCGGCCCCTCCCGGCGCCTCGGACCTTCCTGGCCTCGAAGTATCAGGAACAGTTGCAGCCATTGGCCCGGGTGTGTCCCTGTGGAAGGAAGGTGACGAGGTCTGCGCCCTGATGGCCGGTGGCGGCTACGCGGAATATGCCGTGGTCCACGAAGGCAGCGTGCTTCCCAAGCCCCAGGGCGTGTCACTGGTAGATGCTGCCGCCCTGCCTGAAACCATCATGACGGTCTGGACCAATGTCTTTGAAGACGGCCAGCTGAGTCCCGGCGAAACGCTTTTGATCCATGGCGGGTCTTCAGGTATCGGCACCACGGCGATCCAGCTTGCCTCGACCCTTGGCGTCAAGGTCATCGCCACAGCGGGTAGCGCGGACAAATGCAAGGCCTGCGAAGATTTGGGCGCCGTTCGGGCCATCAATTATCGCGAAGAAGACTTCGTTGAGGTCGTCAAGGACGTGACCGACGGCAAAGGCGCTGACGTCATTCTCGATATGGTTGGCGGAGACTATGTTGCCCGCAACATCGAAGCCGCTGCCCGACAGGGCCGCATCGTCAACATCGCCTACATGTCCGGCTCCCGGGTGGAGGTGGATCTCCTGCCGCTCATGCTTAAACGCCTGACCCTGCGTGGCTCAACGCTGCGAGCACGCGACGTGGCTGAAAAAGCAAGGCTCACCTCAGAGGTGCGGATGCATGTCTGGCCACTGATCGAGGCCGGACGCATCAAGGCCGTGGTGGACGACACCTACCCGCTGGCAAATGCCTCAAAAGCCCACGAACGCATGGAATCCTCCGGGCATGTGGGCAAAATCCTGCTGACGCCATAGCAAAGGTGAAAATTCGCCCGATAACGGGTCTTTCATCGCCGCGCATCTAGGCCTATAAGACAGCTAATCCCTTCAACCAATTGGATGATCAGGGGCCGTACCTGGGATGGTACGGCGCGTCACGGCCTTATGCCGTTTCGCACATGACCCCGCTCATCCGCGCGCAAGCGAAGGAAACCTGGAAAATGACCGCTCCTCTTATGCCCAAAGCCACTGCCGTTTGGCTGGTGGACAATACCGCCCTCACCTTTGACCAGATCGCAGCCTTTTGTGGCCTGCACCCGCTGGAAGTAAAGGGCATTGCTGACGGCGACGTTGCCATGGGCATCAAGGGTCAGGACCCGGTAACCGCCGGTCAGATCACCCGCGACGAAATCAAGCGCGGCGAGGACGACACATCCTATGAGCTGAAGATTCTTGAATCGAAGCACGACCTGCCGGAGCCGAAAAAAGGCCGCAAGGGCCCGCGCTACACGCCCCTGTCCCGTCGTCAGGAGCGCCCGGACGCCATTGCATGGCTCGTGCGCTATCACCCGGAACTCACAGACGGCCAGATCGGCAAGCTCGTTGGCACCACCAAGCCAACCATTCAGTCGATCCGCGATCGCTCTCACTGGAACATGTCCAACATCAACCCGGTTGATCCGGTGACCCTGGGCCTCTCCACGCAGATCGAGCTTGATGCCGCCGTCCAGAAAGCCGGCCGCCGCCTGGAGCGCGAAGCCAAGAAGGCCGGCAAGTCCGTGGAAGATCTCGGCAAGCTTGCCCCAGCCACACAGGCACTGGCAGACGCTGCAGCGGGCATCACGCCAGCTGGCGAAGGCGACTTTGGTCAGGTACTTGATCCATCAGCCTCAGACACTCCCGACGCATCTGATGCGCGCGACGGCGAACGTCCTGATGTTGATTCAGTCTTCTCAAGCCTTGGCGGCAGCACTGTTGCCCCTGAAGAAGACGACGACACGCCTCAGGGCTAATGCCGCGCAGGCTGTCCCGGAAATCTAGCTCTGGCCTTCAACCGTCAGGTTGAGGGCCAGACGCCCTCCATCGGCATAAATGCATTCGCCGGTGATGTAGCTGGCGTCGTCTGACGCCAGAAAAACTGCCACCCCCGCAATTTCATCAGGTGATCCGACACGTCCCATGGGCGTACGCGACATAAGCCGTGCGCGTCCTGCGTCATCCGCATTCACGGACCGCAACATGCCCGTCGAGATAGACCCCGGCCCGATGGCATTGACCCTGATGTCATACTGAGCCAGCGAAACCGCCATGACTCGGGTGAGCTGGTTGATCGCACCTTTGGCCACCACATAGGGCACCTGATCAGGGATCGCGACCTGAGCGTTGACGGACGACATGTTGATGATCGCCCCCTGGCGCTGGTCTTCCTCATTCTGGCGTTTCATCACCCGCGCCACGGCCTGACCAGTAATGAAGGCGCCCGTAAGATTGACCTTCATGACCCGCTCGAAGTCAGCTTCGGTAAGATCAAGGAAGTCCGCTGAGTGAACCACCGCAGCGTTGTTGATCAGAACATCAACGCGCTCGTGCGCTTCAAGAGTGGCAGCCACAAGATTGTGCACGTCCAGCCGGTCTGACACATCGCACGCAACAAACTGCGCATTGCCGCCTGCCTCCTGAATGACCGAAGCAGCTTCAGCACCTGCCGTCTCGTCAATATCCGCAAGCATCACCCGCGCACCTTCACGCGCGAACCGGGCCGCACAGGCATATCCAATGCCCTGAGCCGCACCGGTAATGATCGCAACTTTGTCTCCGAGATCCATACCGTTATGCCTTCTTGCTCGTCGCACCGGTTGCATATCCCCGCGCGGTCACCGCAGTGGTAATCTCATCCAGAATGGCCGGGTCATCAATCGTTGCCGGCATCTTCCATTCAGTGCTGTCGCAGATCTTGCTCATCGTACCACGCAGGATTTTGCCCGATCGCGTCTTTGGAAGACGCTTAACGACAATCACGCTCTTGAAGGCTGCAACCGGTCCAATTTCCTGACGTACCAGCGCAACGCAGTCGCGCTCAATATCGTCAGCGCTGCGATCACACCCGGCCTTGAGCACGACAAACCCCAATGGCAGTTGTCCTTTGAGATCATCAGCGACACCAATGACCGCACACTCTGCCACATCCGACTGCCCCGCCAGCACTTCCTCCATGCCGCCCGTGGACAGCCTGTGCCCTGCCACATTGATGATGTCATCCGTGCGCGCCATGATGAAGAGATAGCCGTCTTCATCCTTGTATCCTGCGTCAGCCGTTTTGTAGTGCCCGGGGAACTCCTCAAGATACGCTTCTTTGAATCGATCCTCATTTTGCCAGAGGGTCGGAAGACACCCCGGCGGCAATGGCAGTTTCACGGCGATGGACCCGGTGGTGCCTGCCGCCACTTCGTGACCTGCATCATCAAGCACCCGCACGTCATAACCCGGCATGGGAACCGTCGGTGACCCATGCTTGATCGGCAGAAGCCCAAGCCCAGCCGGATTGGCAGCAATCGCCCACCCTGTTTCCGTTTGCCACCAATGGTCGATGACCGGCACTTTGAGTTGATCTTCTGCCCACTGAACCGTCGGTGGGTCAGCGCGCTCACCTGCAAGAAAAAGCATGGTGAAATCAGACAGATCATAGTCGCCAATCAGCGCGCCCTGAGGGTCCTGCTGCTTGATGGCGCGAAAGGCCGTGGGTGCTGTGAACAGCGCCTTTACCTTGTGCTCCGAAATTACCCGCCAGAAAGCACCTGCGTCCGGTGTGCCAACAGGTTTGCCTTCGTATAGGACACTGGTGCACCCGGCCAGAAGCGGTCCGTACACGATGTAGGAATGCCCGACGACCCACCCGACGTCAGACGCGGCCCAGAACACATCTCCCGCATTCATGCCGTAGACCGCGTTCATGGACCAGTTGAGCGCCACCATGTGCCCGCCATTGTCACGCACCACGCCCTTGGGCTGTCCGGTCGTGCCGGACGTATAGAGAATGTAGAGCGGATCCGTCGCCGCCACCGACACACAGTCCGCCCGTCGGCCATCCACTTTCGCCGTCGCGACACTATCGGCCCAGTCATGATCGCGGCCCGCCGTCATGGCAGCCATTTCCATCGGACGCTGCAGCACAAAGCAGGCGTCAGGCTTGTGAGATGATTGCTCAATCGCCGCATCAACAAGAGGCTTGTAGGGAACAACCCGGCCCGGTTCGATCCCGCAGGACGCCAACAGGATGGCCTTGGGTGTCGCGTCATCAATGCGTGTCGCCAGCTCATGCGCGGCAAAGCCACCAAACACCACCGAATGAACAACACCCAGTCGTGCGCACGCCAGCATCGCAATGGCAGCTTCCGGGATCATCGGCATGTAGATGATGGCACGGTCACCGGCCACGAGCCCCTGCTGCTTCAGCACCGCGGCAAGGGTGGCAACTTCCTCCAGAAGCTCTGAATAGGAGTACGTCTTCTTGGTTTGTGTGACCGGGCTGTCATAAATCAGCGCGGCGCGGTCTCCATGCCCCGCCTCAACATGACGGTCGAGACAATTATACGACGTGTTGCACATGGCACCGGCAAACCAGGATCCGTTGGCCTGGGCCGACGTGTCCAGCACCGTGTCCCACTTTTTGTCCCAATGGATGTCATTTGCCGCCTTGGCCCAAAACCCTTGCGGGTCATCACGCCATGCCTGATAGCTCTCGTCGTAAGTGCTCATAACCGTCCTGTTGTTTCCGCCCGGCGATCGCTTGCCAGCCAGCGATTTTGCGCTTTAGGGGTTTTGCCTTATAGCGGCCCAATCAATTTCCCACCGCAACAAGGGTGCATGCAAGCGCTCTTCTTACCTTGGACGCCATCCCGCACATGATCGAAGACCCGTGGTTCTACATCGCAGCCGTGCCTGCTGTACTCATCGTTGGAATTTCCAAAGGTGGGTTTGCGGCCGGGTTCGGCATCCTCGGTGTCCCTCTTATGGCATTGGTGATATCGCCCCTTCAGGCAGCTGCCATTTTGCTGCCCATTCTGTTGGCAATGGACGTTGTTGGCCTGTGGGCCTACCGGCGGAATTTTGACATGCCCAACCTGCGCATTCTCATCCCGGCTGCCGCTGTGGGCATCGGCATCGGTTGGATGACGGCCAGTCTGGTGCAATCCGAGCATGTGGCCTTGATTGTCGGCCTTGTAGCCCTGGCTTTCGCAGCTGACTTCTGGACCGGACAACGCCGTGAAGGTGTTCCTGGCCGCTCCGTGCGCAAAGGTGGGTTCTGGGGCGCTATCGCGGGCTTCACGAGCTTCGTGGCCCACGCAGGCGGCCCACCCTTTCAGGTCTACATGCTGCCCCAACGGCTAGACAAAACTCTCTATGTGGGAACCAGCGTGGTGTTCTTCTGGGCTGTGAACCTGATCAAGGTGCCGCCCTATCTGGCGCTGGGCCAGTTCGACACGACAAACCTGCTCACGGCCCTGGTCTTGATGCCCTTGGCACCCATTGGGATTCTTGTGGGCGTCAAATTGCACCACCTGATCCCCGAAGAGCCATTCTACAAACTCTGTTACGCAGGCGTGACGCTTGTAGGGCTAAAGCTTGTCTACGACGCGTCTATTGATCTTTTTGTTTAGCGGCGACTTCGCCAGCCAGTTCGCGGCTGTTGTCGAGTTCAATCCGAGCCGCCTGCAGCGTTGGTATCAATGTCGCAATCGCACTCAAATCAAGCCGCGTCGATAATTCCGCCAACAGCGGCATCAGACTCCCTACAGCAACCTCTCGAATGTCTCGCCCTGATTGCGTGATGTCGATCTTTTTTGATCGTCCATCATCGGGATCTCTCTCAGCCACAATGAAGCCAGCTTCATCAAGACGCTTGAGCGTATTTGTCATGGTCGCACGGCTCACCTGAAATGAGCTTGCCAATTGCGCCGGTGTGCGCGGACCGCCAAGCCGCACAAAATGGTTGAGCACTGAAAATTGCGGAACGGTCAAACCCTTGGGCAGTACGCGTTCAAATGCAGTGCGTGCCAACTGATCGATGATTCCGATCTCATTGAAAAATGTGAAGAGTGTCGGGTCATTCAGTTTGGACGGTTGATTGCTTTTGTCGATGTCCATTGAACTCAAAATACAAATAAAAAATCATGTGATCTTCGCATCAATCGGCCAACGTGGGCTAGGCGAAAGAGCGGGGCCGTAACCAACCCGCGCGAACATTTGCACGCGAGACCCTTGCTGGCCAAGTGTTTCATGCAACTCAGTCAGCAAAGCATCCATTTCCGGATACTCCTGAAGGGCCTGGCTCAGCGGATGAATGGCAATGCCAAGCTGGTTGGCCTTGAGGTTCATGCGTATCCAGTCACGACCCGATGCAATCTGATCTCGTCTCGTATTTGTTGCGGTTGCAACATAGACATACCCCATGGCTGACCAGATGATGTCGCGATACATGTCGATGCCCTGAGCGTACGCAGTGGACGTCATGTCGGAGAGTTCTTCACGCGTCAAAATGCCGGCCATGTTCAGCGCCTCAAGGAAAGCACCTCCCAAATCAATGCCATCCGGGTTGGCATTGATTTCACTCTTGCCGAACCGCATCACGTCGACGCTTTCCATGTAGGTTCTTGGCGTCTCGACCTCGATGAGATGTGCGCGCCAGCTCAGATCCTTCAATGTTTCAATTGACCCCTGGTCGTGAATGGTGCCGGTGATCGCACCATCACCCACCACACCGACGATGCTGGACATATCTTCGCGAGCCACCGGCTTGGACATATCAAACGGCTCCTTGTTTGACCGCCGATTGAAGACCTCCGCAAACAGAGGCGATGCGGCGACAGAACCATCCTTCACCAAAGTTACCCGTGCGATCGGCCGCCCATCGAGCACCGGCTCCGGCTCACCTTCCGGGAAGAGAGTAACGTCAGCACGATACCCGTCGCTCGCCGCCGCCATGCGCATGAGTTCAAGGAAGCAGCCCAGACCGATCACGATCTGACGATTGAACGGGTCTGTATGGGGAAGCATCTGATCCAGGTCATAGGACAACGTGAAACTGTCCTGGCCCTCAAGGGTCACCAGCCATGGCTGCTGATTGTGCGGATTGGGGGCGAGAACCGCGTATGACAGCGCGCGCTTGCGCGGGTCTGTGTAACCGCTGCCCGCCTGCGACCAGGGCGCCAGGGCTGTTTCCGGCGTGCGGGTGGCAATGAAGCCCGCTGTCCCTGCAGCCGCAATAACAGCAGTTGATCCGACGATTCGCAAAAATTGGCGACGAGACTTGGCCATGAGAATGCTCCCTATAATTCGATATCACACTATATAGTTTGAGATCGAATTAATACAAGGGACATCCGCTCAGATTGCTGTCCGGGCTTATGCCCAGACATGCGAAAAGCGCCAGACTTCCTGTCTGGCGCTTGCCGTACGCGTCATACTGATAGGTGCTAGAAGCCTGAAACGTCAGGCGGCGGTGTCTAACTCAAGGGACAATCGCTCAATTTCTTCTTTCAGCAGAAGTTTCTTCTTTTTGAGCTCTGAGATCACCAGATCGTCGCTGGCGGGACTCAGTTGTTCCTGCTCGATTTCCGTCTCTAGTAGCCGGTGCCGCTCGTGGAGTTCGTTGAGGTGCACTGATAGTGACATGCGTCGGGCCTCCCATATCTCTGTTGACGGACCATGAGTCTGACTCCAATTCACACGTCTGTTAAGCAAAATCGACATCCCCCTCAAAACTGCCGCCAAACGGGCATAAGTCTTGGATTTTTCAATAGACACATGACCTTGCAGCCCTTCTTCGCGCACGCTAGAAGGCAACCACACAGCGTAGGCTTGGGGCAGACGCAGCACTCAACTGGATGCACGGAGCGGCATGACTCAGGACGTTTCAACTGATGAAGCCGAAAGCGAAGACGCCCTGCGCGCAAAGCTTGTTCAGCTCCGCCAGCAGCATCGCGACATGGATGCTGCAATCGATGCACTGGAAGCAAGCGGTGCCGCAGACCCTTTACGCATTCGCCGCCTGAAGAAAATGAAGCTCGCCATTCGCGACGAGATTGGCTTCATCGAAGACCAGTTGGTACCCGACATCATTGCCTGAGGTCTTGGGGGTGGCTTGCCGTCAAAAGAGCCTCTAGCTCTTTTTCTCGCTTTCCTGACGCCGACGCTTTGCCACATACATGGCTTCGTCAGCACGCGCGAGGGCCGTCGCCGCGTCTTCACCTGGCTTGAACGCAACAGCACCCGGTGACACGGACACACCAATCTTGTGCCCCATGATCTCCAGCGGCGTGTCCGCAATTAGATGCATAAGGCTCTCAGCCTTTTCCATCGCATCGGCTTCATTGGCCTGCGCAAGAATGACAGCAAACTCGTCGCCACCAATGCGCCCGACAATGTCGGATTCACGCACATGCTCCACAAGTGCACCGGCTACATACTCAAGCACCGCATCCCCGGCAGCATGACCATAGGTGTCATTCACAGTCTTGAAATTGTTGAGGTCAATGAAGACAAGGCTCGCGGGAGCACCATAGCGCTCGGAAAATGAAATCATGCGGGAGAGTTCGCGCACGAAAGCGCGCCGGTTGAGAACCGGAACCAGAGAATCCGTATCGGCCTCTTGCTGAACCGCATCAAGCCGGCCACGCATGGTTGTGAGTTCTTTGCGCAGCGCATCAACCTCGGACATCAAGGTCATGAGCGCGTCGCGCACCTTGGGTGTCACTTCGGCCTCAGGAATGCCCATGATGGAAGCGGTGTCAGAAATCTGACGGGGTGCACTGGCAGCGCTAGCCGAGCCAGCAGCGGATGCCCGCGAGGGTGAACCTGCCCCCCGCACGGATGACACGGTCCCCGGCCGCCGTGTTCCTCCAACCTTCATGGTCAACCCCGCCTGTGTGTCGCCCACATATGGACGCCCTTCTGGGTGTGTCAGACGACCAATATCAGAGGCCCAACACGGTCATTAAGGCAGCAAAACATTGAAAAAGTGCCTATTGCTGCCCTTCCCACCTAAGCGAGCCACCTTAACAATTCATTTATGCCCGGTCCTAACCAAGGCAAATACGGCTCAAACTGGCACATAATTGCCCTTTAACCTCATAAACGCGGCATGCAGGCGATGCTTGCCATACGCCCGCCCGTGCCTATACTCCCCTGCTTTCCGCGCCCGGGCACGTCCCGGGCAGTCTTGTTTTGGGCATAGGCACTCTATGAGCGAAAGCACCTCCAGCACGTCTCCACTCGTTGGCATCATCATGGGCAGCCGCTCTGACTGGCCCACCATGACCCATGCCGCAGAAGCACTGGACGCGCTCGGCGTGCCTTATGAGACGCAGGTCGTCTCAGCGCACCGCACGCCTCAGCGCCTGTATGACTATGCCACCAGCGCCAAATCGCGCGGCTTGCATGTCATCATCGCAGGCGCTGGCGGCGCGGCTCATCTGCCCGGCATGGCCGCCTCCATGACACCACTGCCCGTCCTCGGCGTGCCGGTAGAAAGCGCTGCCCTCAAAGGCCAGGATTCCCTGCTTTCCATCGTCCAGATGCCCGGTGGCATTCCCGTCGGCACCCTTGCCATCGGCAAGGCCGGTGCCAAGAACGCAGGCCTGCTGGCCGCTGCCATTCTGGCAACCACCGATGACGCCCTTGCCGCCCGGCTGGATGCCTTCCGCGCAAACCAGACAGCCAGCGTCCAAGAGACAGTCGAAGATGCCTGATACCTCAGGCGCCCTTCCCCCCGGCAGCACAATCGGCATTCTGGGCGGCGGACAGCTGGGCCGGATGCTCGCAATGGCGGCGGCACGACTGGGCCTCAAGACGCACATCTATTGCCCCGAAGCTGAGTGCACAGCAGCTCAGGTCGCTGACGCGACCACCACCGCCGACTATGACGATGAATCAGCCCTCAAGGCCTTTGCGGCTGCCGTCGATGTCGTGACCTACGAATTTGAAAACGTCCCGACGGATACCGCCGCCCTCCTCGCCAGGCACGTGCCCGTGCGCCCCGGCGCCCGCGCGCTTGCCGTCGCGCAGGACCGGCTTGCAGAAAAAAGCTTCATGCGCGACCTGGGCATCAAGACCGCGCCCTTCGCAGACATCACAGGACCAGCAGACCTTGCTGCTGCCCTGGGTGAGATCGGCACCCCGGCCATCCTGAAAACGCGCCGCCTGGGCTATGACGGCAAAGGCCAGGCACGCATCAACGACACAGCCGCAGCGTCCGACGCATGGGATGCCGTAAAGCACCAGGCCTCGATCCTCGAAGGCTTCGTCAATTTTGAAGCAGAAATCTCCGTCATCGTTGCACGCAGCATCGACGGGACGACAGCGGCCTACGACCCTGCCCGGAATGACCATGAGAACCACATCCTGTCGCTCTCAACGGTCCCGTCCGGGTACTCAAACGACATCGAGGCCAAGGCCCGCGAGCTTGCCGAAAAGATCGCCGCCGAACTCGATTATGTCGGCGTCATGGGCGTCGAGCTTTTTGTTGTCGCTGGCACACAGGAGCTGGTGGTCAACGAGATTGCACCGCGCGTCCACAACTCCGGCCATTGGACACTGGAAGGCTGCACGGTAAGCCAGTTTGAGCAGCACATGCGTGCCGTCGCGGGCTGGCCACTTGGGTCGCCTGAGCGTCACTCAGATGCGCAGATGACTAATCTCATCGGTGACGATGTGGACGCCTGGCAGGACATGGCAGCTGAACCCAATGCGGGTCTGCACCTCTACGGCAAAGGCGACGCGCGCCCCGGCCGCAAGATGGGCCACATTACGCGCATCACACCCAAGACAACTCGCTGAATCACTGCCTAACGTCCAAGCGGATAGCGCAGCCGGGACACAAGGCCCAGCGGTGATGGCAACGCACCGAGAATCTTTTCGGCTCGGCCTTTTACCTTCTCGATCTGCATCACATCCGCAATCCGGCGATCAAGAAACTCCCAGGTCTTCTCATGGCCCTCGGTGTCGTCGCCAAACCAAACCGCAAGCGTGCTGGAGTAGACGCCGGACAGGATGAGACGCTTGGTATAAAAATTATAGTCCGTAGACGTATCACCTGCAGCGCGCCAGATGGCATCCAGCGTTCCATAAAGAGCGCGGACACCAGCCGTCCCTGACGTTGGAAGTGCCAGATAGGCCGTCGCACGGCGCAGGGCTTCCTTATTCCCTTCGTCCACTTCAAGGCGCGTCCGCACCGCAAAGGTAATGCGCTCACGCACCTTCATGGACGGCAGGTCAGACTTGGCAAGCTTGCTCGCCATCCGCTTGTCGCCCTGCTGAACAAAATACAAGACCAGGTCAGCTGTCCCGCCGGGAAACGCCAACCGTGCAAGCCCACTTTCAACACCGGCTTTCTTTGCGGCATTGCGCATGCTCTTGCCGGTCCATCCATCAAACGGGACGTCCGGGAGCGCAGCCTTGAGTATCTGCGAACGCGCTTTGTCGTAGTGTTTGTCTGCGGTCATTGTTCTGCTGCCTTTGCTGTGTCGGGCGCCCCTGCGGTCGCACTCAACCTTCGTCTTTGCTCTTGTTTATGTCTGACGGGCGGTCTCCGCCCCAGTGGCGGCCCTCCGTCTCAAAAATCAGATCCTTCAGATCATCCATCCGCTGGGGGTACAAAATGCCCTCAAGATGATCGCATTCATGGCACACGACCCGCGCATGAAAGCCCCGCGCCTCGCGCGACATGGCATTTCCCTCTATATCGAGCCCTGAATATCTTATACGGGTCGGCCTGGGAACCAGACCACGCATGCCCGGCACCGACAGGCACCCCTCCCAGCCCAGAGCGCGTTCTTCGGTCAAAATCTCGATTCTCGGGTTAATGAGCACGGTAAGGGGCGCGGTGTGGTCAAATGCCTCGTCTGCCTCCGTTCCCTCCGGCACGCGCTCGGGCGGTGCCTGAAAAATCACGATCTGCAGGGGTTCATGCACCTGGGGCGCAGCCAGGCCCGCCCCGTTGGCGTCAATCATTGTTTCCACCATATCCGCCACCAAATGGCGGATTTCTGGCGATTTTGGGTCCTCGACCGGTTGGGCTGGCTGCAGCAGAACCGGATGCCCCATGCGGGCTATCTTGCGAATGGTCATGGCCCTTATATGGACCCGCCAGACGCCAACGAAAAGCCAGCATCTGTGCGACATAAGGTGGACAACACCCCTGTCTTTTGGTACTTACCGCCCCTCTGGAATGCCTGACGGCATGCCCGGGGCAGGTTTTTGCGCGCTAGATGTTCCACTGACAGCGCGGCCTATCTGACCCGGACCCCGTCCAATCCAAACCGATACATACCCGTTTGCGCAGCTTTTCTGGCGCGCTGGGGTGAATTTTAAGCTCGAAGGGAGCTGAGTGCGTGCAAGTTCTGGTTCGCGACAACAACGTCGATCAAGCCCTGCGGGCTTTGAAGAAGAAGCTTCAGCGTGAAGGTGTGTTCCGCGAAATGAAGCTGCGCAACTACTACGAAAAGCCGTCTGAAAAGCGCGCCCGCGAAAAGGCTGAAGCCGTTCGCCGCGCCCGCAAGCTGGCCCGCAAGCGCGCCCAGCGTGAAGGTCTTCTGCCCAAAAAGGGCCGCGGCAAGCGCTAGTCGCGTCGCAAGACTGAAAACAATCAACGCCTCCGGTTTTCCGGGGGCGTTTTTTGTTGCCCGGCCCACGTCCCCAGGACGTCCACCAACACAACAAAAAAGGCCGGAGCAATTGCTCCGGCCTTTTGTCTGTCAGCTATGTGGCGGGGACTAGTTCAGACCCTTCACGATCTCTTCCACCATCTTCTTGGCGTCAGAGAACAGCATCATTGTGTTGTCGCGGAAGAACAGTTCGTTCTCCACACCGGCGTAACCCGAGCCCATGCCGCGCTTGATGAAGAGGACGGTTGCCGCCTTCTCAACATCCAGAATGGGCATCCCGAAGATCGGGCTGGCCGTATCCGTCTTCGCAGACGGGTTGGTCACGTCGTTGGCGCCGATAACAAACGCCACATCCGCCTGTGCGAATTCCGAGTTGATGTCTTCAAGCTCGAACACTTCGTCGTAAGGCACGTTTGCTTCAGCCAGCAGCACGTTCATGTGGCCTGGCATACGACCGGCCACCGGGTGAATGGCGTATTTGACCGTCACACCTTCAGCCTTGAGCGCATCCGCCATTTCACGCAGCGCATGCTGTGCCTGCGCCACCGCCATGCCGTACCCCGGCACGATGATCACAGACCCTGCATTCTTCATGATGAAGGCTGCATCGTCAGCAGAGCCCTGCTTCACGGGACGGGTTTCAACAGCGCCACCGGCAGCTGCCGTTTCGCCGCCAAAGCCACCCAGGATCACCGAGAAGAACGACCGGTTCATGCCCTTACACATGATGTAGGACAGGATCGCACCCGAGGAGCCCACAAGGGCACCTGTGATGATGAGAGCCGTGTTCTCAAGGGTGAAGCCCAGCGCCGCTGCTGCCCAGCCCGAATAGGAGTTGAGCATCGACACCACCACCGGCATATCAGCACCCCCAATGGGAATGATGAGCAGGAAGCCGATGATGAAGGACAGGACCGTAATGGCCAGGAAGGCTTCAATCGTCTGGTTGGCCGGATCAAGGCACAGGAAGATCACACCACCGACGATGGCAACTGCCAGCGCAATGTTGATGAGGTGACGTGCTGGCAGAATGATCGGTGCCCCGGACATGGTGCCCTGCAGCTTGGCAAAGGCAATGACCGAACCTGAGAAGGTGATGGCACCAATGGCCACACCCAGACCCATTTCAATGAGACTGACGATCTTGATGTTGCCCGTCACACCAATGCCGAAGGCCTCAGGTGACATGAAGGCAGCCCAGGCCACCAGCACAGCGGCCATACCCACAAGGGAGTGGAACGCCGCAACAAGCTGTGGCATGGCCGTCATGGCAATGCGGTTGGCCGTGATGGCACCGATGCCGCCACCAATGGCAATCGCGCCAATGATGTACATCCAGACTTCACTGCTGGTGATGTCCTGACGGATGAGCGTTGTGGCAATAGCGATGGCCATACCGACCATGCCGTACATATTGCCCTGACGGGACGTTTCAGGGCTGGAGAGCCCACGAAGCGCCATGATGAAAAGCACGCCGGAAACGAGATAGGCGAGCGCTGCGAGATTGGCAGACATATTTCAGGCCCCCTATTTCTTTTCTTTTTTCTTGTACATGGCCAGCATGCGCTGGGTGACGAGGAACCCGCCAAAGATGTTGACGCTGGCAAGCACCACGCCGGCAATACCAAGCCAGCGTGAGAAGCCCGCAGTCTCTGTTGCCGTCACATCCACCGCCACGGCGATAAGCGCACCAACGATGATCACGGAGGACACAGCGTTGGTCACCGACATCAAGGGCGTATGCAGTGCAGGCGTCACGCTCCACACCACGTAGTACCCAACGAAGATCGCAAGAACGAAAATCGCCAGTCGGAAAATGAAGGGATCGATTGCAGCTTCCATTAGGCCGCTCCTTCCTTAAGTGCCGGGTGCACCACCTGCCCATCTTTGGAGATGAGCGTGCCGGTGATGATTTCGTCTTCCCAGTCAATTGTGAGAGCGCCGGTTTCTTTGTCGACGAGCGGCGTAATGAAGTTCAGCAGGTTCTTGGCATACAGGCTGGACGCATCGTCAGCCAGACGACCAGGCACATTGCGGTGCCCCATGATCTTGACGCCATCAACGTCAACAATCTCACCGGGCTGAGACAGCGGGCAGTTGCCGCCGGCTTCAACCGCGAGATCAACAATGATCGAGCCCGGCTTCATGCTGCGAACCATTTCTTCGGTCACCAGCACCGGTGCCGGACGGCCCGGAATAAGCGCTGTTGTGATGACGATGTCCTGCTTGGCAATGGTCTCAGCCACAAGAGCGGCCTGCCGCTTCTTGTAGTCTTCGCTCATTTCCTTGGCATAACCACCAGCGGTCTCGCCTGTGTCGCCTTCATCAGGTTCCACCATCACGAATTTGCCGCCCAGGCTTTCCACCTGTTCAGCCGCCGCTGCTCGCACGTCCGTGGCGGACACAATGGCGCCCAGGCGCTTTGCTGTCGCGATGGCCTGAAGGCCCGCAACACCCGCACCCATGACGAACACGCGGGCCGGTGCAACCGTACCAGCAGCGGTCATCATCATCGGGAAGGCCCGAGTGAAGAGTTCCGCAGCATCAATAACGGCTTTGTAGCCTGCAAGGTTGGATTGCGACGAGAGCACGTCCATCGACTGGGCACGCGTGATACGCGGCATCAGTTCCATGGCAAACGACGTGACACCGGCAGCTGCCAATGCGTCATTCGTTTCTTTGCTCTGGTGTGGGTTGAGCATGGCAGCCAGAACAGCGCCGCGCTTCATCTTTGAAATTTCATCCGCATCCGGACCGCGCACCTTGAAGATGACATCAGCGTCACCCATGGCTGCAGCAGCATCAGCTGCAATGGTCGCTCCAGCTGCCTGAAACTCGGCGTCTGATACGGAAGAGGAAAGGCCAGCGCCCGCCTCCACGATCACATCAATGCCGAGTGCTGTGAGTTTTTTCACCGATTCCGGCGAGGCAGCGACGCGCGTTTCGTTGTCACGCCGCTCCTTTGGGATAGCAAGCTTCATATTTCTCCGCCCTGTTGGATTGGGTCCATGCCGTGCGTCCCTTTTGGAACATCACGTTTGAACGCGGACCTCTTTATTGGGCCATTGGTGGGATGAGCCTGATCGAAACGCAGCGATCAGAGCTCGCAGGCCTACGCTTCTGCCGCTAAAGCAGAAAAATGCCCATGAGAACAAGAATGACAATAACGGAGACTGTGCCCCATTTGGTCAGAGCAACAAAGCCGTCCCAAGTGCCAAAATGGCCCTCTGGCTCCATCTCTTTGCCCCAGGCTTCTGCTTCGAAAACTTCGTTTTTGGCGTCGGCCATAGGCCCCGTCTCCTTGGAAAGTGCAGGTAGTCATAAATACGTAGAATTCAGCCGGACTATAGGCGGCAAGCGGCCAATCGGGCAAGCAGTCCGCGCCTTTTCACCGTGATGAAAGACATTAGCCGCGGGCCGCCAAAAGGGGCGATTCGCCGGGTCTCTCACCCAGCATTTTGAAAAGACCGGTTCCCGTCATCAAAGTTCGCCCATCGGGGCCCGCCGGATCATTGCCGCCGGTCCAGATATGCCCCCGCACCGTGATGAAATCGCCGTCCTCCCCGGTCACCGACGCATTGCCCTGGACGAATTCGCCAAGTGCCGCCGACGACACAAAGTCCGTCACCAAGCGAACGGTGACCCAGAACCGGTGCTTCTCATAGGTGACCACGGATCCAAAGGCCATGTCAGCAAAGGCCATGAGCATGCCGCCGTGGCAGTTCTGAAAGCCGTTTGTGTGCCGCTCTCCGACCAGAAAGCCACGCGCCCAGGTGCCATCACCACTGAACCGCTGATAGATGGGGCCCACCTGATTCCCAAAGCCACCACGCCATGTGGCCGGACTGAAGTCCTCCGGAACGCCGTCTTCATTCATTGGGGTATCAGTCTGGGTCATGGATGCAGCTTGCCTGTCGCGGTGATGTAAATCCGGCAGCACACATACCCCAGTCGGGCCTACGCCTCCAGCGTGAGCCCGTTGGCCTTGAACTGCTTGGCCTGTCGCTTGACCAGAACATCATGATCAAACGCATCTATCTCGGCATTGAACAGATCATGGAAGTTTAACTCTGCTGCCAGATGGAGGAACACGCCGCCAAGTCCAATCGCTGCCCGGTCCATGAACACGAATTCGCGCGGCGGGGTCACCGGCCCATGTTTCTTAAGGGCTGCATGGACCTTTGTTGCTTCCTCGCGGCCATACTTGCCCGCTGACACACCGTCCGCAATCGTCCGGACCCGGTCATCCAGCAAGGGGCCATAGATGAATGATGCCCAGATATTGAGGACATCCACGAGCTCATTGTTGAGCTTCTCAAAGCCCCAGCTTTCATAGGCCGCCACCACACGGTCACGATCATCCGTCTGCAAACCGCGATACAGCTCAACGACGCCAGCAACGAATGTCGGTGGGAATTTACGGATGCAGCCATAGTCGAGGAGATTGATCCCGTGATCTTCCCGCACGGTGTAGTTGCCCAGATGTGGGTCGCCGTGGATCACACCAAAGTGGCTGAACGGGTGCCACCAGGCGCGGAACATTGCTGCTGCAATTGAGTTGCGGTCCTCAAGCGGGGCCTCCCTGAAGTCCAGCAGGGGTTGGCCATCCAGCCAGCTCATGGTGAGCAGGCGTTTCGTTGACAGGTCAGCCACCACGTCGGGCACACGAATGGTCTCATCACCCCTGAGCATGTGCTGGTACAGCGCGATGTGCCGGGCTTCCATGTCGTAATCGAGCTCTTCGCGCAGGCGCGCGCCGATCTCCTTGGACATCTGCCGCGTATCAATCACACCATCGATGCGGCGTTGAATAGCAAACACCATCTCAAGCTGCGTGAGATCTGCTTCCACAGCAGACTGCATGTCCGGGTATTGGAGTTTGCAAGCGACAGGCGCACCTTCCAAAGTCGTTGCCCGGTGCACCTGCCCCAAGGATGCTGCAGCGGCCGCATCACGCTCAAAGGATCCAAATTTCTTTTGCCAGTTGCGGCCGAGTTCAGATGCCATGCGTCGCTTCACAAACGGCCAGCCCATGGCAGGCGCGTTGGACTGCAACTGCGCCAGCTCAAGCGCATATTCTTCGGGTATGGCTTCTGGAATGGTGGCCAGCATCTGCGCCACCTTCATGATGGGGCCTTTCATGCCGCCCAGCGCGTCACGCAGTTCCGCCGCCACCGCCGCATCATCGATGTCACGACCAAACAGGCGCGCACCCGCGACCTTGGCGGCTATGCCACCGACCCCACCGCCGACCTTGGCGTAGCGCTTGGCGCGCCCGGCGATGCGGTTTTCTTCATTTGTCGGGGTGTCATCCATGACTAGGCCACCAGCCCTTCCAGATCGTCGATCAGACCTTCAATGACCGCCAGACCACCGGACCAGAAATCCGGATTGCGCGCATCAAGGCCAAACGGTGCCAGCAACTCGGAGTGATGCTTGGTGCCACCGGCCCGCAGCATATCAAGATAGGCCGTCGCAAAGTCTGGGTGCCCGTTCTCATAAACCCGGTAGAGAGAATTCACGAGGCAATCCCCAAACGCATAGGCATAAACATAGAACGGCGAGTGAATGAAATGCGGGATGTAGCACCAGAAGGTTTCATAGCCTTCATTGAGCTTGATCGCCGGGCCGAGGCTCTTCGCCTGAACGTCCATCCAGATACGGCCGATATCATCGGACGTGAGTTCGCCTTCGCGGCGGCTTAAATGCACATCGCGCTCAAACATGTAAAACGCGGTCTGGCGCACAACGGTGTTGATCATGTCCTCGACTTTGGACGCGAGCATGGCTCGGCGGGACCGCTCGTCCGGTGCATCGGCCAGCAAGGCCCTGAAGGTGAGCATCTCGCCAAACACCGATGCCGTTTCAGCCAGCGTCAGCGGTGTCTGGGACAGCAGCTGCCCTTGTGGTGCGGCAAGCACCTGATGCACCCCATGCCCAAGCTCATGAGCAAGGGTCATGACATCACGCAACTTGCCTTGATAATTGAGCAGCACATAAGGGTGCGCACTGGGCACGGTGGGATGCGAAAATGCCCCCGGTGATTTGCCTGGTCGTATCTGCGCATCAATCCAGCTTGATCCGCCTGACGGCTGGAAAAACCGGCCCGCAATTTCAGCCATGTCCGGCGCAAATCCGCGATAGGCATCCAGCACTGTCGTCTTTGCATCGTCCCAGGAGAGCTTGCGCTCGTCACTGTCCGGCAAGGGCGCATTGCGGTCCCAGTAATTGAGTTGATCGACACCCACCATGCGGGCCTTCAGCGCGTAATAGCGATGAGAGACCGATGCAAACCTGCTCTCCACCGCTGTGGCGAGGGCATCCACGACCTCCGGCTCGACCTGGTTGGACAGGTGCCGCGCCTGCGCAACATCTTCATAGCCGCGCCACCGGTCTTCTGTTTCCTTGTCCTTGGCAAGCGTGTTCGTAATCAGCGTAAAGGTGCTGACATTCTTCGCAAACGTATCTGCCAGGGACTTGGCACCCGCTTCACGTTCGGCGGGCGATGAACTGCTCAGCGTGTTGAGCGCCGGCTCGATGGGGACCTGCTCGCCATCAATGTCAAAGCGCAGCGCCGCCATGGTTTCATCAAATAGCCGGTTCCAGGCCGCAGCCCCTGTGACGCGTTTCTCAAGCAGTAGTTTTTCGAGGTCATCCGACAGCTGGTAGGGGCGCCATGCGCGCGCAGCAGTCAACCATGGCCGATAGCGCTCAAGCTTCTCGCTGTCCGCATAGGCCTTTTCAAGATCAGCCTCTTCAATACGATTGATATCGAGCGTGAAGAACAGGATCGAACTGCTGATTCCCGTCAGCTGTTCCTGCACGTCTCCATAGAACTTGGCGTAGGCGCCATGGGTCGTGTCGGTGGCATAGACAAGCCCGGCAAAGGATCCAATCCGGCCCATGCGCTCGTCCAGGGCTTCATAGGCTCCCAACGCCTCAGCAAGGGCATCAGCGCCTGATTCACCTTC
Organism: Pyruvatibacter sp. HU-CL02332; assembly: GCF_040362765.1. Taxonomy (NCBI): domain Bacteria; kingdom Pseudomonadati; phylum Pseudomonadota; class Alphaproteobacteria; order Hyphomicrobiales; family Parvibaculaceae; genus Pyruvatibacter; species Pyruvatibacter sp. HU-CL02332. The sequence continues at coordinate 699,574 of NZ_BAABWK010000001.1, forward strand.
GAGAATATTGTCGATATGGCCCGCATATGTTTTGGCGAAGGCCTCGGCTTCCGATTTGGCTGTGGCGATGTCCGCAAGGGCCGCGCTACGTCCCGCAAACGAACCCTCGCCGTCGTCAGCCCCACTCGCGGGATACAGGTCACCGAGATCCCACGCCGGCAGCGCCTCACTATCGCTGGAGTGTTTGGTGTCGGCGGTCGAAGGGCGCGATGCGGTGCTGCTCATTTTTGTACTCGGCTGAAAAACTGCGATAGGGCGGTCTTGGCGGCGGTGTTTGTGGCGGTGTTTGTGGCTGTCTTGCCCCGAACCAGACCGGGCAGGCCACACTAAGGGATATTGGCGTGGCTACCCGCACAATCAAACGGCGCGACCTCGATTTGCCAACGTGCCGCATCCCTCACGCCACCATCACCGATCGGTAGGCAATTCCGCAAAGAAAAAGGCCCGGCTGCGAGAGCCGGGCCTTCTTATTCTTGTCCAAGTGACCAAGGTCACTGGTGCTTATACGAACCCGCTACTAGCGGACCTCGATAACCGCACGGCGGTTGAGAGGCTCACGTACACCGTCACCTGTTGGAACTGCTGGTGAAGATTCACCTTCAGCACCCACGGAACCAACGGTCACACCCTGGGCAGCGAGCGCGTTTGCAACTGCATTCGAGCGGCGCTGTGACAGGCCCTGGTTGTAAGCAACTGAACCAGAGGTGTCAGTGTGGCCAACAACGTTGACTGTCGGGTTGTTGAATTCCTTGGTGAAGTTCGCAACTTCGTCGATCACTGCCATGGCAGCTGAAGTCAGGTTGAACTTGTCAAAGCCGAAGTAGATCACGAAGTCCTGGTCTGCTGCTGCAGATTCGCACTCGGTCAGTGCTTCGTAGAAAGCGACCTTTTCAGAGGCAACGCGTTCCGGCTGAACCGGACCACCGCGACCACCAAAGAAGGCACCGTCAACACCAAACTCGTTATCAGAAGCCTGCTCGACCCAACCGTCATAGTAACGCTGAGCTTTTGCACATGCGCAGCCACGATCATCGCGACCACCATTGTCCAGAGCTGCGATCAGGCGGCCACGGGCCTCCTGAAGCTCAGGAAGTTCTGAGTCCAGAACCTTGCGGCCCCAGGGAACATTGGCCGGATCAAACGGCGCAACCGGACCGCCAGCAAGCGCTGCGCGACCCTTTTCAGCGAAAAGAACCGAGTGACGCCATTCGCAGTCTACATAGACTTCCGATGTCGCACGGTCCTGATACTCAGCCGCTAGGCATGAGTAAAAATCATCTCCAGAAATTTCCTGATCCAGGAAGCTTTCCACATGGAAAGTCCCACCGAGGCCGCAGCCTGCTAGACCAAAAAATGCCCCCACCGCAATTAGCCGGGATAGCGTGTTCATCCCACTCTCCGTCATTCGAAATTTGCCTTCGCACCCCCCGAAATCGACGGGTGGCCGGGACCCGCCCGGGAACTAACCTAGTCCGCGTATCCAAGACTTTCATCGCACAAAGCCAGCCGCTGGGGCAACCGATTTCCCAGTGAAGCTGCCCGTTGAGCAACAGGAGTCACGTTTACGCAACACCCCGGAAAAGGCAGGTTTTTGTTAACCATAGAGTGCCTTTTCCCAGGTTGAGACAGTCAGAACCCAAGAATGGTGAAGTTGTTCCCCGATCTCTAAAACCCTCCTTAACCGCCTTGAGGCAAAGATGCCACCTCAAGACGGGCGCCTCGGCTCTATTCCAGTAGGAATGTTCGCGAAATATTCGCTTTCCGGGACCACCGCCTTGTCCAGTAACAGACAAATGCCCATCGGGCAGCGCGTTTCGGGGACCAGCATGGCTAAAACGATTCTCATTGTTGACGACGATCCGGCACAGACGCGGCTGATTTCTGCCGTTGTTGAGCGTGACGGCCACCGCGTCATGACCGCTGGTGGCGGCAATGAAGCCATTGCAACCCTTGAAGGCGCCCGCGCCGGCGAGATTGACCTTGTGGTGCTTGATCTGGTGATGCCGGAAACCGACGGTTGGGCTGTGATGGAGCGCGTGCACCCTGCCCGCCCAGAACTCCCGTTCATCGTGCTGACCGGTCACGGCGGTATCGACACAGTGGTTAAGGCCATGCAGGCTGGCGCCCGCGACTTCGTGGTAAAGCCCGCAAGTCCCGAACGTCTGCAGGTTTCCATCGCCAATGCGTTGAAACTTGAGGCTCTGGGCAAGGAAATTACCCGCCTTAAGAAGCATTCCACCGGCCAGCTCACATTTGATGACCTGATTGCCGAGAGCCCCGCCATGCGAAAAGTGGGAAAAATCGGCGACCGCGCAGCTCAATCCAACATTCCGATCCTCATTGAAGGCGAGTCGGGTGTGGGTAAGGAAATGATCGCTCGGGCCATTCAGGGCTCCAGCGACCGTGCGGGCAGGCCTTTTGTGACCGTAAACTGCGGTGCAATTCCCGAGAATCTGGTCGAATCGATCCTTTTTGGTCACGAAAAAGGTGCTTTTACCGGCGCTACAGAGAAACACGCTGGCAAATTCCAGGAAGCCCACGGTGGCACACTGTTCCTGGATGAAATCGGCGAACTGCCGCTGGATATGCAGGTAAAGCTGCTGCGGGCCCTGCAGGAAGGCGAAGTAGACCCTGTTGGTGCCAAAAAGCCGGTCAAGGTCGACATTCGCCTGATCTCTGCCACCAACCGCGACCTGATTCAGGCCGTGCAGGACGGCACGTTCCGCGAAGACCTCTATTACCGCCTCAATGTCTTCCCCGTCGCTGTTCCACCTCTGCGGGAACGCCGGGAGGATGTGGCTCCACTCACAGACCACTTCATTGCCCGGTTTGCTGCCGAAGAAGGCAAGCCTATTCGCGGCATGGACGCAGACGCTCGCTCCCTGCTTGAAGGCTTTGCCTGGCCCGGCAATGTTCGCCAGCTCGAAAACGCGGTCTTCCGTGCGGTCGTTTTGTGCGACACGGACATGCTGTGCTTTGAAGACTTTCCGCAGATCGCCAGCCTGGCGGGCGCTCAGGCCCGACCCAAGCCGCGTCTGCCAGACATTCAGCCGGCGGTCCTTGGCGCAGCCATGCCTGCTGCAGCACCACAATCACAGGCGGCTTTTGCAGCAGCACCTGCATACGCCGATGAACCAGCATACGAAGGACTGCCAAGCGACATCACGGCGCTGGATGAAAGCGGCAATCTGAAAAAACTGGAAGACATGGAGGCGGACATGATCCGTCTGGCCATCGAGAAATACGAAGGTCACATGTCGGAAGTCGCCCGCCGTCTGGGCATCGGACGCTCAACCCTCTATCGCAAGGTCCGCGATCTGGGCATTGAAGTCCGCGCCTGAGGCAGCATGCCCCCAGTCAAAAGCTGGACAGTCGGAAGTTGACTAGTCAGCAGCAAGACCAAGAGCCGACCGGTACAGATCGATGATCGCTTCCTGTTCCTGGAACTCGGCCCGGTCCAGCTTGCGTTCCCGCACGACACGGCGCAGCGCCTTCACATCGTAGCCATTGCCCTTGGCTTCTGCATAAACCTCACGGATATCGCCTGCGAGCGCTGCTTTTTCTTCTTCAAGCCGCTCGATGCGTTCAACGATGGATTTGAGTTGATCGCGGGCAACGCCGCCGGTCTGCGCCATGGTCAGCCTCTTTTGGGTTGAGGTGGTCGGGGAAAGGGCGCGGACATTAACCAGCCCGACCCCTGATCCGCAACCGCCTATCTGACCCTTTTAGCTGTGGTCCTTGGCTGCACCATCAAAAGCAGCCTTCTGTGCATCGGTCGCTTCCGTCTGATACTTCGCCTTCCAGTCCGCATAGGGCATGCCATAAACGATCTCGCGGGCAGCATCCTTAGAGATATCGACGCCCTGCTCGGCAGCGGCCTCGCCATACCAGCGCGACAGGCAATTCCGGCAAAACCCGGACAGATTCATCAAATCGATGTTTTGCACATCGGTGCGTTCCTGCAGATGCGCCACGAGACGGCGAAACGCAGCCGCTTCAAGTTCGGTTTTCTGATCGGCGGACATTTTCGTTCTCCAGTTCCCGCGTCATGTGCTGGGGTCAACGCAAAAGCGTGACCAACACAAAGCTAATTATCATGAGCAAATACCACGAACCGAGCTTCTGCATCGATCCCAGCGACCACATTGCGGTTTCATCTTGACGTTTGATATGGGCACAGCAATGCCCGTCACAAGGCCACGCTGTTGCCCGCAAGCCCATGAAAGCACGATTTAAAATTCAGGGTGCGACTGTGCCAATACCCCGCGCGGTCTCATCAATCAGATGATCCACTACAGCCCGCAGAGCTGCATCATGGTCAGCCCCGGTGGCCCGCGCCTCATCATAGGCAACCCGCTGCGCCTGCGAGCTGGTGCCGCGCCGGGCAATTGTCGCCACATGCATTAGTTCGTCCGTGCAGCCAAGCTCTCTGGCTTCTTCCTGAAGCAGTCCCACAAGTTCATCGGACAGATCACCGAAAGACACCATTTTACCCTGGCCAAAATCCGCCATGTCGCGCGTCACGCCATACCGCTGGGCCCGCCAGCGATTTTCTTCGATCAGAATGCGCGGATAGACGCGCCACCGCTGGTTCTTTTCGCGCAGGGTGAACAGCATCGAGAGCAGACACTGATAAAGCGCCGCCAGGGCAACAGCGTCTTCTATCCGTGTACAGACATCCGCCACCCGCGCTTCAAGCGTCGGCCACCGCACGGACGGCCGGATGTCCCACCAGATCTTGCTGGCATCTTCGATGGCACCAACTTCCACCAGTCGCGAAACCACCCGCTGATATTCAGGCCAGCTGTCGAATGAGTCCGGCACACCCGTGCGCGGCAGCGCGTCAAACACCGTCAACCGGTAAGACGCCATGCCCGTATCTTCGCCCTGCCAGTAGGGAGACGACGCTGACAGGGCCAGAATGTGCGGCAGGAAATAACTGACCTGGTTCATCAGATCGATGCGCAGGTCATCGTCCTCAATGCCACAGTGGATGTGCATGCCGCAGATCAGCAACCGCCGGACGGTGCCTGCCAGATCCTTGGCAATCTGATCGTAGCGCGCCTTTTCCGTGTGGTGCTGTTCGGACCATTTGGCAAAGGGGTGCGTGCTGGCTGCGATCGGCGCATATCCATATTCCGCAGCCACTTCGCACACAGCACCCCGAAGCCTTTTCAAGTCCGCGCGCACATCAGCCGGGGTTTCACAAATACCGGTGCCAATCTCAACCTGACTTTGGAGGAACTCCGGCGACACCTGCGTGCCAATGGCGTCAGACATTCTCGGCAACAGATCCGCCGGCGGCTCGGATACAAGATCACGCGTTTCCTTGTTGACCAGAAGATATTCTTCCTCAACGCCCAGAGTGAACGCAGGTCTTTTCATTGTGCTGCACCCTTTGCTTGGTCGTCTGTATGCGATCCAAAATACTCGACGGCATTGATGCCGGGAGATGTCTTGAGAATATCCAAGAGGATACGCGCCAGACGCTCCGCCCACTCCTGCGCACCCCCATGGGTGTCGATCAGGTCCTGCCGGATCTCTATGATGGAATGCGGCAACCCGCGCTGGGTGCCATGCCTGTACATCGTGTCGCCCCGCAATTGTCCTTTGTAGGGTTCATTGTCCCCAACAACCATGCCCGGCTCCATGCGCAGGGCCGACAAAAGAGCATGCGGCAGCCGATGGTCCTTGTCCCACAAAACACCCGAGTGCCAAGGCCGGGGATGCCCCCGCCACACAGGCGTGAAGCTGTGAAGCGAGACCACCAGCGGCGCCTCGCCTGTCGCGACCACCCGATCAATCATGGCCGTCACCGCATCATGATAAGGCTGCCAGCAGGTTGCCCGTCGACGGTCCACTTCGTCAGGGGTGACATGACGATTGCCCGGTATGATCGCACCGTCAGACAGTTTCATGACCAATGTTGGATCATCCGCCGCTCGGTTTGGATCAATCAGCAGCCGTGAAAAGCCCGACAGGACGGCAGGCGCTTGCAGGAGGTCCGCCAGGCGGCGCGTCACGTCAGCTGCCCCCACATCCCATCCGATGTGCCGCTCCAGGTCTGTTGGAGGCAGACCCAGCGTTCCATACTCGGCGGGCAGGGCATTGGAGGCGTGATCGCACAGCAAGACCACAGGCCCCACCGCACCCTCATTCACCAGGTGGAATGGCTGAAACGGCACTTCGGGCTTGGTCGACGAGATCGCGGCATGAGACATAACGCCAATTATACGAGACCCCACGGGAACTGACAGCCCGCTTGAGCGGTGATAGCGTGCCTTGGGCACCAACAGGTGACTCACTTTTAAGGACTGACAGGATATTTAGACCCGTATGAGACAGCTTTTTGCGAAACTCTTCCTGTCGGTCATTGTTGCGTGTGGCGGCCTGATTGGCCTCACGGCCACAGCCTCAGCCAGTCTGGACGTGTGCAATGAGTCCACAAGCCGTGTCGGTGTCGCGCTTGGCTACTACAGCCAGGATGTCTGGGTATCTGAAGGCTGGTGGCACATAGACGGCGGCGACTGCGCCCCGGTCATCCAAAGTGACCTCACCGCGCGCTACTATTATCTGTTCGCAATCGACTTTGATGCTGGCGGCGGCTGGTCTGGCCTCTCGACCCTGTGCGTTGCCCCGGGCGAGTTCACCATCTCTGGACGCAATGATTGTGAAACACGCGGCCACCACACCGCCGGCTTCATGGAAGTGGATACATCCCGGTCGCCTGACTGGACAGTTCGGCTGGACGAAGCAACCCGCACCCCTGATCCAAGCGCCACACTTGGCAACCTGACCAAAGAGGTGAACTGACCCGTGCGCCATCGCAATGTTCGTGTGCTCGCCACGCTGGGACCAGCCTCTGACACATTTGAAATGGTCTCAAAGCTTTATGAGTCAGGTGCAGACGCCTTTCGCCTGAACATGAGCCACTCGGACCATGCGGGCCTTGCCAGACGCGTTGCCATGCTGCGGGAGCTGGAACGGTCCGTTGAACACCCGATTTCTATCCTGGTTGACCTGCAAGGTCCCAAGCTGCGCGTTGGCGATATGGGCGAGGATGGCGTCGTTCTGGAGAACGGCCAGACCTTCACACTCGATCTGGACGACGCACCGGGCAGTAAGAGCCGCGCGCCATTGCCCCACCCTGAAATTCTGAAAGTCGCCGAGCCAGGGCATCACCTGCTGCTGGACGATGGCAAGATCAACCTGCGCGTGGAAGAGACGGACGGGTCGAGCCTCACCACCACAGTTGTTGCAGGCGGCAAACTGACATCTCGCAAGGGCGTCAACATTCCCGATGCCGTGCTGCCGATCCCTGCCCTCACCGCCAAGGACCGCAGTGACCTTGAAGCGGCCCTTAATCTCGACATTGACTGGATCGCCCTGTCATTCGTCCAGTCCGCCCAAGACGTAGCCGAAACCAAAAAGCTGGCCCGTGGTCGCGCCGCCGTTATGGCAAAGATAGAAAAGCCCTCCGCCATCAATGACCTGGATGCCATCCTCGATATTTCCGACGGGTTGATGGTTGCCCGAGGTGATCTGGGCGTGGAATGCCCGGTTGAAACAGTACCCGGCCTGCAAAAACGCATCACGCGTGCCGCCCGGCGCGCCGGCAAGCCCGTGGTCGTGGCAACGCAGATGCTCGAAAGCATGATCCAGAACCCCGTGCCGACCCGCGCGGAAGTGTCAGACGTCGCCACGGCAGTGTTTGAAGGGGCCGATGCAGTCATGCTCTCTGCAGAATCGGCGGCTGGTGACTACCCGGTCGAGGCCGTTGCGATGATGAACAGCATCGCTGAATCCATCGAGACCGACCCTAACTATGGCCAGATCATCAACGCCCAACGTACAGAACCCGAGCCCACAGGCCCTGATGCCTTGAGCAAGGCTGCGCGCACTGTTGCCGAAACACTCAATGCGGCAGCCATTGTTTGCTACACAACATCGGGATCAACCGGCATGCGGGCCGCCCGCGAACGCAGCAATGTGCCCGTGCTGGCGCTAACACCACACGCGCCCACAGCCCGGCGACTGTCTTTGGTGTGGGGCCTTAACTGCGTGATGACAGAAGACGCACGCGACTTGGATGACATGGTGGACCGTGCCGGACGCCTTGCGTTTCAGCAGGGTATGGCGCGCGTAGGCGATCGCATTGTCATCATGGCTGGCGTGCCCCTCGGCACGCCAGGCGCGACCAACATGCTGCGCGTCGCATTCGTTGCAGACAGCGCAGCCAACCACCCTTAGACGCGGCCGCTGAACTTACTGAACTTCAGCGAGTGTCTGACCTTCTTCCACAATCCTCAGGCCAGCCTGTGGTGCGTCGCCACGTGCCAGCCGGTCAATGGCATCAAGCACAATGTCGGGACGCGCATAGTGTGGCATATGACCCGTACCGCGCAGGCGAATGAGCTCAGATCCCTCAATGGCATCATGCAGCGGCTCGGAATGGATACCAAAGCCGACCGACCGGTCCCCGCCACCATGCACGATGATCGTGGGCACTTTGACCTCAGAATAGCGCTCCGACTGACGCGCCAGAGCTGACTTGAGATTACTCACATCAACCGAGTTATTACTGAAGTTGCCCGGGCGGAACAGCAGGTCCAGACCTATTTTCTCAGAGTAACTGTCCGGAGCGACATCAGGGTAGAAGTTGCCCACCACGCCCGGCTCCTTGAGTTGTTGCCCCGCAGGCACCATCAGCGTGCGGAGGAAAAATCCTCCAACCACAGGCGTCTGAACAATGCCGTGATACCACGCAACGCCGCCCTGCCAGGGATAGGTAGCGCCCGACATCGGAACAAGACCGATCAGATCATCAGGATGGTTCAGCGCATAGGCCATCACAACAGCCCCACCCCATGAGTGCCCCAGGATTACGTGCTTGCCTACACCGAGTTTCTCCAGCGCGCCATTGACGAGGCGCGCCTGCACGGCTGGATCATGAACATCATCAAGCGGTCCGCGCTCACTCCAGCCATGGCCGGGGCGATCGAAGGCAATAACGCGATGGGTCTTGGCAATGTCATCAAGAATGGACGTCGCAAAGTCCCGCAGATTGCCACTCGCGCCATGCACCAGAACAATCGGCACGCCTTGACCCTTGTCGACGTAGTGCAGCTTGGTGCCCTCTACCTCAACAAACTCACCCAGTGGCGGAAAGCGAGCCTCAGTCTGAGACCCGAACCAAAGCGTGTAGACGTAAAGCCCACCAAAAACTGCAACCAGCAGAAAAAGCACGGTGCCCATAACCCGTCCCATGATAACCCCAACAAAAATGAAATATCTGATCGTCCGGATACTGACAGCACCCAAACGCGACCCTATTGATGTGCCCTCTTAGATGCCCCGTCCTTCGACATCCACCTTCAGCCGTTCGATTGCCGCTTCGGCCCCTTCAAGCTGCGGATTGATTTCAAATGCGGCCCGATAGGCACCCAGCGCCGGCTCCTTGCGATCCAGATCATCGAACATGACCGCAAGACCCATGAGTGCAGCCCAATGGCGCGGTTCGCGCGCCAGCACCTGCGTCACGTCAGCGATGGCAGCATCATAGTCATTGATGACGTAATAGAGCGTCGCCCGCTTGTTCCAGGCCTCTGCGTAGTCCGGCTCAATCTCGATGGCTGTCGAGAACATATCCAGCGCAACAGCGTATTCCTGCGCCTCAAGCGCCTTGAGCCCCCGCAGCATGATGAGGTCAAGCGTCGGACTGCCTGAGTCGGACCACTGCCGCCAGATTTCATCCTCAATCAATGCTGCTTCGGCAGGACTTTGTGCCTTGGCCAGTTGATCGAACAGACGATCCAGCTCGGCAGAGGATGCTGCCAAGGCTGGAAATGCGCCCGTTGCAAAAACGATCAGAATCGCCTGCAAAGCCACACGAAACCGTGTCGGAAGAAAAGTCATACAGAAGTATATGTCCCTCAGGACCCCGTTGGCGAGTTACCGAACGGACAACAAGCTGTGAGCACTCAGGCGTTGAGGTCTTCTCGCCGCACCCCGTCAAACTCGGTGATGAAGTCAGCTCCATAGGCATTAGACGGTGTCTGGAAGCCGATCTTGACGTTACCGGCAGCTGCCCGCTGGGCGATTTCAAGCCCGGTTTCTGCTGTCAGAGTATAGCCTTCAGGTGTTTCCAGCCGACTGCGAACCACATTGCCGGCGCTGTCGGTTGCTTCACCTACAAGCGTCGTGAAGGAAGCTGCGCGCTGCTCATCGGTTGGTCCTTCGGGCATGCGCTCGATCTGCTTTTTGAGGAACCGTTGTACAGGCCCCGTTCCCATCACCCAGCGCGCCGCAGGCCCAAGGCCCGCCATCCGCTCCATGTCCTTGCTGGCTTCAAAGTAAATGGTGATGTCGGGAATGCCTGTAGAGTGATATGCGGTTGAAACATCACCCCACCCCACAGCAATCGAGTTACTTTCGCCTTTGCCATAATCCATTGTCCGACGCGGCGTCTTGCCAAGGGCAACAATCTTCTCACCGCGGCGCACCCGCGTGCCGGTCGAAATGCTTTCGACCATCGTCTTGCCGGTGCCGTGAGACATGTTGCCCATGCCCGCAATGCCCATCTCCAGGCGCTCTGCTTCCGGCAGCCGACGCTTCATATGCGCCGCCAGACAATCACTGGGAACGACATCAAAACCAACGCCCGGCAAAACCATGATGCCGGCCTTGCGCGCTTCCTCATCGCGGGCAGCGCAGGCCTCAAACACATCAATCTCGCCAGTGATATCCAGATAGTGGGTTTTTGTCCGGATGCAGGCATCAAGCATTGGCTTGGAAGTTGCCGAGAATGGCCCGGCGATGTGCAAGACCGCGTCCACCTTCTCCAGTGCCTTGTCCAGCGCATTGGGCCGGTCGAGCGAAATGGCGGCCCATTCAAGCCCCAATGGTTCGGCGATCGCCTGAACCTTGGACGCATTACGCCCCGCCAATATGGGCTTCAGGCCTTTTTGCGCTGCTACCCGTGCTGTGAGCTTGCCGGTGTAACCGGTCGCCCCGTAAATCATGAATCTGCCAGACATCGTATCCCCGCCCCCAAAACAGGCCGCACAGGACATCCCCTGTCGCGGCCCATGACTGTTTCTTGAAAGGATCGTGACGTGTCCCGCCCAGCTGGGCAAGGGCTGCCGCACAACAGATCTAGAGCAATCCGACAGCCGCCAATCGGGTGCGCAGATGGTCGGCTGACAGGAACTGATGCCCGATCATGCCGGCCTGGGTGGCAGCATCAGCATTCCCGGCAAGATCATCAACAAACAGCGCTTCACCAGCTTCAAGCCCGAACTGCTCAAGCGCCAGTTTGTAGATTGCAGGGTCAGGCTTCCTGAGCTGCACCTGCCCGGAAACAACAATGCCGCGAAAATGGTCCAGGAACGCATAGTCATCCGCATGGGGATGGGCCGGCGGCCAGGTCTGAGCGGGCCAATTGCTCAGGGCAAAGACCGGCACATCGCGCGCGACAAGCTCTTCAAGCACCGCCACGGTCTCAGGGATTGGCCCCATGACGGCTTTTTGCCAGTCCGTGGCCATCGCATCCAGTGCTGGTGCAAAGTGAGGATAGTCTCGCTTGTAGGGCGCCAATGTCTCTTCAAACGGCGCAAGCGTGTCATGGCACGCGTGATGGGCGCGCCAGAAAACCTCCGCCAGGAAGGCCTCCAACACGCCACGCGTTGCAAAATGCTGGTGAAAAATCAGGCGGGGGTCCCAGTCGATCAGGACACCACCAAGGTCGAAAACAACCGCTTTCACGCTTCCCGTCTCATGAGACATCAGCGTGAGAGCCCTTAGCCCTGGCGGGCTTTGAAGCGCGGGTTGACCTTGTTAATGACGTAAAGGCGGCCTTTACGGCGCACGATACGGCAGTTTTTGTCGCGCTTGGCCAGCGACTTGAGCGAATTGCGGACTTTCATCGGATCGGATCGCTTGTATCTTGGCGCCGAGTAACCGGCAGCTCATGAAAACGGAAAAGCCGGGAAATCCCGGCCAGTTGGCGCGGAAAATAACAGTACAGCCCCTCATGTCAACCACCTGAGCCAAGACTCATCTTCACAGCAGGCCTGTGCTGCATTTCCAATGCCGCACCTAGCCATATTGCTATGTCATCAGGTAAAGGTGACGCCCAGTCAGGAATTATGGTGGCACCCGCTCCCCGCGGCGCATTCATGCCCCCCATAAGGTGAGTACCCTATCCCATGAGTTACGAAGAGCGTCCACAAAACGCCAATAAGCCCGAAGGTCCGCCCTCCAACGCGCCCCTCGAAGAGCCGCTGGTCGAAATCAAAGAGCCACCCCTTTGGTTTACCCGGGCGCTTGCGGCACCGCGCGAGAGCCGTCACGTGACGGTAGACGGCACGCCGATTCACTACCTTTTGTGGGGTGCGCCCAAAGAGGGCGAAGCGCCCAAGCCGGGAATCGTTTTCGTTCATGGCAATGGCGCCCACGCCATGTGGTTCGCCCACATCGCGCCGTTCCTGTCGGAGCAGTTTCAGGTTGCCTCAATGGATCTGGGCGGCATGGGGGAAAGTGGATGGCGACCGGAACGCTACACCCGCGAAAGCTATGCTGAGGAAATCATTTCGGTCGTGCGCGACGCCAACATGACGCCCGGCTACGTGGTCGGCCACTCCTTCGGCGGCTTCGTATCGCTGATTGCAGCTTCGACCTATGGCGAGGAACTGGGCGGCTTCATCCAAGTCGACTTTGGTGTGCGCCCCAAAGGCGAGCATGAAGAATGGTTCAAGGACAATCCGCCACCTCGTCCCACCCGCGTCTATCCGGACTACGAAACTGCCCTTGGCCGTTTTCGCCTGGCACCGGACCAACCACTGGCCAATCGCTTCATCTTTGACTTCATCGCCAAGGAAAGCCTGCGCGAGGCAACCCCAGAGCCCGACCATCTCGGCCGGACATCAGAAGCTGCCGGCTGGACATGGAAATTCGATCCGAAAATCTTCTACGGGCTGGTGCTGGGGGCAGACCTCAATGAGCGCTTTGCTGACATGGCCTGCCGCAAGGCGGTCGTCATGGGCGGCCTGTCATGGAATGGCCAGCAGGAAGTCATGGACCACCACCGCAAAGTCGGTGGAGACGCAACGCCCATCTTCTCAATCCCCGAAGCCCGCCACCACGTCATGCTCGATCAGCCCCACGCATTCACCATGGCCATACAAGGCCTGGTGACAGCATGGGAAGCAGAGCGGCTGGCTTAGCAATCGGACTTAGCCCTTGGGCACCACGTCGCCGTCGTGGTCATCTTCATCGTCGTCATATCCAGCGCGTACGGACGAGACGAGCGGATGCAGCACGATGAAAATGCCCATGATCACCATCAGGCAGGCGGCAAGAATAAACGGTGCCTGCGGCATGATCTGATAGAGCGGCAGGGCAACAAATGGATTCACCACATGGCCCATGGCAGCGGTCGAGCCGATATACCCGGCAATGGATCCCTGCTCGTCAGGCTCGACGCTCAAGGACGCAGCCGCAGACAGACCCGGACGCAGCAATCCAAATCCAAGGCCGGAGGCCACAAGTGCCATGACCAGTGTGGCGTAGTTGCCGCCAGTGATCATCAGTCCAAAGGCGACGATCATGATCAGCGTGCCACTGCGCAACATGGTCTGCACCGACAGGTTCATCCGCTGAATAAGCACCAGCTGTGCAAACAGCGTCGACATCGCCATGGCCATCATGCCGACGCCGACCATCTGTGCAGCGTCTTCTACGCTCAGAGACAAGGTGTCCTGAAAGTAGAAGGCTGATACCTGCACAACGATGGACTGTCCCATCGCCATCAGCACTCCGACGATAAGAAACGGCCAGACCCGACTATCCTTGATCTTCAAGCGGTTCTTCTTGTCCTGACGCTCGCGCGGACGGGTCCGCTCAGGCAGCAGTACCCAGATCGCAATCGCGCTGGCAAAGGCTAGGGATCCCACAACAAAGAAAGGCGCGAGAAGCCCAAACACGATGAGCGCCGCGGCAACGCCCGGTCCAATAACAGTACCCATGCCGAATGCCGCGCCGATGGTAGCAACACCCGATGCCCGCTCCGCCCGGGTCGTCCGGTCAGCCACATAGGCCTGACTGGCCGGCATGGTGCCGGACCCAAACGCGCCGAAGATCGCACGCACGCCCACCAGCAAAGGGAACAACAGGGCCAGACCAATCATCCCCTGCATGCCCATCCAGATGAACACGGCGAAGCCAATGGTCGATGTGCCAAACCCGCAAAGTCCAATCAGCATGATCGGCTTGCGGCCCCACACATCACTGGTGCGTCCCCAGAACGGACTGGTGACAACCCAAAGCAAAGCTGAAAGAGAGAAAATCGCGCCGACCTGGACTTCAGTCAGCCCAAGATCGCGCGCCACCGGCGGCAGGACGGCAAAAAACAGGGATTGCCCCATGCCCAGACACAGCAGGCAGAAGAACAGAATACCAAAGGCGCGCTTACGCTCTCCAGGCGTCGTCTGCTGCAGCGCAGACAAGTCTTCTGCAGGCGCAGATTCGGATTGTTGATCTTTGTTTGAGGTCATCAGCCTTGCCGAATGGGTCCGCCTACATAGCTCACGTCACAGGGGACGGTCCACATATGGGGCGGAATGGCAGTTATTCACCCCGCCCGGTCAAGCAGACATAAAGCAAATAGCGAAAGAACAGACATGAGCGCACCATTCCTGATTTTCGGCGCCACCGGCGGCGTGGGGTCGGCATTGGCATCCAAACTTAATGCCAAAGGGCTCCCGCTTGTGCTCACTGGCCGCGATGAAGAGGCTTTGTCCAACTCAGCAGATCAACTTGGCGCCCGTCACCTGGTGGGTGATGTGACGCGAGATGATGACCTGACACGCATTGTCGAACAGGCCACAACCGACGATGGCCTCGCCGGCCTGGCCTTTTGCGTTGGGTCCATCGACCTGAAACCATTGCGGCGCATTACCGGCGACGATCTGACTGCAGCTTTTCAGCTAAACGCTGTTTCAGCAGCACTCGCCATTCAAAAGGCCGCTCCGGCATTGAAGAAGGCAAAAGGGTCTGTGGTCCTGTTTTCAACCATCGCCGTAGACCAGGGTTTCACCAACCATGCCATCGTTTCTGCGGCAAAGGGTGCGGTAGAAGGATTGGGGCGAGCCCTTGCAGCGGACCTCGCACCGGACATTCGCGTAAACATCGTGGCCCCCAGCTTGATGGACACACAACTCGCCGCCTCGATCACCCAATCAGAAGCCATGGCCCAGGGCATAGCGAAATTGCATCCCATTCCACGCCTTGGCGAAGCCGAGGATGCGGCAGCCCTTGCAGCATTTTTGCTGACGGATGAAAGCCCCTGGATCACCGGCCAGGTCATGCGCGTTGATGGTGGTCGCAGTCATCTGCGTACCAAGGGATAAGCAGAAGCATGGCGACAGTCCGCCTCATTCTCGGCGACCAGCTCAGCCCCGCCATGTCGTCACTTGCCGACATTGATCCCGACACAGACACGGTCTTGCTCGCTGAGGTTATGGCCGAGTGCACCTATGTGAAGCACCACAAGAAGAAGATCGTCTTCGTTCTGTCCGCCATGCGCCATTTCGCCCACGAACTGGAAGATCAGGGATACAATGTCGATTACGTCAAGCTGACCGACAGGGGCAACACGGGCACCCTGAAGGGCGAAGCTGAACGCGCGCTCAAAAGACACAAGGCAAACCGTCTGGTCGTAACGCGTTCCGGTGAGTTCCGCCTCGCAGAAGACATGGAAACCTGGTGCACCGACCTGGGTGTCGATGTTGAGCTACGCGACGACGATCGTTTCCTGTGCAAATTGGACGAGTTCAACGAGTGGGCAGAGGGGCGCAAGGAACTGCGCATGGAGTATTTCTATCGGGAGATGCGCCGCAAGACGTCCTTCCTGATGGACCAGAATGAAAAGCCCGAGGGCGGGCAATGGAACTTCGACAAAGACAACCGCAAACCGATCAAAGGTGATCTGGACTTTCCCGGCCCCTCAAAGTTCACCCCGGACGAGATCACCCAAGAGGTCATTGACCTCGTGAACAGCGAATTTGCTGATCACTTCGGACAGTCGGACGGTTTCACCTTCGCCACCACACGATCGCAGGCCGAGGACGCGCTACGCCATTTCATCCAGCATGCCCTGCCACGCTTTGGCGACTATCAGGATGCGATGACGGATAAAGACCCGCATCTGTTTCACAGCGTCATATCAACTTACCTGAATGCGGGACTGCTGGACGCCCACGCTGTATGTGCTGCCGCAGAAAACGCTTACAAAAACGGCGACGCCCCTCTCAATGCCGTCGAGGGCTTCATCAGGCAGATAATCGGTTGGCGAGAATTTGTCCGCGGCATCTATTGGCGCGAAATGCCCGACTACAAGACACGCAACACCCTGAATGCCACCACGCCCCTGCCGGAGTTCTTCTGGACCGGCGACACCAAAATGGCGTGCATGGCCCAAGCCATTGGCCAGACCCGTGACCACGCTTACGCCCACCACATTCAACGGCTGATGGTCACCGGTAACTTCGCCCTCATCGCCGGCCTGGACCCTGATGAAGTCAATGACTGGTACATGCGCGTTTACTCAGATGCCTATGAATGGGTGGAACTGCCCAACACCCACGGCATGGCCATATGGGCCGATGGTGGTGTGGTCGGGTCCAAGCCCTATGCCGCGAGCGGCAAATATATCGACCGCATGTCTGACCACTGCTCAAACTGCGCCTATAGCGTCAAGGAACAGACAGGCGAAACGGCATGCCCCTTCAATGCGCTGTACTGGGATTTTCTCGCTCGCCACGAAGAGCGCTTCAAAAAGAACGGTCGGATGGGGCTGGTCATGAAGTCGTTGGAGCGCATGAACTCACAAAAGCTCGACGCCACCCGCCAACGCGCCGCTGACATACTCAAGAACCTGGACGTGGTTTAGCCCGCGCACGCCGACATCGCTCGGAGCAATATCGGACATCCTCCCAGACATCCGCCCACTTGCGACGCCAGCTAAATGGGCGACCGCACGCGGCACAGTCCTTTGTTGGCAGGTCATGTTTCTTGCGCATGTCTCAGAACTTGGATCATCACCGGTCCGAGGCAAGCGCTTTGGCTAAGCCGCCGCCGTCACCGGTGCACGATGCCGCGCATACATGGTCCGAACCCACTGGACACCATGATGATCTGCAAACTGATCAAGATAGGCCTGCACACTCGGCGCCACAGGTCGTGGCTTCATCATGTCTGCATAGTCCAGCTGAACAGATGGCGCGAGAATGGCAGCGGCCGTGAGATCGGCAATTGTGAACTGGTCACCAACGAGGTACCCGGTGTCACGGGTTTGCGCCGCTACAAAGTCAAAGGCCTGTCGGGTCAGGGCATTGCCTTCTTCCAGAGCATCCGGGTGAATGTCCATGGACCTGCGCATCACCCCTTTCACAAGCGGCAGCATGCGCCGATAGATGAACCGCTTCGTAGGCGTTTGCCCCTGAGCAAACATCGAGCACAGATAGTCCGGCTCATCGATCAGGTGAACAAAAAGCGAGCGACGTTCCTTGACCGCAATGTCGCCGTCAAATTTCTCAACCAGATCCATGGCCTGTTTCCGGGCGTCTTCATCGGCAGGCAACAGGGCTGGCTGCGGGAAACGCTTTTCCAGCTCCAGAACAATGTCCGTAGATCCCGCAAGGACATCTCCCTCGCCAAACCGGATGACGGGCGTTTGCGTCTGCCCTGAAAGTTTCTTGATCTTGCCTGCATGGGGCCCGGGCATATAGGGAATGCGGGTATGGGGTATACCCTTGTAATCCAGCGCCCAACGCGCTTTTTCATTATAGTGCGACATGGGAAACATATGCAGTTCAATCATCGACCCGTCCTTCTGCCGTCAACAAACCAAGCCATATGCAGTGGCTTGATTTTCGGTCATCATCTATTAAATTATGACCATAATCTTATACCTGTTTTGGAGGCCGCGTAAAGCGCATGCGATATCCCCCCGGCCATAAGGAAGAAACCCGCGCCCGCATTGTGCAGGCAGCGGCGGACCTTTTCAGAACCCGCGGCTATGAAGGCGTTGGTGTCCAGGACATCATGAAGGAAGCAGGCCTCACCCATGGCGGGTTCTACGGCCACTTCAAATCCAAGCAGCATCTCTTTCAATCAGTAATGGGCCTTGAGGCCGACTTCCTGCGCCGCATGCGTGCGCGAACCGGCACCACCGGCAAGGCACTGCGGGACGAAGCCAAAGACATTTGCACAGGCTACCTTGAACCGGCCCACATGGACGCCATCAGCAAGGGATGCCCCATGGCCTCTCTCGCCGTAGATGCCGCCCGCGCGGACACCAAAACGCGCAAGGAGTTCGCCAGGGGATTGAGCGATCTGGAGCGAGAGTTTGCTCGTGGCCTCACGTCATCAGGGGAACCGGATTCGCGGGCGCTGGCTGCCATCGCACTCGCCGTTGGAGGCTTTATCCTTGGCCGTGCGTCAGGAGACAAAGACCTGCAGACAGCAATAATGTCAGCATCACGCGACGAAATTGCCAACCTGCTCGACCGCTCGAAACCTTAGGCGAGACGACGCCCATATCCCGCGATAGAGTGCTCCCGAAATCAATATATCGGGAGCAGCACCTATGGATCTCGCCCTCACCAAAGAGCACGACGCCTTCCGCGACGAAGTCCGGACATTTTTGAACGACAATCTGGACGAAGACCTCAAGCGCGCCGGCCGTCTGGGCACCAGCGTATATGCCGACTACGACGTCACCATGCGCTGGCACAAGATCCTGAACCGCAAAGGCTGGCTCGTCCCCGCATGGCCGGTTGAATATGGCGGCACGGGCTGGGACCTGATGCGCCAGTACATCTGGGCCAGCGAAACATCCAAGGCCGGAGCCCCGTCCCTGTCGCCCATGGGCGTGGGAATGATCGGGCCCGCTCTCATTGGCTACGGCACCAAGGAACAAAAGGATTATTACCTGCCACGCATCCGGGAGGGTGAAGACTTTTGGTGCCAGGGATATTCCGAACCCGGATCAGGGTCAGACCTCGCCTCCCTGCAGATGAAAGCGGAAGACAAGGGTGATCACTTTGTGTGTTCAGGAGCCAAGATCTGGACGACCCACGCCAATTATGCCAATCGCATTTTCTGCCTTGTCCGCACGGACGGCTCCAGCAAGCCTCAGGAAGGCATCACGTTTGTCCTTATGGACATGGATCAGCCCGGCGTAACGGTTGACCCACTTTTGATGCTCACCGGCGAGCACATCCAGAACCAGATTTTCTTCGAGAACGTCAAAGTTCCAAAGGAGAATGTGGTTGGAGAGGTCGGCAAGGGCTGGACCGTTGCCAAATATCTGCTCCAGTTCGAGCGTGGCAATGCCTATGCGCCGGGTTTGTATTCCCGTCTTGAGCGCATTCGCGCAGGCGCAGCCGATGAAAACGCGGGCACAGGCACCCGTCTGATTGACGAGCCCGGCTTTGCAACCAAGCTGGCCGAAGCCGAAGTTGAAATTGCCACCCTCGAATTCACAGAACATCGCATTCTGTCAGCGCTCGCGGCCGGAGACCCTCCCGGTGCGGAGTCTTCAATGCTCAAGACGCGCGGCACCGAGGTGAGTCAGCGTCTGACTGAAATTGCCATTGAAGCAGCGGCCTTTTATGGGGCGCCGTTTCAACCGCAATACACAAGTCCAGGCGGCCCCGTACCAAGTGCCCCCGTCCGCGACGGCAATCTGCCGCCTGTGGGGCCCGAGCGTTGGGTCACGGCTGTCCCCAAATACCTGAATGACCGAGCTGGCTCTATCTATGCCGGATCAAACGAGATTCAGCGCAATATCATGGCAAAGGCGGTGCTGGGGCTGTAGGCTCCGGCCTCTGTAGGCAAATCTGCCTGCGTTCTGCCTGAGGCTTCTAGAGAATGACTGCCATCCTTGATTGGCTCAATGAATACGAGTCCGCCCTTTCAGCCATCGCCGCCCTCATTCTGATCGGCACCGTGGCTGCAACGGTCGGACGAAACTGGCTGGTCAAAAACCGGACGTCGGGCGCGAACCCAGGCCCGTCAGCCGCTGCATCCCCAAATGCTCAGCAGCCCAGTACGGTCAGTGATCGCCCATCTATTGCGGTTCTGCCTTTCGAGAATACTTCCGGCGATCCATCCAAAGAAGCGGTAGCAGACGGCCTCACGAGCGAAATCATCGCCGGCCTGTCAGCCAACCGACATCTGTTCGTCATCGCCCGCAATTCCTGCTTCACCTACAAGGGCCGCAGTGTGGACGTGCGCGAGGTCTCACGCGAACTTGGCGTGCGATATGTCCTTGAAGGCACCGTTCGCACCCGGGATGATCGCGTGCGCGTCAGCGCTCAATTGATTGATGCCACCAATGGCGCGACCGCGTGGTCGCAGCGCTTTGACGTGCCCATTGATGACCTCTTTGAGTTGGACGACGTCGTGACAGCAGACATCGTCGCAGCTCTTATCCCCGAACTGCGTCGGGCAGAAGCCGCCCGCGCACGAGAAAACCCGGTCGGCCTCGACATCTGGTCGCGCGTGAACTCGGCATGGCTGGACCTGCAAAATGACCTTGCCAACCAGAATAATGCGAAGGACGTCATTCAGCGTCTGGAAGCTATTCTAGAAGAGGCACCCGAGTTTGCACTGGCCCATGGCGTGCTGGCACACGCCTATTCTCTCGCCTTCCAGCTCGGCGATGAGGAAACAAAGTCCACACAGGATCTCAAGGCCAAAACGACAGAACACCTGCAACGGGCTATCGCCCTGGACCCGGACGACCCGGCCATTCGCCATCTGGCCGGTGCGGCACTTTCAAATTACCGCGAAAGCGATGAGGCACGCCGCTCCTATCAAAAGGCGCTTGATCTCAACCCGGACTATGCCCCTGCCCTGGGAAGCCTTGGCGTGTCGCTTATCTACGCTGGCCGCACACAGGAAGCCATTGAACATATCGAACGGGCGCTTCGCCTCTCACCACGTGAACCGCAGGCTTACCACTGGCAGTCACATCTCGCCCTTGCTCACAATGTGCTTGGGAATCCCGCACTTGCCCTTGACTATGCGAAGACAGCATATGAGCGTCGCCCCACAATGATGGGCAGGGTCTCTCTCATCATGGCAAACGCTCTGCTGGGCAACACCGCAGAAGCGACGGTCTATGCCAACGAACTTAAGTCTGTCATGTCATCCACAATGACCAGAGCCAGCTACACGGAACTGCTCAATCAACTGGTGCAGGATGAGGATCGGTACCGCGAACTGCGTGACGCAATCGAGCCTTACCTGAACGATGAATATGTAGATGCGGAACAGACCGAGGCTTAGCCTAGCGCTGCATCGACCATCCGCTCAACAAAAGCACCGCCAAGCCACGAACTCACCGGAATAGCCAGATAAAGCCCAAATTGCGCAATGGTTGGCGCACTGATGGGTGTTTCCTGTGCCTTCTCCAGCCTGTCTTCATAAGCAAGAAGCGCCCCCATCTGGGCCAGACGCGGGTCATCTGCCTCTCGCACCTTTGTTTCGCTTGCCGCATCCAGCGCATTGAGATGCAGATGCGCAATCACTGCCCTGACCTCGGCAAGCGCAGTGTCCTTGGACCGACGAATGACACGCCGGCCAGCCATCGCCGGGGTTATTGCCGCAAGCCCACCAAGGATCGCGATGCAGGCCATGAAAACCAGAATGACGGTCGCTTCAATGTTGGTATCAAGCACAAAGAGCACGCCAATTGCTGCCCCGATCATCCAGATAAATGACGTATGCAGTCCCGCATTGACCAAGGGGCGCAATTTGTCGGCATCCAGCGGCCCCACTTCCAGCCGCGCAACCGTCTCCGTCAACAAGCGTCGCGCGCCAGTGACCATTTGATAGGAAGCCTTGGAGAGGCTTGCGATCAAAAAGGGTACAATGATCAAGAACCAGCCTGCTGCCCAGTAGGCCGACGGAGGTAGGTCCGTGTCCCAGGAGCTTGGTTGACCTGACATAAGCGACCAGGCGCCAGGCACGGAAAAGACCGGGATCAGCAATCCAAAGCACCACCCAAGTGACGAAGCGACAAGCCGCCCGGTCTTGTCTCCGGCAGCTGACCGAACATAAAGATCACGCAGCCCCGCGCGATCCAGGGATGGGGTGATCTCTGCCAGGGACGTGATGTCTCCCAAGTGGCGCACCTGAGCGTAAGGAAGAGCAAAGACCGTAAAGCCCGCAAGAAGCGACGTGACAATGGCAGCCCAGCTGTAGGGGTCCAGCGGAATACTGGAGTCACGCAACTCAAGTTGGATGGGCAACAGGCCAAAGGCATAGCCGGGAACAAAATAGGTGGCAGCAACAAGCACTGAGACAATCGGCGCTGCCATAGCGGGCGAAACACCCAAAAAGCGCACCAGTTTTGCTTCCCATGAGAAAGCCAGATCCTTGGGTACTCTCATCCGGTCCACGTCCCCTTTATGGTTCAGCCAAAGCGCTCCAGCACTGCGTTCAAGCGCCAAGCGTTTGCATTCTTGCAAAGCCTACAAAGAAGCCTTGCACAAACCCAGTGCTGTCTTAAGACTGCGCCTCGAAAGCTTTACCCGCCACTGACGGACACTTCCATGCACATAGATGATGCCATCCGTACACGCCGTTCCATACGTGCGTTCAAATCCGATCCTGTACCGCGGGACATCATAGACGATCTGCTGGACGTTGCCCGTCAGGCACCAAGCGGCACCAATGTACAGCCCTGGCATATTCATGTGGTGATGGGAGACGCGCGCAACAAGCTGGTGGATGCCGTTCTTCAGCACCGAGAAACACATCGCAAGGACGGTGCTCCGGATTCGTTTTCCGAGTTTCCCCGCGCCAGCAAGCGCAAGGAACCCTACACCACGCGCATGCGCACCCTCGGCAAAGCCATGTATGGCCTTCTTGAAATTCCCAAAGGCGACCAGGAAGCCAACTGGCGCCAGTGGGCACGCAACTATGAATTTTTCGATGCCCCGGTGGGATTGCTGTTCACCATCGACAAGGATCTTGAATATTCAAGCTGGGTCGACATGGGGATCATGCTTCAAACGATCATGCTGGCAGCACGCGCCCGTGGCCTTGACACCTGCGCACAGGGCGCCTGGAACAATTTCTGGACAGTCACGAAAGGCGTTCTGAATATTCCCGATACGGAATATGTCGTCTGCGGTATGTCACTTGGATATGCAGACGAGAACGCACCAGTGAACACACTTGTTGCAGAGCGTGAACCGGTTTCAGAGTTCGTGACGTTTCACGAAGACTAGGCCGCGCTAGAAACCCGACCGCTGAATACGATTGGCGCGAAAGCGAAACGCACGGTCAATGGCAGGTCCGCCGAGGCTCTGCCCAAATGCCGCGTCACGCGCCTGCCGAAACGCAATGTCTCCGTCGGCGCCATCACCTCGACGCGTGCTACCCGTCACGATGAAAAAGCCGCCACCACTGGAGCAGCAATGGCTGCCAAAGGTATTGCCGACGCCACCGCTGAGGCTGCCAAGAGCCATATGACCATTGAGACTGGGTGTCTGAGGTTGGACAGGCACATAAACCTCAGCATCCGCCCCCGACATCTGCCAGCTTCGGTTGGTGTCACCAGCCTGAGCTGAGGATGCAAAAGCGCCTGCGGCGAAAGCCACGGTCGCGATCAGTGATGCAAATGCTTTCATGGGTCCACCCTTTCAGCGGGTACCGGTCAAGATCTTAACATATGCAATGCGGCGCGGAATTCCCACTTTGGCACAGCACATGGTTAAGATCGGACGTCAAATTAACCTTCTGTTGAGTATGTGCTCCGGCCCGTTATCCTCCCGCCCGTCAAAACATTGTTGATAAGTCTGAAGGGAGGGCCCGGTATGCCCGCACCAAAACAGTTTCTACCCCAGCCAACGCCGGAGACGGCGCATTTCTGGGAAGGTGCAAAGGCAGGTGAACTTCGCCTGCAAAGATGCAGCGCCTGCAACCATGCCTACTTCCCGCCGCGCCCCTTCTGTCCCGATTGCGGCTCAAGGGATGTTGCCGTGTTCAAGGCAAGCGGCGACGCCAAGCTCTATTCCTATGTCATCAACCACCGTCCGCGCCCGGACTTTGGAGAGGAGCCGCATTCCATTGCCGTGGTTGAACTCGCCGAAGGCCCGCGCATGATGACCAACATTGTGGGCTGCCCCCAGACGCCTGAGGCACTGCAGCTGGACATGCCCCTCAAGGTGACGTTCGAGGATAAGTCTGACGACATCGCCCTGCCAAAATTCACGCCCGCAGATAGCCAGGCGGGAGCATAATCATGGGACAGAAAACAACAGCGATCGTCGGCGCGGCTGAAACAACCGACCTTGGCAAGATACCGCATCTGTCAGAGCTGATGCTGCATGCGGATGCAGCGCTCAATGCCCTTGACGATGCAGGCCTCAAAATCTCCGACATTGACGGCGTTGCCACCGCCGGCGAGAACCCCGGCACCCTCGCCTACTATCTGGGCATCACGCCCACCTGGGTGGACGGCACATCCGTCGGCGGCTGTTCCTTCATGCTGCATGTGCGCCATGCCATGGCCGCCATTGAAGCAGGATTGTGCACAACGGTGCTCGTCACCCACGGTGAAAGCGGCAAGAGCCGGGTCGGCGTCAACCGCGGCGGCGGTCGTGGTCCTACCAGTCTCAACGGCCAGTTTGAAGTGCCCTATGGCGTCATGGGACCGCCCTCCATGTTCACGATCCCGGTGCTGCGATATCTGAAGGACACCGGCACCACCATGGAGCAGCTCGCGTCAGTGGCCGTCGTTCAACGTGAATGGGCCGCAAAGAACCCGCGCGCCTATATGAAGGACCCGATCAATGTTGATGATGTTCTCAACTCCCGGATGATCGCATGGCCCTTCCGGCTTCTCATGTGTTGCCTCGTGACCGATGGCGGTGGTGCGTTGATCATAACGTCAGCAGACCGCGCCAAGGATTTTCCCAACAAGCCGGTTTACATCCTTGGCACCGGCGAAAGCACTGAAACCCCCATGGTCAGTCAGATGGAGGACTTCACCACGTCACGCGCCTTCCGCGTGGCAGGTCCCGCGGCCTTGGCATCCGCAGGCGTGAGTCACAACGATATTGACCATCTGATGATCTATGACGCCTTTGCACACCTGCCGCTCTATGGCCTTGAGGATCTTGGGTTCTGCGACCGCGGTGAGGCTGGTGCCTTCATAGCGGAAGGCAACACCCGCCCGGGTGGCAAACTGCCCCTCAACACCAATGGGGGTGGTCTCTCCTACATGCATTCAGGCATGTACGGCATGTATGCCCTGCAGGAGAGCGTGCGGCAGATGCGCGGCATAGCGCCCGCACAGGTGGAGGGTGCTGAAATCTCTATGTGTCACGGCGTCGGCGGCATGTTTGCAGCCTCCGGCTCCATCATCATGTCGAATGTCGCGCCATAACAAATGGCCTGAAGCTCCCAATAGCCTATAGCTCAGTGTGCTGATCCAATGGTTTTGGACAGCCACTGAGCCACGGGCTTCAAGGTCTTCAATCGACCACACACAAAGTCCACAGCGGTCGGCGTGAACAGCTGTTTTGGATGAGGCTCCTGCGTACCCATGTGAAAGCCAGAGTGGCGGATCAAATCTGCTTGAATGCCACCGGCTTCTTTCACGGCTGGGTATCCGCGCGGCACTGTCTTGTATTTGGGCGTCCCACGTTCCCAGCCGCCTGCCTCATGCGCCTTGGATATGATGGATGCAAACGCCTTTGCCTTTTTTGGATCCGCAATCGTGTCTCGATAGGTCTTAAGGCCGGTCGGCCCGAAATCCATCATGCCGCATCCAAGATGCAGCTGCGTTGGTGAAATGCGGAACCACAGGGCCGGCGACTTACGGTCAAACGCATCTCCCACCGGAAACATGAGAGACAGATGCGGTTTGTAAGGCGTCTTGTCCTTGGAGAACCGAACATCCTTGTTGATGCGCATGATCGATCCGTTCACCCGCGCTTCTGCATTGGCTCCAGGAACCGCCTTCGCCAAGGGTCCTGCCATAGCCGCAACAAACGCTTTGGCCGGACCAATATACAGGTCGTCGTACTCGGCTCGATGTGCATCAAACCAAGCCTTTTTATTGTTTGCCTGTAGCTCAGACAAAAATGTTGGAAGACCTTCGGGAAAACCATCAAACTGAGAAGACACCAGTACCATTCCTCTTATTAGATTATGACCATAATTCAACAAGAGCAAACCGATGTCCAGCCAGATTTGCAGTCGCAAGACTGACCGCAATCGAAGGCAAACTGGAGTGACTATGAAACGGTGAACGCTAGCGCTCGGAGAATGCCGTATCGAGGGAGCGGAACACCGGCTTGA
Organism: Pyruvatibacter sp. HU-CL02332; assembly: GCF_040362765.1. Taxonomy (NCBI): domain Bacteria; kingdom Pseudomonadati; phylum Pseudomonadota; class Alphaproteobacteria; order Hyphomicrobiales; family Parvibaculaceae; genus Pyruvatibacter; species Pyruvatibacter sp. HU-CL02332. The sequence goes on from NZ_BAABWK010000001.1 coordinate 725,956, forward strand.
GCAGGTAACGCACGATCGACTTCGAGCCGGTTACGATTTCCGCATTGACCACCATGCCCGGCAGCACCAGATGCTTGGCAAGCTCGCTACCCACAAAATTGCGGTCCAGCTTGATGGTCGCGTGATAGAAATGCTCCCCGCGCTCATCCTCAAATGTAGAAGCAGAAATTTTGCTTACACTGCCTTCAAGCGCACCGAAACGCGCAGGATCATAGGTCGTGACACGCACAAGCGCGCGGTCACCAACAGACACATGACCAATGTCCTTGGGATCAACCTCAACCTGAGCAACAAGCTCATCATCAAGAGGTACGATTTCCAGAACCGGATCGCCCGGCCGCACAACATCACCAACTGACTTGACCGTCAGGCCTTTCACAATGCCACGCGCAGGTGCACGCAAGGCCAGGCGCTTTACGCGATCCTGGGCTTTTGCAATCTGATTGTTCACTTCTTCAAGTTCGCCAAGAGCCCGTGCCCGGTCGCGCTTGGCTTCATCAAGCAGTCGGGCATCAATTTCCTTGAGGCTAAGCTCGGACTCGAGCATGGCCTGCTCCACTTCAGCGACCCGCCCCTGTGTTGTGATCAGTTCACCGCGTGTCTGCTCAACCGCCCGCTGGCTTTCAAGAAAAGCAATGCGGGACACAAGCCCTTTTTCAAGAAGACCACGACGCATATCCATCTGTTCTTCAAGAATGCTGACTTGTGTCTCAAGGTTTGTGACGCGCCGTTCCAGCGATGACAGTTCAGCCTTACGCTGCGCGATACGTGAACGCGCAACGCCGCGCTGCTCGGCGCGGGATGCTACCTGCAGTTCCCAGGCTTCCATCTGCTCGTGTGCAAGATGCCGGAACTCGGGATCTACTTCGAACGCAGGCTCCTGCTCATTCACAAAGGCTTCCTGACGCTCGGCAGTGAGCTCAAGAGACGCGGCCTTTGCGCGAGCCTGATCAAGATCCGCACCAGCAAGCGCTGGCTGGAACTGAACCAGTGCGTCACCTGCTTCCACAAGTGCGCCATTGCTCACCAGAATGTCGCCGACAATCCCGCCTTCAAGATGTTTGACTGTCAGCACCGACCCGGCCGGTTCTACCTGGCCCGCAGCAACCGCAAGCTCGCGAACAGTCGTCAAAGATGCCCAGACAATAGCCATCCCGACAAACAGACTGACGACCGTAAGAATGAGGCTCGCAACCCGTGGCGCTTTGCCTTCCTCAAGCGCAAGCGGCAACGCCAGGAGTTTTTCATCCGGCGCACCTAGCATACGGCGCTTAAGTCTATGAAGACCCAGTTTCACGTCTAGCCCCCGAACAATTCGGCAAGCACCTGGTCAGGTGGCCCATCAAGCGCCACACGACCCTGGTCAATTACAACAACACGATCAGCTATCTTCATATGGGAAGGGCGTTGAGTAACCATTAAAACTGTAGCGTTCCCCTTAAGTTTTGCGAGTTTTGCCCGCAAAAGCTCGTCCCCTTCGTCGTCCAGGTTGTTGGCTGGCTCATCAAGAAGGTAAATGGGCGCGTTCTTGACGTAGGCACGGGCCAGCGCAAAGCGCTGCTTCATGCCGTCAGCCATCCGCCGCTGGAACTGATCGGTCATCCGCGTCTCAAGCCCCTCAGGGAGCGAGGCCACGAATTCGCCAAGGCCCGCATCTTTCAATGCGTTCTGAATGTCGTCTTCGCTGGCTGTGGGCTGCGCCAGGCGCATGTTCTGCGCCAATGTCCCATGGAACACAGATGTGCGCTGCGCCACATATCCAATGGACTGACGAAGATCGCCCTTGTCGAGCTGGCGAAGGTCATTGCCGTCAATGCTCACTGCGCCAGCCTGCGGCATGTAAAGCGCCGAACAGATCTTGAGGATGGTCGATTTGCCAGACCCGCTTGAGCCCGTAATCGCGATCATCTCGCCGGGCTTCACTGCGAAGTCCACTCCGACCAGCGCCGGCTCGGCGCGAGGCGTGTATCGGAAGCTCACTTTGCCAAAGGCGATACGGCCCTTGAAGCTGCGATAGAACGATTGCTGCTGCCCGGGTTCGCGTTCAACCTGAATACGCATCAACTGATTGACCTGGGCCAGCGACTGCTTGACCTGCTCAATGCGGTTGATCCCAAGAAACGCTGCCTGAATAGGCGCGAGAAGCCGCCAGACCAATGCCATGGTGGCGATCAACGCACCAATGGTCATCATCTCTTCCATGACCATCAGGGTGCCAACGGCCAGCGTCGCAACACCTGACGCCATCATCATGGACTGACTCAAGGTCTGAACAATGACACCAAGATGCGACACAGAATGATGAGCCGCCGCCCCCTTGGCTGAGATGTCTCTGAAACGCGTTTTCCAGTGCAGACCATTGCCTGACTGACGAACCACACGCTGGTTCTCGATGGTTTCAATCAGGAATGCCTGACGCGCAGATCGCGCCTCACCCAGCTTGGCAACACGCGACTTGCTGATGGGCCATGTCACAAGCCCAAGAATGGTGAAGCCCACAATGAGCGCCACGGGCACAAACCCAATGACGCCGCCGATCATGAAGACCGTCACGAGGAACATGAGCAGGAACGGCAGGTCGAGTGCCGAAGCCGCCAGTGGCCCGGTAAAAACCTCGCGGACGGTTTCAAACTGTTTGAGACGTGCGATCTGTGCACCTATGGGCGCACGCTCTGTCATGCTGACGGGCATGTTGAGCAGCTTCTGAAAGGCAGCAGCCCCAATGAGCATATCGAGCCGCGCACCGACATAAGCCAGCATCTGCCCGCGCACCAGCCGCAACCCGCCGTCAGCCATGACGGCCAGCAGTACGCCACCCAGGAAGAATGCCAATGTCTCTGGCGACCGTGTGGCCACCACCTTGTCGTACACGCCCATGATAAAGAGCGGCACGACCACAGCAAAAATGTTGATGACAAATGTCAAGGCAATGGCCTGCCAGATGACCGCCTTGAACCGTTTGATCACATCGCCCAGCCAATTGCGCTGGGCCGCCTTTTCCTGCTCCTCGAGGGACTCGCTGGCTTTGCGAATATAGTACGCCGTGCCGAGTGTCCTGCTGGCAGAAACCTCAACAACATCCCCCAGCACACCGTCGAGCACCGTCAGCATGTCCCCATTGCGCTCGAGCACAAGGCCAGCCGTTTTGCCGTCCTGCTCAAAGAGACACGGCAAAAGCTCCGCACGCAGATCAGACAGCGTGGTCCGCTCAGGCACAGTCACGTAGTGCAGATTGGCCAACACCATCCGCAGATCGGCAAGGTCGAGAGAGTCCGCAAAGTGCGGCAGTGCTTCTGCCAAATGACGCGCTTCGCCACGCCAGCCCAGCGCATGAAGCAGCGGCACCAGACAGGCGCCCGTGGCGGATGTGGGTTGAAAGCTGGATATCGCGCCGCCATGCAACAGATTTTCAAGACGGGGCGCGGACGCATGCGTACTCATGCAGCACCTCCTGCCTGAACGGCGGCTTCCTGAGCTGTCTCTTCAGCGCCTTGCGCAGCAGCGTCGTCTGCTTCGATGTCGACTTCAGGGTCAGTACCCTGCCGTTGCGGTGTAAACTCGTGGTTGAGACGCGCGCGGCCCTTGCGGATGGAAATCACGCGATCAGCAAGCCGAATAAGCGACGGCCTGTGGCTGACGGCAATGATTGTGATCTTGCCCTTGAGCGCCATCAAAGCCTCGGTCAGCTGCGTATCCGCCTTGCGATCAAGCCCTGCATTGGCTTCATCAAAGAGAAGAATACGCGCGTCACGGGCAAGCGCGCGGGCAATCACAATACGCTGCATCATCCCGCCGGGCAGTTCGTCAGAGATGCCCTGACTGACCTCGGTGTCATACCCCTGCGGCAGCCGATGAATGTCTTCCTCCAGGCCGATCATCCGCGCTGCTTCGCGGGCACGGTCAATGGCATCGCCTTCGCGAAACATTGTGAGATTTTCCAGAATGGTGCCTTTGAAGAGTGTCGCCATGGCGGGCATGTAGGCAATGTCCATCGCCAGGTCGTCGCGCCTGGGACCACTCGCTTCATGCTGATCAATGAAGACCTGGCCATCGTCCGGGGAAAGCTCACCCATAATCATCTTGAGAAGCGTTGATTTGCCGTCGCCTTCCGGACCGGTAATCGCAAGCATTTCACCGGGCTTCACGATGAGACTGAACTTGTCGAGAATGGCACTATCCTCGCCATAGCCAAATGACACGTCACGGAAAGACACGTGGCCTTCCAGGTCCGCAATATGCTGCGGCTCAGCCTCAGGTGCTGCATCCATTTCCTGAAGCTCTGCGACCTGCGCCCGCGCAACATCAAGGCTCTGGAGCTGCGTCCACACGCTCATGCCTTTAAGCAGCGGCTGCAGCGCGCGGCCACCCAGCAAAGTGCAGGCAGCCAGACCACCCACGGACAACGTTCCACCGATCACCAGCAACGCGCCGGCGGAAACAATCAGGATCATCGTGAGGTTGGAAATGATGCCGCCGATAGTCTGAACGAGATTGCCCAGAACAATGGATTTGTACGCTGACCCGGCGCCCGTGCTCTGCAGCCGCTCATAGCGGCGCTGCATCTGCGGCTCCATGGCCATGCTCTTGATCGTCTGAATGCCAGACAGCGCTTCGATGATGAAGCTGTAACGACGGTCATCAAGCTCAGCCCTCTGGGCCTGGCGCTCCTTGAGCGCACGGCCGGCAAAGATGGATACCACAGCCAGCAAAGCAATCATGGCCAGAGGTACAAGTACCACCGGCCCACCAATCACAAAAATCAGTCCAAGGAAGATAAACAGGAACGGCAGATCCACCAGCAACAGCCGGGACTGCCCACCGTAAAACTCTCGCAGCGTGTCAATGGCCTGCAATCGATCGAGATGCACGCCAGGAGGCGCCTTCTCGATCTCCGAAGGACTTGCATAGAGGAAGCGCCCAACAAGCTCTGTTGCTGTTCGATGTTCAAACTGCGCCGCCGCCCAGCCCACAACATGCGCACGGGCAATTTTGAGAGTCGCATCCAGCACAAGCACAACGGCCAGCCCGCCCAGAAGCAGCCCGAAAGTGCCAAGCGCTTCGTTAGGCAGAATGCGATCATAAACTTGCAGGATGACCATCGGCAGGCCCAGAGCCAGCACATTGATGGCAAGCGAAGACAACCAGACAGCACGGCTCAGCCGAGGCGGCACGACACCGCTCTCGCTGTCCTCAGCCCCAAAGCCCATTTTCCGCATAAGACCTTGCTTAGCGGCAGGCGGGGTATCGGCTGCTTGCTCTTCCACAGACAGAAAATCCAATTCGGGCTCTCTCGATCCCCGATTGGTAAACGCGAACATTTTCAACTTAGTTAATTCAAATTTTAATGACCGCGGAATCAGGCCAAAAACACACACCCTGTGAGTTGCGGAAACTAGTAAATACACGCAATAGGCGAGAAATCGTCCCCCCGATCTTTACCAGTTCCTTAAAGCAAGACTTAACCGGTGTTGTTTCAAACTCTTCTCAACACTGAGGGAAGTTGCGTCCGCCGTTTGCCGAGCGCTTTTCGGCACAAGCGCACCTCCTCTCACAAAACGTCACCCCAGAAAGTTTCGGGCGACGGATGTATTGAACAGGAGTTCGAGTATGGCTGACGGTCAGGAAACCAACAGCACGCCCACCCCTAAGAAAGACAGCGACGCTGCTGAAGCGTTCCGTCTGGATAGCGCGAACGCGACTGCCCGCGATGAGGCAGTAGAGCGGGCACGCGACTATGGGTCTCTCGATGTCCTGCAGGGCGAAAGCGACCCTGCAAACCCGAATATTCATACAGGTACACGTGTCCCCATTGATCCGGGTACATCTGACGGCGTGGTCGGCGCACCGGATACTGACGCAAGTTTCGTCGGCTCAAGCATCACCGCTGAAGGCACGTCCACCAGCGACAACAATGGCAATCTTGGCAATACGCGCGGCGTGGCGTCCTTCACCGAAACACCGGTTGAAGCAACAGACGTTCCTCCCGCAGCCACCCTTGAGAACACAGACCTTGATGACACGCTGACCACAGGCATTTCGACCCTGGAAGCGCTGACAGATCGCATTGCGCGCCTGGCCGACAACCCGAATGGCGGACAGGATTCTGCCGTCGACCCACAGGCAGCTGCCGCACAAGATGCGTCCCAGGCGCCGGTCGTACCGGAAAACGATGGTGACGAGGAAATCGTCAACCGCCCGCCAACAGACATTCTGCTCGACAATGCCGGCGTCGTTGAAAACGCAGCGCCAGGCACAGTGGTGGCGGTTCTCAGCGCAATTGACCCGGATTCAGGTGAAGTCTTCACCTATGAGATCGTCGGCTCATCGGACATGTTCGAGATTGTCGGCAATGCCGTTCTCGTCAAGGAAGGCGCGGTCCTCGATCATGAGGCATTGGCCTCTGTTGACCTGCCCCTGCGCGTGACGGACAGCTCAGGCAATGTCTATTTCGAGACGGTGACCCTGGACATCGTGGACGTCAACGAAGTTGCGACCGACATCGCACTGGACGCCACTGTTGTTACAGAGAATGCCGCCGGCGCTGTCATTGGTACACTTTCCACCACAGACCAGGACGCAGGTGACACGCACACCTATGCTGTGTCTGATGATCGCTTTGAAGTGGTCGGCGGTCAGCTCAAGCTCAAAGACGGCGTTGCACTTGACCATGAAGCAGCCGACACAATTTCCATCGACGTGACAACCACCGACGCCGGAGGCCTGTCATACACAGAAACCTTCTCTGTCGTTGTCGATGACATCAATGAAGTCGCGATTGATATTACGCTCGACAACACTAGTGTTGCTGAAAATGCTGCAGGCGCTGTGGTTGGCACCCTGTCCACAACAGATCCCGACGCTGGCGACACCCATAGCTATTCTGTGTCTGATGCCCGCTTTGAAGTCGTCGACGGCGAACTTAAGCTCAAGGACGGCGTCGCGCTCGACCATGAAGCCGGCGACAGCGTGTCCATCGACGTCACGACAACCGATGCAGGCGGCCTGAGCCGTACCGAGACGTTCAACATCTCTGTTGGGGACGTCAATGAAGTTGCGACGGATATCGCCCTCGACAACACCTCCGTTTCCGAAAACGCAGCTGGCGCCGTGATCGGCAACCTGTCCACCACAGATGTCGATGATGGTGACACGCACAGCTATGCGGTTTCTGACGCTCGCTTCGAGGTTGTTGACGGCCAGCTGAAACTGAAAGACGGCGTCGCGCTCGACCATGAAGCTGGCGACAGCGTGTCCATTGACGTAACAACAACTGATGCTGGTGGCCTGTCGCGTACCGAGACGTTCAACATCTCGGTTGGCGACGTGAATGAAGTCGCCACAGACATCGCGCTCGACAACACGTCAGTGGCCGAAAACGCGGCTGGCGCAGTAATCGGCAACCTGTCCACGACAGATGTCGATGATGGCGACACTCACAGCTATGCCGTGTCTGACGCCCGCTTTGAAGTGGTTGATGGTCAGCTGAAGCTCAAGGACGGCGTCTCGCTCGATCATGAAGCAGGCGACAGCGTTGCCATCGACGTAACGACCACCGACGCAGGTGGCCTGAGCCGCACCGAGACGTTCAACATCTCTGTGGGCGACGTAAATGAAGTCGCCACCGATATCGCGCTCGACAACGCGTCTGTGGCCGAAAACGCGGCTGGCGCTGTGATCGGCAACCTGTCCACGACAGATGTCGATGATGGCGACACCCACAGCTATGCGGTTTCTGACGCTCGGTTCGAAGTGGTTGACGGCCAGCTGAAGCTGAAAGACGGCGTCACGCTCGACCATGAAGCTGGCGACAGCGTATCCATCGACGTCACAACCACCGATGCAGGCGGTCTGTCACGCACGGAGACATTCAACATCTCCGTTGGCGATGAAAACGAAGTTGCAACAGATATCGCGCTCGACAACACGTCAGTGGCCGAAAACGCTGCCGGTGCCGTCGTTGGAGCACTTTCCACAACGGACGTAGATGATGGCGATACCCATACCTACACCGTGTCCGACGCGCGCTTCGAGGTTGTTGACGGAAACCTGAAGCTCAAGGACGGCGTGTCTCTCGATCACGAGACCACCGACAGCGTATCTCTCGATGTCACCACCACAGATGCCGGTGGCCTGAGCCGTACGGAAACCTTCACCATTTCTGTTGGTGACGTAAACGAAGCGCCAATGGACATTGCGCTGGATGACGCCACATTTGCTCCTGCCGATTTTTCAGGACAGGACGGTGACAGCTCCGGCACAAGCATCAGCGACCGCGGCCTTGAAACAGACCAGGCCGTCGTCTCAATTTCATTTACGACAGCTGACAATACGAGCGGCGCGCAGACCCTGTTTGAGACAGGCGGCAGCGGCACCGGCCTCAACATCGTCATCGAGGACGGTCAGCTCAACGTGTATGCAGGCTCCGGTAACAATCTCGAACTGAGCGTGCCGATTGACGGCGAGACCTCCTACAACATGGCGCTGGAGCTGGACAAGACGAGCAACACGCTCAAGCTCCTTCTGTCCGATGATCTGAGCCCCGGCGAGATGACGGAGGCCAACAGCCTTGCCGCCTCAAAAACCGACTGGACTGATACAGACTGGGACGGTGGCGACGATCTGGGTATTGGTAATGCAGCAGGCAGCACCCAGGGTAACACTGGCGGTGACTTCCTTGGCACCATCGACGGGCCGGGCGTTCGCGTATTCTCTGATTCAGATCTCAATGACGTCATCCAGCTGGAACAGTCCAACGCGTCCATCAACGAAAATGATGCAGGCGCCGTTGTGGGAGATCTGTCTACAACTGATGTGGATGCTGGTGATACACACACCTACACAGTCTCCGACAACCGCTTTGAGGTCGTGGACGGACAGCTGAAGCTCAAGGACGGTGTCTCACTGGACCATGAAACCGAAAGCACGGTTTCCATGGATGTAACCACCACCGATTCAGGTGGCCTGACACACACCGAAACCTTCACGATTGCAATCGATGATGTGAACGAAGCACCCGTTGATATCACGCTCAGCGACCCCGACTACATCCGCGCTGACTACAACGGCCAGGATGGCGACAGCTCCTCCGACAGCATCAGCGATCGGGGTCTTGAAACGGATTCAGCCGTCGTCGCTGTTTCATTCACAACCTCAGAAGACACCAGCGGCGCGCAGACCCTGTTCGAAACAGGCGGTGGCGGCACCGGCCTCAACGTCGTGATCGAGGATGGTCAGCTCAACGTCTATGCAGGGTCAGGAAACAACCTGGAACTGAGCGTGCCCATTGACGGCGCCACATCCTACAACCTGGCCCTGGAGCTCGACAAAGCCAGCAATACACTGAAACTCCTGCTTTCAGACGAGCTGTCCCCCGGCGACATGACCGAGGCGAATAGCCTGGTTGCATCCAAGACAGACTGGAACGACAGCGATTGGGACGGTGGCGACACAATGAGTGTCGGCCATACGACCAGCAGCACCCAGGGCAGTGTCGGCGGCGAGTTTCTTGGCACCATTGACGGACCCGGTGTCCGCGTGTTTGCCAATGCTGATCTGGACTCCATCAAGGCAAATAGTGTCGGCGGTACTGTTGACGAGAATGATGCCGGTGCTGTGATTGGCAAGCTTTCCACAACGGATGTGGATGCTGGCGATAGCCACTCATACTCCGTGTCCGACGCTCGCTTTGAAGTTGTCGGTGGCCAGCTGAAGCTGAAAGATGGCGTATCCCTGGACCACGAAACAGCTGAAAGCGTTTCCATCGACGTCACAACCACCGACGCTGGCGGCCTGTCGCACACAGAAACATTCACCGTCACCGTCGGCGATGCAAACGAAGTTGCAACAGACATCAGCCTCGACAACACCACCGTCGCTGAAAATGCTGCTGGCGCCGTGGTCGGCACCCTGTCCACGACTGATGTAGATGATGGAGATACCCATAGCTATGCCGTTTCCGACAACCGCTTTGAGGTCGTTGATGGCGAACTGAAGCTGAAAGACGGCGTGTCCCTGGACCATGAAGCAGGCGACAGCGTTTCCATCGACGTCACCACCACCGACGCGGGCGGCCTGAGCCGCACTGAGACATTCAACATCTCTGTGGGCGACCTGAATGAAGTCGCCACAGACATTGCGCTCGACAACACCTCCGTTGCTGAAAACGCGGCGGGTGCCGTGATCGGTAACCTGTCAACGACAGATGTCGATGATGGAGACACCCATAGCTATGCAGTGTCCGACAACCGGTTTGAAGTTGTTGATGGCCAGCTGAAGCTGAAAGACGGTGTCGCACTGGACCACGAGTCTGGCGACAGCGTGTCCATCAACGTCACCACGACGGATGCTGGCGGCCTGTCACGCACAGAGACATTCAACATCTCTGTTGGCGACGAAAACGAAGTCGCAACAGACATTGCCTTGGACAATACATCCGTCGCCGAGAATGCGGCGGGTGCTGTCGTTGGTGCACTTTCCACAACAGACGTGGATGATGGCGACACCCATACGTACAGCGTGTCCGACGCGCGCTTCGAGGTTGTCGACGGCAATCTGAAGCTCAAGGACGGCGTATCGCTGGACCATGAAGCTGGCGACAGCATTTCCCTCGATGTCACCACTACAGATGCAGGTGGTCTGTCCCGGACAGAGAGCTTTGACATTGCAGTTGGCGACGTCAACGAAGTTGCGACGGACATTGCACTCGATAATACATCCGTTGCAGAGAACGCAGCCGGCGCTGTTGTTGGGACCCTGTCCACAACTGACGCAGACGATGGCGACACGCACAGCTATGCCGTGTCCGACAATCGCTTTGAGGTCGTGGATGGCGAACTGAAGCTCAAGGACGGTGTCGCGCTCGACCACGAAGCTGGCGACAGCATCTCCATCGACGTGACAACCACGGATGCAGGTGGCCTGAGCCGCACGGAGACGTTCAACATTTCCGTGGGTGACGCAAACGAAGTAGCCACCGACATTGCGTTGGACAATACGTCCGTTGCTGAAAACGCCGCTGGCGCTGTGGTCGGCACCCTGTCGACTACTGACGCGGATGATGGCGATACACACAGCTACAGCGTTTCAGACGCCCGCTTCGAAGTGGTGGACGGCGAGCTGAAGCTGAAAGATGGCGTCAGCCTTGATCACGAAGCCGGTGACAGCGTCTCAATTGACGTAACAACCACCGATGCAGGTGGCCTTGCACGTACCGAGACGTTCAGCATCTCTGTTGGCGATGAGAACGAAGTCGCCACCGATATCGCCCTGGACAACACCTCTGTTGCCGAAAATGCTGCTGGTGCAGTTGTAGGCACCCTATCCACCACAGACGTGGATGATGGTGACACACATAGCTACAGTGTCTCAGACGCTCGCTTCGAGGTGGTCGATGGCGAACTCAAGCTCAAGGACGGTGTCAGCCTCGACCACGAAGCTGGCGACAGCGTCTCCCTCGACGTGACGACCACCGATGCGGGCGGCCTGTCACGCACAGAGACATTCAACATCTCCGTCGGTGATGCGAACGAAGTTGCCACGGACATCAGCCTCGACAACACCTCCGTTGCGGAGAATGCAGCAGGCGCTGTGGTCGGCACACTGTCCACAACGGACGTGGATGATGGAGATACGCACAGCTACGCGGTTTCCGACGCGCGCTTTGAAGTCGTTGATGGCGAACTCAAGCTCAAAGACGGTGTCAGCCTCGATCACGAAGCTGGCGACAGCGTCTCCCTTGACGTCACAACCACCGATGCGGGTGGCCTGTCACGCACAGAGACATTCAGCATCACTGTGGGCGACGTCAATGAAGTCGCTACTGACATTGCACTGGACAACACATCCGTTGCCGAAAACGCAGCAGGCGCCGTCGTCGGCACCCTGTCCACCACCGACGCAGATGATGGCGATACACACAGCTACAGCGTTTCAGACGCCCGCTTTGAAGTCGTTGATGGCGAGCTGAAGCTCAAGGACGGCGTATCGCTGGACCATGAAGCAGGCGACAGCATCTCCATCGATGTCACAACAACCGATGCAGGCGGTCTGTCCCGTACAGAAAGCTTTGATATCGCCGTTAGCGATGTGAATGAAGTTGCGACAGACATCGCTTTGGACAACACCACTGTTGCCGAGAACAACGCCGGTGCCGTCATTGGCAACCTGGCCACAACAGATCCCGATGCGGGTGATACCCACAGCTATTCAGTCTCAGACGCCCGCTTTGAGGTCGTCGATGGCCAGCTCAAGCTCAAGGATGGCGTAAGCCTCGACAGCAACGATGCAGGCACTGTCTCCATCGACGTCACGACGACGGATGCAGGCGGACTGTCTCGTACAGAGAGCTTTGACATTGCAGTCAGCAACGTCAACGAAGCTGCGACCGACATCTCTCTGGACAACACGTCCGTAGCAGAAAACGCCGCTGGCGCCGTCGTTGGTACCTTGTCCACGACAGACGCAGACGTGGGCGACACACACACTTACACGGTCTCCGACGCGCGCTTTGAGGTGGTCGACGGCGAGTTGAAACTCAAAGATGGCGTGTCCTTGGACCACGAAGCCGGTGACAGCATTGCAATCGATGTCACCACGACCGATGCCGGAGGCCTTTCATTCACAGAAAGCTTCGACATTGCCGTTGGCGACGTGAATGAAGTCGCGACAGACATCTCGCTGGATAACACCTCCGTTGCTGAGAACGCAGCCGGTGCCGTCGTCGGCACCCTGTCCACAACGGATGTGGATGATGGCGACACCCACAGCTATTCCGTATCCGACGCCCGCTTTGAGGTGGTCGACGGCGAATTGAAGCTGAAAGACGGCGTGTCTCTTGATCACGAAGCCGGCGATAGCCTCTCGATTGACGTGACAACCACCGACGCCGGTGGCCTGAGCCGCACAGAGACCTTCTCGATCTCAGTCGGTGATGTGAACGAGGTCGCAACGGACATTGCGCTCGACAACACGTCTGTTGCTGAAAATGCCGCAGGCGCCGTCGTTGGAACTCTCTCCACAACAGACGTTGATGATAGTGACACCCATAGCTACAGCGTCTCAGACAGCCGCTTCGAGGTCGTCGATGGCGAACTGAAGCTCAAGGACGGCGTGAGCCTGGACCACGAGGCTGGCGACAGCGTCTCCCTTGATGTCACCACGACCGATGCAGGTGGCCTGTCCCGCACCGAAACGTTCACGATATCCGTCGGCGACGAAAACGAAGTTGCGACGGACATCAGCCTCGACAACACAACTGTTGCGGAGAATGCAGCCGGTGCCGTTGTGGGCACCCTGTCCACCACAGACGCGGATGATGGCGACACCCACAGCTATGCCGTGTCCGACAACCGTTTTGAGGTTGTCGATGGCGAGCTGAAACTCAAGGACGGCGTAAGCCTTGACCATGAGGCTGGCGACAGCATTTCGATCGACGTCACAACAACAGATGCCGGTGGCCTGTCTCGCACGGAAAGCTTCGACATTGCCGTTGGCGACGTGAATGAAGTTGCGACGGACATCAGCCTGGACAACACAACTGTGGCTGAGAATGCCGCTGGTGCCGTGGTTGGCACTTTGTCCACCACCGACGTGGATGACGGTGATACCCACAGCTATGCCGTGTCCGATAACCGTTTTGAGGTTGTCGATGGCGAACTGAAACTCAAGGACGGCGTAAGCCTTGATCACGAAGCTGGTGACAGCATCTCGATCGACGTGACCACCACCGATGCGGGAGGTCTGGCACGTACCGAGACGTTCAACATCTCTGTTGGCGACGAAAACGAGGCTGCGACAGACATTGCCCTCGACAACACGTCGGTGGCCGAAAACGCAGCCGGTGCTGTTGTTGGCACCCTGTCCACAACCGATGCAGATGACGGAGATACGCACAGCTACAGCGTCTCCGACACGCGCTTTGAAGTTGTAGGTGGCGAGCTGAAACTCAAGGATGGTGTATCGCTGGATCATGAAGCTGGCGACAGCATCTCCATTGATGTCACCACAACGGATGCGGGTGGCTTGTCCCGCACCGAAAGCTTCGACATTGCCGTCGGCGATGTGAATGAAGTTGCGACGGATATCAGCCTCGACAACACCACTGTGGCCGAGAATGCCGCGGGTGCCGTGGTGGGCACCTTGTCCACCACTGACGTCGATGACGGTGACACCCATAGCTACAGCGTCTCCGATACCCGCTTTGAGGTTGTAGACGGTGAGTTGAAGCTGAAGGACGGCGTCTCTCTCGACCACGAGGCAGGCGACAGCGTCTCAATCGACGTAACAACCACTGACGCAGGCGGCCTGACGCGGACAGAGACGTTCTCGATCACCGTCGGAGACGAAAACGAAGTTGCAACGGACATCAGCCTCGACAACACCACTGTGGCCGAGAATGCCGCAGGGGCCGTCGTCGGCAATCTGTCCACAACTGATGTGGACGATGGCGACACCCATAGCTATGCCGTCTCGGACAACCGCTTTGAGGTTGTCGACGGCGAACTGAAGCTTAAAGACGGCGTCGCGCTCGACCATGAAGCAGGCGACAGCGTCTCGATCGACGTCACAACAACCGACGCCGGTGGCCTCTCACGCACTGAGTCCTTCAACATCTCCGTCGGCGACGTGAATGAAGTGGCCACGGACATCTCCCTGGACAACACGTCTGTTGCTGAAAATGCGGCTGGCGCTGTCGTTGGCACGCTATCCACGACAGATGCAGATGACGGCGACACCCATAGCTACGCCGTCTCCGACAACCGCTTTGAGGTTGTCGACGGCGAACTGAAGCTTAAAGACGGCGTCGCGCTCGACCATGAAGCAGGCGACAGCGTCTCGATCGATGTCACGACAACCGATGCCGGTGGCCTGAGCCGCACAGAAACCTTCTCCATCTCTGTCGGTGATGTGAACGAGGTCGCAACAGACATCGCTCTCGACAACACGTCCGTTGCAGAAAACGCGGCAGGTGCCGTGATCGGCAATCTGTCCACCACCGATGTGGATGACGGTGACACCCACAGCTACAGCGTCTCCGACACCCGCTTTGAGGTTGTCGATGGCGAATTGAAGCTGAAAGACGGCGTATCACTCGATCACGAAGCCAACGCGACTGTTTCCATCGACGTGACAACCACTGATGCCGGTGGCCTGTCGCGCACGGAGACGTTCAACATATCTGTAGGCGATGTGGACGAAGTTGCATCCGCTCCGACCCTGGATGTCGGCAGCACCACCCGCACGCTCTTCTCAGAAGACTTTGAGAGCTGGACTGGGTCAGTCGTAGATGGAGGCGGCGACCACATTTCCGCTCAGAATGGCTGGTCGTCGGATGGCGTTGTAGAAGTGCGCGACAACGGCACTGGCGGCAACGGGTCTGAAACCGGATCAATCCACCACATCGAGCTGAATAACGATCCAACCGACACCTATGACGATGCACCAAACATCGCACGTTCGGTCGATACAGTGGACGGCGGCACTTACACCGTGACGTTCGACTACGCGCCCCGTCCTGGTTATGACGCAACGGTCAACCAGATTGAAGTGGTGTGGGACGGCCAGGTCGTGGCCACAATCTCCGCAGACGGCACGAGCGACAGCGCCCTCAACTGGCAGTCTCACACACTGACGCTATCAGGTGACGGCAATCCAGCGGAAATCGAGTTCCGCGAAGCCGGCACGGATACCGACTATGGCCGCGGCATGATGCTCGACAACATCCAGATGGTTGAAACCCTCGACAATGCCGCAAGCGGCATTGAAGGCGGAACGATTGATCTTCCCGACGTCTCTGCATCACTGACTGACACAGACGGCTCGGAAACATTGGCAGTTACGATCAGCGCAATCCCTGAAGGCGCTGTCCTGACCGATGGAGCAAACACGTTCACCGCAAGCTCTGGCAACACTTCCGTTGATGTATCCGGCTGGGACATGGACGGCATGTCCATCACCACACCGGACAACTTCACCGGAACAGCAGCCCTGCAGGTGACGGCAACATCCACCGAGTCTGAAGGTGGGGCCACGGCTTCTACCTCGACCACATTGAACGTGTATGTGGAAAACGTCGAAGAAGCCGCAACCGACATGGCTCTGGACAGCACAACGATTGCTGAAAACGCTGCGGGGGCCGTGATCGGCGCACTCAGCGTGACGGATGCCGATGTGGGTGACACGCACACCTTCACTGTCTCCGACAGCCGCTTTGAAGTTGTGGATGGCAACCTGAAACTCAAGGACGGCGTCAGCCTCGACCACGAATCTGAAGCAACCGTCGATGTATCTGTCACAGCAACAGACTCAGCAGGTCTGACCTACACAGAAGCATTCACCGTCAATGTGTCTGACGTTGATGAGACGGTCACGCTGTTCAGTGAAAACTTCAACGGCCTGAGCAATGGCACGCAGTCTGACAACGGGTCTTCCGCATGGAGCACTGACGACGAGCAGACGGAGTACGGTTCCTCGTCGGAACATGGCGTCAACAACAACGCCTATGAGTTCAGTCAGACCACTGACGACAGCAACGACAACGATTCGGTGGCCGTATGGCGCAGTGAAGAGATTGATATCTCAGGTCAGTCTGGCGTTGAACTAAGCTTTGACCTCACCGCGAACGGCGACATGGAAGAAAGCGGCTCCTGGCACGACTTCTTTAAGGCATATGCGGTTGTAGATGGTGAGCGGACTGAACTCATGGTCCAGGACGGCGACGCGGGCATGTCCGGGACACAGACTTTTACTTTCACCAACATTCCCGAGGGTGAAAAAGTCACTATCGAGTTTGAAGGCAAAACCACATCCAGCACGGAAAGCTTCACGCTGGACAACGTGGAACTAACGTCCAGCGGCGGCACGAATGTCAATCTGGGCGATGCCGGCACACCGGACGGTTGGACACCTGATGACGTCATCTATGCAGACGGCGGTGATGACGAACAAGGCAGTTCATCAGACGAATTGATGATCGGTGGCTCCGGCGACAACAAGCTCGAAGGCAAGGACGGCGACGATGAACTTCGCGGCGGCGCCGGCGAAGACGAACTCAAGGGCGGTGACGGCGACGACACCCTCTATGGCGGTGCCGACGACGACAAGCTCAAGGGCGAAGACGGCAACGACTACCTTGACGGTGGCTCCGGCGACGACAAGCTTGAAGGCAAGGATGGCGACGACATTCTGATCGGCGGTGCTGGCGACGACGAGCTCAAGGGCGGCAAGGATGATGACGTCCTGCGCGGCGGTGCCGGCGACGACGAAATGAAGGGCGAAGACGGCAACGACCTCTTCCTCTTTGGCACCGGCGACGGCTCCGATGAAATCGAAGGTGGCGGCGGCGGTTGGACCGACACCATCCGGCTTGAGAACGAAGACGGCACGTCACTTTCATCCGGCGACTGGACCCTGACCCTCGATGACGGCTCCATCCAGAGCCAGGACGGTGACTCCATCGATCTGTCAGAAGATGCGTCAGGCATCATCACGCTGACAGACGGCAGCGAGATCAGCTTTGAGGGCATCGAACGCATCGAGTGGTAGCCCACTTATGCTGCTGAGAAAAAAACAAAGGCGCTGACCAGACCTGGTCAGCGCCTTTTGCTTTTGGTTCCCACCGCCTTCTCTGCAGAGAAGAAAATGGTGGGCGCGGCTGGGATTGAACCAGCGACCCCTACGATGTCACCGTAGTGCTCTCCCACTGAGCTACGCGCCCCTCGCCTGCCGCAGCAGGAGGTTGGACTGCCAGTTTCCTAGCAGGGCGAACCATATATCGGGATTGCTGACGCGGTGCAACCACCCGTCACAGCCAAAGCTGAAACTTCCCGATTGAATTTTTGAAAGTGTAAAAGCGCCCTAGGCCGCGAGCAACCGGTCAACTTCCTGCACAAGCTCACGCAGATGGAATGGCTTGGAAAGGACGCGGGCTTCTTTTGGGGCTTCTGACTCGGGATTAAGCGCAACCGCGGCAAAGCCCGTGATGAACATGATCTTGAGCGTTGGATCGAGTTCCGCAGCGCGCCGCGCCAGCTCGATGCCATCCATTTCGGGCATGACAATATCTGTCAGAAGGACATCAAACACATCCCCGATCAGCTTTTCGTGGGCCAGGTCGCCGCTACCATAGGAAATGACGCTATGGCCGGCTTTTTCCAACGCGTTGGCCAGAAAGCGCCGCATGCTCTCATCATCTTCAGCCAACAAAATGCGCGCCATGGTCTGAGCCCCCGAATTCCCGCTCTTTTTGACCGAATCGACGCTTCTCAACGCCCCCGGTATGGGTTCGTTTATAGGAACCGAATGGTAAACGCAGAGTTAGCGCCTGCCACCGACAGCAAATAAAACGCCTCAAAAACTGAGCTTTTGTGACACGCATCCGCCAAAAAAGCGGCGAAGGCATTAAATCCCGACCTGCGCGTGCTACATTAAGGTTCCAGCCGTGCTCCTCTAGGTGCCGGACATTTCGCACCATGAATAAGGCAAGGGCAGGAGCCTTGAATGTCAGCTGACAGCACGGGGAACGAGACCGAAGGCGTAAAGGCGCATGAGGAACCGCGCCAGGATTTCAATCCGCCCTTCACCATCGCCGCACCGGATACCCAGACGGTGCCCTTTGCGCTGAATTCACCGCATTCAGGCCGCATCTACCCCCCCGCTTTCCTCTCCACTTCCCGGCTCGACGCCCTGTCGATCCGACGGTCTGAGGACAGCTTTGTGGACGAGATTTTTTCCGGTGCACCGCGTCTGGGTGCTCCCATGCTCAAGGCCAATTTTCCGCGCGCCTATCTGGACACCAACCGCGAGCCCTATGAGCTCGACCCGGCCATGTTCCACGACGCGCTGCCGCCCCATGCCAATACCCGCTCGGTTCGAGTTGCAGGCGGACTGGGCACAATCGCCCGCGTTGTTGCAGATTCCACTGAAATCTACCGCGCACCGTTGAGTTATGCAGAAGCCGATCACCGCATTCGCACGCTCTACATGCCCTATCATCAGGCGTTGTCAGACCTGCTGGAAACCACATTCCGCCGGTTTGGCTGCGCCGTGCTGCTGGATTGCCACTCGATGCCGTCTTTGGCGGGACCGTTTGAAGACGACATGGGCACGTCACGTGCTGATATCGTGCTGGGAGACCGCTATGGCGTGTCCGCTGCGCCTGCCCTGACCGACACGGCAGAACGCATTCTGACGGATCTGGGATACTCGGTGGTACGCAACACGCCCTATGCCGGTGGCTTCAACACGGAGCATTACGGTCGCCCCGCACAGGGCCTCCATGCCCTGCAGATAGAAATCAACCGGGCGCTCTATATGGACGAGGCCCGGGTGACGCGGGCTGCAGGCCTCAACCGGCTGACGCGGGATATGGGAGAGTTTGTGGCGCGCCTGGCCCTGATGGACCGCGCATTCCTGGCCCCGACATCTCCACCCAGCGCCCTATCCGCCGAATAGAAGTCCGCTGAATAGACAATCCTGACTCGCCCGCATCCGAGCAAAAAAAGAGGCCGTCTGGAAAATCCAGACGGCCCAAGTTCAGGGAGGAAACGCCCAGGAAGGGCAGCGGCAAGGCGGGCTGAGCGCTCGCAATGCCGCGTTGCAACAATCTGGCATTGCGCTGCACAAAATTCAAGGCATTCCGCCTCAAATGCAGGAAAATCAAACGCATAGCAGCCGTGCGGACGTGCATTTCTGTGTGTAAGTCCGCAAGCCCTTGATTGCAGTGCACAATTCGAACAGGTGAATGTGTGTTCACAAAAATACCAGCGTTTGGATGCCATGGGCTGGCCATCCCCTTGGGTAAGAGCCCGTTAACCTTTGTGACAGCAAAATAGACCCAGCAATTTTGCACCATAAGGGCCCAATACCGCCGTTTCCGGTACGGGTCGGGGCGGACAACGGGCACATGGCAAAAAGCCAGCCAGCAAGCACTGTTTCATCTCGGCGCGGTTTTTCCGCGGCGATCGCATTCGTGTGCACCTGCCTCTGTGCAACAGCAAGCCACGCAGAAGATATCGCCAAGGCAAATGATGCTGACTGGCAGGCCTGCCGCACGGCGGCTCAAAAGGTTGAGCGCGCCAATGACATGCCACAGGCCCTGCTTCAGGCCATGTCACTGGTCGAGACCGGACGCCGGGGCCCAGACGGCAAACACACCGCGTGGCCCTGGACAATCAATTCACATGGCAAAGGCTATCGCTTTGCAACCAAGCAGGACGCCATATGGGCGGTGCGGCGGTTGCGAGCTGATGGCGCACGCTCCATCGACATCGGCTGCATGCAGGTGAACCTGCGCTACCATCCGCGCGCGTTCACAAGCCTCGAAGAAGCTTTCGACCCTGCAGCCAACATGGCTTATGCGGCATCGTTCCTGACACGCCTAAAAGACCGCCACGGTAACTGGCGCGCTGCCAGCGCCCGCTATCACAGCTACAATCCAAAGCTGCGCGAAAAATACGCCAGCCGCGTTGACAAGACGCTGGCGCGCGAACGCAAGTTGCTTGCATCTGCCGCACCGCTTCTCGCCACATCGCCTGAAACAGCGGCCTCCTATATGGGGGCAGGTGATACTTCCATAATCACAGCGTCCCTGTCCGCAGACCCGTCCGCGAACTCCATTGCCAGCCTTGGTCTGCGTCCAACGCTGGTACCAGGATTGCGGCGCGGGCTGGATATCGCGCGTGAAGACGACACACAAGACACCGCTGCACTGCCAGCAAGTCGCCCGACAGGTGCACCTTCAGGCCGCCTGATCGCGGCGAGATAGACGTTTGGCGCGCGTCGCGCGTCAGTAACGGCCAGGTCACACACCCATCACAGTTTGTTGGTTGTGATGTGTACCCACATCGCAGGGCGTTGCACTTAGTATCAGTTGCGTAACTTGGTTGATCTCGCCGCCTCTGCACCCATTTGTGCAGCCTGAGTGGCCAGGGGGAATAACGATGCAACAAATCATCAGCGCGCTTCAGGTCTCATCGGTGGCGGACATCGTAAATCTGTTTGCCGCTCTCTTCATCTTCGTAGTCGGCGCGAGCTTCATCGTTGTCGTTGTGCTGTATGTCATTGACCGCACGCAGACAAAGCATGCCATCCGCCGGAACTACCCGGTCATCGGCCGCCTGCGCTACGTCGCTGAGGACCTTGGCAAATACTTCCGCCAGTACTTCTTTGCAGATGACCGCGCAGAGCTGCCCTTCAATCGGGCGCAGCGCGCATGGGTGTATCGGGCCGCCAAAGGCGTCGACACGACAGTGCCCTTCGGGTCAACCCGCGCACTTGCTCATGTGGGCACCAAGATTTTCGTCAACTGCCCGTTCCCGCAACTGGGCGACGACGAAACCCCTCCCAAGGAAATAACCGTCGGCCCCTATTGCCGCTCGCCCTATTCAACGGACAAGTTCTTCCACATTTCCGGCATGAGCTACGGTGCGATTTCCAAGCCAGCCGTTCAGGCCCTGTCGCGCGGTGCCAAGCGCGCCGGCATCTGGATGAATACCGGTGAAGGCGCTCTGTCCCCTTTCCATATTGAGGGTGGCGCAGACATCGTTTTTCAGATTGGCACGGCGAAATATGGTGTGCGCAATGACGATGGCAGCCTGGACGACAAGAAGCTGCGCAAAGTTGCCGAACGCGACCAGGTAAAGATGTTCGAAATCAAGCTCAGTCAGGGCGCCAAGCCCGGCAAGGGCGGTATTCTGCCCGGCGAAAAAGTCAGCAAGGAAATCGCCAAGATCCGAAGCATCAAGGCAGGACAGGATTCCATCAGCCCCAACCGCCACCCGGAAATCAATTCTGTGGGCGAGTTGCTGGATTTCGTCGCCCATGTCCGCGAAGTGACCGGCAAGCCGACAGGCATCAAGATGGTGCTTGGCGCTTATGGCTGGCTTGCGGGCTTCTGCGAAGAGATCAACCGGCGCGGCATTGAAAGCGCCCCGGACTTCATCACCCTGGACAGTGCCGATGGCGGCACGGGTGCAGCTCCCCAACCACTAATTGATTATGTCGGCCTGCAAATTCAGGAAAGTCTGCCCACGCTGGTGGATGCCCTGCTGGTGCACGGGCTGCGTGACCGCATCAAGGTCATTTCATCGGGCAAGCTGACCACGCCATCTGGCGTGGCCTGGGCGCTGTGCGCAGGCGCGGACTTCGTCACGTCTGCCCGCGGCTTCATGTTTGCGTTGGGCTGCATTCAGGCCCTTCAGTGCAACACCAATGAGTGCCCCTCCGGAGTCGCAACGCACAAGAAACACCTGCAACGCGGCCTTGTGGCAACCGACAAGGCTGAACGCGTCTATCGCTACGCCACCACCATGCATAAGGAAGTCGGCACTGTGGCGCACTCGTGCGGGGTTGATGATCCCCGCATGCTCAAGCGCCATCATTGTCGCATCATGGGTGCCAACAGCCGCACCATCGGCCTGCATGAAATGTATCCTCCCGGCGGCAGCTTTGCGCCGGCGGCGGAGAAGCCGGACACCCTTACGGATGGCTCGGGAATGGCAGCCCAGTAAGGCTGCACGGGCAATACCGCTAAGGCATGACGAGACGGATCTGGGGCGCTTTAGACACGTCCCAGCATTCAACTTCGATCGGCAGGGTGAACAGGTCATCGCCATCAACCTGAACCGGGTCCAGGCCCTGACCATCCGCAGGACGAATGGTGATGGCATTACTCGTCAGCACATTCACACCCGGCATTTTTTCCAGGCGGCCGAGCGCCAGACCAAGCAGAGCAAGCACAAGCGATGCGCGGTTGCGAGCTGAAACACACAGAGTTTTCAAACCCACGGCATCAAACCGGGCTGATGGCGCAAGACTATACGCCCCCGCATAATGCTCAGCGTTCGCGACAACGGCCCATCCACAGTCAAACGACTGGATGCCATCGCTCACCTCAAGGCGTGGTCCTGATTTCCCGAACACCTGCTTGATTCCAGCCCAGACAAAAGCCAGCTTTCCGAATCTGCGTTTCATGGCCGGGTCGATGGCATGGACCAGTCTCCCGTCAAATCCGGCACCGACCCACAACAGGAAGAACCGCTTGTTGACGCGCCCTGCACCAATCTGCCGCGGCTGGCCGTTTAGAAGCAAAGCTCCCAATGCATCGCTCGTGCGCGGAAGACCGATTTCGATGGCCAGTACATTCGCAGTCCCGGTGGGGATAACCCCAAGCGGCACTTCGCTGCCGGCAAGCCCGTTAGCAACTTCGTTGATCGTGCCGTCGCCACCTGCAGCAACCACAATCTCGGCAGACCCATCAAGGGCCGCCTCACGCGCAAACAGTTCCGCATCACCGGGTCCTGTTGTCTCACGCAATGTAACCGTCGCGCCTTCGCGGTTCATTGCCTCTACAACATCAATCAATTTGCGCCTTCTGCGCCACCCCGCCGTTGGGTTGTAGATGACCGTTACCGCCCGCCGCATGGCAGGAGGCGGGGCATTGTGGTTACCGGCGGTGCCTGCATTATCCGCGTACAAATGGTTCACCTCAGCGTCACAAAACGTTCATTCCCTGTCGGGATAGTCCCGCCAGATCACAGGCGGACACGCTTGATTCGATTGGTATTTTCAGCGCCGGACACAGTCGTGACGGCAAACACCAAAAAGATCAAGTACTCCGTATACGAATTATAAAACGCTTATGCGTTTTGATGTTTGGCCCTTGGTACTTGCGGTTCCCATGACACTTACCGGCATGCTGACACGCACATCCGACAACCCGATTGTTGCCACGGCAAAATCAGCCGGCAAGGCACTCCGGGCAAAACCCTTCCGGGACAGGCTTGCCCTGTTTGGACTACGCGCCCGCGGGCGAAAAAGGGTGAAGCGCAAGCATCTGATCGTGCGCGAGCCTGTACACCACCGCACCCTTTTTATTTCCGATACACATCTGGGCACACCGGGCTGCAAGGCAGAACTGCTGGCGGATTTCCTGCGTCACAATGAGGCCGACACACTCTACCTTGTGGGCGATATCATCGACGGCTGGCGCATCAAGCGGTCGTGGTACTGGAACGACGCCCACAATCAGGTCATTCAGGAAATACTGCGCAAAGCCCGGAAGGGCACACGGGTCATCTACGTACCCGGCAATCACGATGAAGCCCTGCGTGACTATATCGGCGTCACGCTGGCAGGTGTGGAAGTCATCAATGAGGACATCCACCGCGCTGCCGACGGAAAATCCTATCTGGTGCTGCATGGTGACCAGTTTGACGGGGTGGTGCGATACGCCAAATGGCTCGCCCATGTGGGTGACTGGGCCTACAACTTTGCCCTGGCCGCATCAGGGATGCTTCACAACATCCGCCGGACATTCGGGCTGTCTTACTGGTCGCTCTCTGCCTACCTGAAGCACAAGGTCAAAAACGCCGTCGAGTACATCTCGAACTACGAAGAAGCCGTGGCCCGCGAAGCGCGCGACCGCGGCGTGGACGGCGTAGTCTGCGGCCACATCCACCACGCTGAGGTGCGGGACATGGATGGCGTCACCTACATGAATGACGGTGACTGGGTCGAAAGCTGCACGGCGCTTGCCGAAGACATGACCGGTAATTTCACCATTCTGCACTGGACACGATTTGCGGCAGATGTGGACGCCGAGAAGGCTGAACACGAAAAGGCTCTGGGCTTCCTTCCTGCACCAGACCAGCCAGACGCAACACCCGCACACGAAGCATCACCTTCTTCCGAAGCCGAAGACGACCTCGACGAAGAGGTCGTCATAGATGGCAGCATTCCTGTCGCTGCACGCGACGAGGCTCCGCAAAAAACCATAAACCTAGCAAGCAGCGCAGCGTGACACACACCCAAACGTCGACCTCCGCCCTATCCGCCAGTCAAGCAACATCAACAACCCCCGTTGCTCATCCCGGTGGATTGCAGTTCAGCGAACCTGGCCAGCCCCTGCGCGTCCTGATTGTCACGGACGCATGGGAGCCGCAGGTCAATGGCGTCGTTCGCACATTGCAGCAGCTCGGCACTCAACTGGGCAAGATGGGGCACCAGGTACGCTATGTGACGCCCCTTGATTTCAAGACCATTCCAGCGCCGACCTATCCGGAAATCAGACTTGCGCTCTGGCCATTGCGCTGGATGGCGAAAGTCGTACGAGAGTTTGCGCCTTGCGCGATCCACATCGCGACAGAGGGACCGCTCGGTCTGGCGGCGCGCAATTACTGTGTACGCAACGGGCTGCCATTCTCAACGTCGTTCCACACGCGCTTCCCCGAATACATAAACGCCCGCTTCGGCACGCCTGTCGCCTGGGGCTATCGCTTTTTGCGCTGGTTCCATGGTCCGGCCACCACAATGATGGTCGCCACAAAGTCACTGCAGGAAGAGATGGCCGAGCGAAAATTTCCATCGACAGCCATCTGGTCACGCGGGGTGGACATTGATGTGTACAAACCCCGCCCTGATCTCAAGGAGAGTGCCTTTCTCAATCTCCCGCGTCCTTTGTGGCTGTATGTGGGCCGCGTGGCAGTTGAGAAAAACATAGAAGCTTTCCTGAAACTGGACCTGCCGGGAACAAAGCTTGTTGTGGGAGGTGGCCCGCAGCTGGACAGCCTCAGGCAAAAATACACCGACGTGCATTTTGTTGGCCCGAAGTTCGGTGAAGAGCTGGCCGAGCATTACGCTGCCAGTGACTGCTTCGTGTTTCCCAGCAAGACCGACACATTTGGCCTTGTCACCCTTGAGGCGCTCGCATCAGGTACGCCGGTCGCCGCTTACCCGGTTCAGGGACCAAAGGATGTGATTGGCGATGCACCTGTGGGGTGCCTGCGCGAAGACCTGCGCAGCGCCGCACTTACTGCTGTCAAAATCTCACCCGATCGCGCCCGCGCTTTCGCACTTGGTTACTCCTGGGAAGCCTGCACAAACCAGTTCATCAGCAATCTGGCAATCCAGCGACAGCCAGGGGTTGAGGGCAGCCGACCACGTCTTCTCAGGCGCTAAGCCGTATTCTCCCAAAGCTGCTCACATTTGCGTTAGTGAACCACCGCCCTCTCCCGGTTTCACTGGTAACCGACCGCAAGCATGTTAGGCTTTGCGGGAAAGTTGTGTTGCATACAGGGAGTTCAACGCATGTCTCATCATCATCGTTCCAAGGCCCGCGCCAAAGCTGCGGAGCAGGACACACAATCCACCCGCCTGTTTCTGCTGGTAACCGGCGCCCTCGCCGCCATTGCTCTTGTCTGGGCAGCCTTCTCGACGGTTGCACTGGCAGAAGATGCACCAGCGGCTGAAAGCGGCACATTCGCCATCGACGAAAGCCACGTGCACGCTGCCTTCAAAGTCAGCCATCTGGGCTTTTCTGAAACCATTGGCGGTTTCGACAAGATTTCCGGCAGCTTCACGCTTGATGCAGAAAACCTGTCTGCCAGCTCTGTGAGCGTCACAATTGATACCGCCAGCGTGGATTCAGGCTGGGACGCCCGCGACGAACATCTGCGCGGCGACGACTTCTTCAAGGTGGAAGAGTTTCCGGACATGACGTTCGCGTCCACAAGTGTCGAGCCAACCGGTGACACGACTGCAAAAGTCACCGGTGACCTGACAATGCTGGGTCAGACCCACCCGGTGACCCTGGATGTCACCTTCAATCAGGCCGGGAAACACCCGTTCTCAGGCAAATATGTGGCGGGTTTCTCAGCTACGGGCACACTGGATCGCACCCAGTGGGGCATGGAGTACGGCGTGCCGGCCATCGGCAAGGATATTGACCTGATGATTCAGGCCGAAGGCGTTCGCGCCGAGTAGAGACGCATGGCAGTGTTGCGCCGCAACATTTCCTCGACATAGCGGCCTGCCGGGACTATACCGGCGCCAGCAAACGTCCTCACAAGAAGGGCGCGGAAATGGGAGTTCCCCGATTCCGCGCCCTTCTTGCATGCGTCTTTTGGAAAAAGGCGCGCACCGACCACCAGATGGATCAAAAGACATGGCCGCTCAAGAACGCCGCAATATCGCGATTATCGCCCACGTTGACCACGGCAAGACCACCATGGTGGACAAGCTGTTTCAGGCATCAGGCATCTTCCGCGAAGGTCAGGAAGTCGAAGACCGCGCCATGGATTCCGGCGATCTGGAACGTGAGCGCGGGATCACCATTTCAGCGAAAGTTGCGAGCTTCGAGTGGAAGGGCGTCCGCATCAATCTGGTGGATACCCCGGGCCACGCCGACTTTGGCGGTGAAGTTGAACGCATCCTCTCCATGGTGGACGGCGTGTTGCTGCTGGTGGACGCCGCTGAAGGCGCCATGCCGCAGACAAAGTTCGTGACCATGAAAGCGCTGGCCCTGGGCCTGCGCCCTGTCGTCGTGATCAACAAGATGGACCGCAAGGATGCCCGTGCCGATTTCGTGCATGAGGCCGTGTTTGACCTGTTCGCATCCCTTGAAGCCAGCGACGAGCAGCTGGACTTCCCTGTGCTCTATGCATCAGCCCGCGAAGGCTGGGCGTCCGCAACCGAAGCAACAAGCGGCGACAACATGGACGCCCTGCTGGATGCCATCATTGAGCACGTGCCTGCCCCTGTGGACCTGGGCAATGAGGACGCTCCCTTTGAGCTTCTGGCAACCGGCATCGAGTCAGATCCTTTCCTTGGCCGCCTGCTGTCAGGCCGCATCAAGGCTGGCACCATCAAGCCCAACATGAACATCAAGGTCCTGACCCGCGACGGCGAAGAACGTGAGCGCGGCCGCGTCACCAAGGTGCTGGCCTTCCGCGGCCCCCTGCGTGAGCCTGTGGACAGTGCTGAGCCCGGCGACATCGTCGCCATTGCAGGCCTCAAGAACGCCACCGTGTCTGACACCTTGTGCGATGTGTCCATCAAGGAACCCCTTGATTCCAAGCCGGTTGATCCGCCCACCCTCGCCATCACCATGATGGTGAATGACAGCCCGCTGGCGGGCCGCGAAGGCTCCAAGGTTCAAAGCCGCGTCATTCGTGAGCGTCTGCTGCGCGAAGCTGAAGGTAATGTGGCCATCAAGATTTCAGAAGTCCCCGGCGGCGACGCCTATGAAGTTGCCGGCCGCGGCGAACTCCAGCTCGGCATTCTGATCGAGACCATGCGCCGCGAAGGCTTTGAAGTATCAATCTCCCGGCCGCGCGTGCTGATGCGCGAAGACGAGAACGGCAAGAAGATTGAACCTGCCGAAGAAGTCCAGATTGATGTGGACGAGGAATATACCGGCGTGGTCATCGACAAGCTGACCCAGCGCAAAGCCGAACTGATGGGCATGGTTCCCTCAGGCGCCGGTAAAACGCGCCTGACATTCATTTGCCCCGCTCGGTCGCTCATCGGCTACCAGGGTGAGTTCATGACGGACACACGCGGCACCGGCATCATGTCCCGCCTCTTCCATGGCTGGGTGCCATACGCTGGTGAAATCGGCGGACGTCATCATGGCGTGCTTATCGCCAACAGCGACGGCGAAGCTGTGGCCTATGCCCTTTGGAACCTCGAAGACCGTGGGTCCCTGTTCATCACACCGGGCACCAAAGTCTATCGCGGCATGATTATCGGTGCCAATTCGCGGCCGGATGATCTGGAAGTGAACCCTCTCAAGGGCAAGCAGCTGACCAACATCCGTACCAATTCGCGCGATGAAGCTGTGAAGCTCACAACGGTTCAGCCGATGGCGCTGGAACAGGCGATTTCCTACATCGGTGACGACGAACTGGTGGAAATCACGCCGGAGAACATCCGCCTGCGCAAGCGCTATCTGGACCCCAATGAGCGCAAGCGTAATCGCAGCGCCGCCGCTGCTCAGTAAGAGCACGCCTACGGGCGGTTTCAGCTTGTCGTTCCGGTCATTGGGCGTTACCCAAGGCCCATGAGCGATGATCTGAAACACATTGAGTCTTTCATCCACTCCCTCGCAGACGCGTCAGGTGCGGCCATCATGCCGTATTTCCGCACACGGCTGGACGTGGACAACAAACTGTCTGATGGCAAGTTTGACCCGGTGACAGAAGGCGATCGCGCCGGAGAGCGTGCAATCCGTGCATTGATCGACAGCGAGCATCCCGACCACGGCATTCTGGGCGAGGAGTACGGCCTCAAGGAGGGTCCGTCACCGATCTCCTGGATCATCGACCCCATCGACGGCACCCGCGTTTTCATGTCCGGCCTGCCCACATGGGGCACGCTGATCGGTGCCATGCAGAACACGGTGCCGGTGGTTGGTGTGATGGATCAGCCTTATACCGGCGAACGGTTCTTCGGCGGGCCGTCTGGCGCCAGGCTGATAACGCGCGACGGCGAACAGGCAATGAAATGCCGCTCTTGTGAAAGCCTGAGCAATGCCGTGCTGGGCGCAACAGACCCGCGTATGTTTGCCCAGTCACCAGACAAGGAAGTCTTCAGGACCCTCTCAGACAGTGTGAAGCTGCTGCGCTATGGCGGCGATTGCTACAACTACGCCATGGTCGCTCTTGGACAGATGGACCTCGTGGTCGAGGCCCACAATCAGGCCTACGACATTCTGCCTCTTGTGCCGATTGTCGAAGCCGCTGGTGGCATCGTCACCGACTGGGCCGGACGGCCATTGCGCTCAGGTGCTGATTTTGACCGCAGCAAAGGCAAGATGATTGCGGCAGGCGACAAGCGCATTCACGAAGCCGCGGTGAAAATCCTGTCTTCGGCAGCCTAGGCCAACACGCTTTCCGCAAAGCTATCAAACGCCGTCCAGAACGGGGCCTGCAGTTCGTCACGCTCCATCAGAATTTCATGTTTGCAGCCGTCGCATTTGACATAGGTAGAGCCGCGCACGCGGCGCGCATAGGCGGCCACCTGCTTTTCACTTACCAACACATCCTTCTCAGCCCCCGCAAACAGCACCGGCGTCTTGATGCTGGCGACAAAGCTGTCTGATTGCAGCAAGTCAATGCTCTCGGCGGCAGACCCAGCCCACCCAAGAGTGATCGACGCAAGCGCAAGTTCAGAGTTTGCTTTGACAATCGCGACCTGACGGGCGAAGCGCTCCGGGTCCGATGTCACGATGTTGTCGTCGAACGTATCAAGGCCCACCGCCTTGTCGTCCCCGCCGCCCGGCAAATACTTGTCTCCAAGCCCAAGCGCAATACCGGTGAATCCCATTAGCCGCATGCTGAGCATGGCACCAGTCGAAAGGCGCAAATCCACCATTGGTGCGCTCAGAGCGACGCCCTTCATCTTTGGCAGTCCCGCCGCAAGCGGTGCATCCGTATCTGCCAGATGCAGCCAGCGCATGAGATTGTTGCCACCCATGGAGTGCGCCATGCCGACAAGAGGCTGAGGCAGGTTCCGCTCGCTGACAAGCTTCATGAACTTTGCCATGTCACGATCAAATTCATTGAAGTGATCAATATGGCCTTTGAGACGGTTTTCGGTTCCACGCACCGAAAGCCCCTGTCCACGCCAGTCCATGGTGGCAACAGCAAACCCGCGCTCCCGTAGCTGGGTCACAACCTCAAAATACTTCTCGATGAATTCCGTGCGCCCGCCAAACAGCAGGACCGTTCCGCGTGCCTGTGAGCCGGTTGCCGGCCAGACCGCTCCACGCAGCGGTTTGCCGTCATATCCATCAAACCAGAAAGCGTCCGCACCTTCAGGACAGGGATTTTCAGGAATGTCGGTCAGGTCTGCCCCGGACGTTGGAGAAGGAGCAGTCACAGAAGGAGAGGTCACAGATAGTAATCCTTGCGGTTTTGAGCATCACAGTTGCTCAGCATTTTGTTGCCGGACTTTAGCAGGTAGGCTGCCTGAGTCTCAAAACCAAGGTCATTTGCCGCACGATCCGGCGCAAGACCTAAAGATCGCGCCATATGTCCACACCCGTTACTCTCGATTTTTCCAATGGCTGGCACATCGACGCAGCCCCCGGCTCCGGTCCGACCCAGGCAGCGGCCCAGGAACTTGCCGAGCACCTGGCCCTGATCGCTCCCCAGTCAGAGGGGCAAAGCGGCATCCGGATGTCTTTGGCATATCGTGATCAGGCAACCGACGGTTTCATCTGGAATGTTGCGGAAGGCCACGTTCAGCTCACCGGGAACAGCGAACGCGGCCTGCTCTATGCCATCTTCAGTTTTCTGACCCAGCTTGGCTTCGGCTGGCCCGGGCACAAGCTTGAAGACATGTGCATTCCATCCGGCCTGCGGTTTTCACTCCCTGAAGCCTGCGCCGAAACACCAAGCTTTGAAGGTCGATGCCTGATCGTCGGCCACCACGTGTTTCTGGCGGAGCACGAAGCCTGGATCAAATGGGCAGCGCGTAACTGCCTCAACACAGTCTTTGTGCATACCGCCGAAGAAGGTCTGGCCCTCGGCGCTGCTCCGGTTCACCAATGGCATGAGGTCAGCAATGCCGTCCGCGCCCAATGCGATCACTACGGCATGACGCTTGAGGTAGGAGGCCATGGCCTGTCGCGCCTTCTGCCCCGCGCCCTGTTTGACGATATGCCGGACGCTTTTCGCATGAAGGACGGCAAGCGCAGTCCCGACCACAATCTTGACCCCCTCAATGCGCAGGGAATGGCGGTCGTGCGCGACAATGCCCGGGCATGGTTTCAGCAAAACCCCGGCGCTGATGTCTACCACCTGTGGCCCGACGACATTCCCGGCGGCGGCTGGTCGCAAAGTCCTGAATGCGAGGGGCTAAGCGCATCCGACCAGGCCTTGATCGCCACCAACGCTCTTGCGGAAGAACTGGACCAGATCCACCCGGACGCGGAAGTCGCTCACATCGCCTATCACGATACGGAGCCCGCGCCGGGATCAGCCCGACCACGCAGCAATGTGTCGTTGCTGTGGGCCCCGCGCATGCGCAGCTACGCGCAGGGGGCCTTTGAGAGGTCATCCACCGTCAATGCGCGATACCCGCAGGAACTCGCTGCCAATGTGCAGCTGTTTCAAGACGCGCACGCCAAGCCGCTGCGCGTGTTCGAATACTATCTTGATGCGATCCTCTTTAAGTCCGTATTGCCACCGTTGGTCTCGCAGATGGCAGTCGATGCTATTGGCTACAAGGAAGCGGCCACACACACATTGCAGGCCCTGATGGTCGGCGGACGGCCATGGTGTGCACCACAGCTCAACGCCTATGCATTTGCCCAACTGGCCTGGGACAACACACTGTCGCCGCGCACCATCATTCAGCGCTTCGCGACCATGCTTGTCGGCGAAGCGGCGACAGGACATCTGGCAGATCACTACAATGCCCTGAGTGATGCGTTCTCACTTGCTCTTACCTTCGAGCCCCACGAGGCAAAGCCCGCCGCGGCTGCCGGAGCTGCAGACTTTCTGGACACACCCCCAACAGACATGGGCGACCCCTGGCACGCAACGCCGGACGACATTGCCCTTCGTCTGAGCTGGAAGTCAGACATCGAGCTGCAATTGAAACACGCTGCGGACGCGCTGGCCCGTGCAGGTCAATCCGCCAACCCCACGAAACACATTGTCGGCCTGCAGGCGGAATTTGCCCTTGCCCGCCTGTGGTTTGATTTCCACTTTGCCCGCCTGGGCCTCTATGACGCGTGGCACATGCGCGACACAGATGGGGGCAAAAAAGCGCAACAGGCTCTGGCTCGCGCCTACGCCATTTGCGATGCGGTCGATGACTGGGCCCAAACCCATATTGACGACGACCGATACCAGCAGAACACACAATTGCTGCACTGGTTGTTCTGGAGACTGCGGCTGGACTGGATACGCGAACAACTGGCCCCTGAAGGAGCGGAGCGCGACACTGTGCGGGCACAGCGCGTCTCTGACATGACCGCACGCTTTGCCATGGGGCGCACCCTTTGGACCAAACACACCGATACCAACACATAGTGAGACCACATGACCTGGGAAGATGAAGCCAAGGAAATTGCCGCCCGCCGCATCGAGGCAAAAGCACAAGGCGGCGATGAAGGCATTGCGAAACAGCACGCCAAGGGCCGCCTGACCATCCGCGAGCGCATCGCCCATCTGACTGACGACAAGAGCTTTCAGGAACTTGGCGAAGGAGCTGGCGCACCGGAGTTTGATGACGATGGAAATCGCACTGGCTTCACGCCGGCCAACTTTGTGCTTGGGTTTGCCAAGGTCGGAGGCCGTCGCGTCATCATTGGCGGTGAGGACTTTACCCTTAAGGGCGGATCGCCCAACCCCGCGGGCCTGCGCAAAAGCGTCTACTCAGAAGATGTGGCCCTGCAATACAAAGTGCCGTTGATCCGGCTGCACGAAGGCGGCGGCGGCTCCGTGGCAGGATCAGGCGGTGGCAAGGGAAGGTCCCGGCCCGTCGGCGACCCTGTTTTCTCCACACCGCGCTTCGTTTCGCTCGCCAAGACACTGGGCACCATTCCTGTGGCAAGTGCAGCCCTCGGCCCCGTCGCCGGGATGCCCGCAGCCCGTCTGGTCTCCTCGCACTTCACGGTGATGGCACAGAACGCACAGGTCTTGATTGCCGGACCGGCCGTTGTGGAACGCGCCACCGGGCACAAGATGACCAAGGAGGAGCTCGGCGGCCCGGATATCCACACAAAATCAGGCGTCATCGACAATGTGGCTGAAACGGAAGAGGCCGCCCTGGACGAAATCGCGCAGTTTCTCTCCTACATGCCTCAAAACGTGTATGAGGAAGCGCCCGTCATCTCCTGTGATGACCCGGTCGATCGCGCCGACGACAAACTTCTGTCCATCGTCCCGCGCGAGCGCCGCAAGCCCTACGCGATGCGGAAAATCATCAAGTCGGTTGTGGATGAGGGGTCTTGGTTTGAGATGACCCGCCGCTATGGCCCGTCTCTGATCACAGGCCTCGCTCGCATGGGGGGTCGGCCTGTCGGCATCCTCGGCAATGACTGCACCTATTATGCAGGCGCCATGACAGCCGACGCCGCCCGCAAGACCCGTCGTTTCGTGGATTTCTGCAATACGTTCAATTTGCCGGTCATTGCACTGGTGGACGAGCCGGGCTTCATGATCGGCCCTGATTCAGAAACGTCCGGTACGATTCGCGCAGGCGCTGAAGCCATTGCCGCTGTCATGAATGGTCGCGTGCCCTGGGCAAGTGTGATTGTCCGCAAGGTCTTTGGTGTGGCTGGCGCCGCCCACTTTGCCCCCGGCGGTCACGTTTTCTCCTGGCCCAGCGCTGAAACAGGTGCCCTGCCGGTGGAAGGAGGTGTGGCCGTCGCCTTTGGCAGGCAGATCGCCGCTGCAGAAGACCCGGACGCCAAGCGGCGTGAACTGGAAGAAATGCTGGCATCCAGCCAATCACCCTTCCCCCGGGCTGAAGGATTTTCGGTTCATGAGCTGATTGATCCACGCGAAACGCGGGCAAAACTCAACGAGTGGCTTGATTGGACCTGGCCCACCCTTCAACACCAGCTTGGGCCCTACCTTCGACCGATGGCCTGACCCAGACACAAAAACGCCCGGGCAGAACCCGGGCGTTTTCTTTTTCGTCAGCCGTGCGGCTTAGAGGTAGCGGTAGCCAAGCACGCTGCCTGTGTAGGCACAGATCCGCAGATCAACGTTGCGCTTATTGTGCTTGCCACGGACCTGGTAGTGATCGGTCCAGTCATTGCCGCCCTGAACATACTGCGCACCGTGGAAGTTAGAGTAGTTGTGCTTGTTCAGGTTAGAGCGCCAGTGCTTGAAAGGCTTGCGCTGCGGCTTGACGTTGTTGGCCAGGTTGTAGCGGTTCGCATTGCGCACATTCTTGATGTGGCCGTTGCGGCTGTTGACCGTGATCAGCTTGGCCTTGCCACGATGGTTGAGACCACGAACCTTGTAGACGTGACCCTTGAGGTCGACCCGGTCAAACCGCTTGAAGCCTTCGTGACGCAGACCAGCCAGCAACTTGCGGACACCAATCACCTTGTGGTGCGGCACTTCGTTTGGGTTGGCACGGCGGACATCAAACAGACGACCGGTGTATGGATCTGCCTTGGCCTGGCTGAAGCGACCGTTCTGACCAAAGCCCTTCACATGGTAGACGCCGTTGCGGAACACGATGTCCGTTACTTTGCCACCGGTGCGCTTCTGGATCAGCTTCACCGTCTTGGGGATGTAGTTGAAGCTCTTGCCGCCATGGCCGCCATTGCCCCAACCCTGCTGCATCTTGCGGGCCTGATGGTAATGCTCGGTGCGGTTCCAGCCATCATTGTAGCCGCCACGATTGTAGTTGTTGTTGTAGTGATGGACCTGACCGTTGCTGAAGGTCACACCACCACCGTGGCCATTGCTGATGCTGAATGAAAATCCACCGGCCTGGGCTGGTGCTGCGGCGGCCAGGGTGCCACCAACTGCTGCAAGGATAAGAAGCTTTTTCATAACGTGTTCTCCGTCTCTCATGTTGTGCCCGGATGTGCTCAAAGCGGGCCTTGATGTGAGCCACCGGGACAGTGGGTGGCTGATGTCTCAGCAGCGAAGCGGTTTGCCCCGTTGCTTGAGGAGGAGAATGGCAGGGGCGCTGTGAACTCCTTCTGGGACACCTGTTAAGAAACGCGTCAGGAACATGAACCCCACCCGACCAAGGTCATCAGTAAGCTGATAGATGTCGTCCCATGGCGCGAACGACATTGGGGTAGGCAAAAGAAAACGGGCGCCTCCGGTTCACCCGAAAACGCCCGCATTCAAGCCAAAAATCGTGAGCTGAGGCTCACTTGAATCAGCTAGTGGTACCGCCAACCAAGCACATTGCCCGTATAGGCACACACCCGAAGGTTCACGCCACGACCATATCCGTCATAGGCGCTCACAAAATAGTGAGGTGTCCAGTTGCGTCCATGGCCATGAAATTGGGCCCGGCGGAAATTGTGATAGCCGTGACCCGTCAGCGCGCGGATAAAGTTCTTGAACGGCCGCACATTGCCGTGATTCCGGTGATGATACCGGGGACCATAATTGTAGTTGCGGTTCTGATTGTAGTGTCGGCGATGCCAGTTCGACTGACGCCACCCGCCATAATAGTTCTGACCGCGGTGGTGATTATTGCCGCGATGATGATGGCGGCTGTCATGAATAAGGGTGACAGCACCACTGGCATCAATCGTCGATGTCAGAGCTTTGCCTGCCGGCAGTGATGCAGCGTTGGCAGGCACGATGGCGGCCAGGCCAAGAGCAAGTGCTCCAACCAGTCCGCCTGCTGCGTAAGTGAGTATCCGTTTCATAGATGCACTCCTCGAGAAGTTTCAACGGGCGCGGGACCGGCCAAACTGCTCGACCCCGCCTTGCATCCGGCTTGTTGGTGATGCCGCACCACCGGATACATGTCCCCACTCGTGAGTGTCGGTTTTTGGGCCTGAACCCAAACTGCACACGGCGTTAACCTTTTGGTCAGCTAGATGACCAAAAGCTAAGCTAGATGAACAACTTACAGGGTTAATGCAGTGGTACTTTTGGAGTCCATGACGGCCAAAATGAGGCAATGCACAATGTCAGGCAAAGCGCTGCGAATGCGGCCTGTGCCGTGATACGGTTGCCGCCAACCACCAACACAGGTCCGGAAGCCGACACATGCCTACCTTTGCCCGCTTCATCCGCTTCACATCTGCGGCAGCCATTCTTCTGAGCCAACTCGTGCTGGGACACACAGCACAGGCTGAGAACCGCCAGTACATTCTGGCGACAGCCACCACAGGCGGCACCTACTATCCCGTCGGCGTTGCGATCGCGACCCTGAGCAAGATCAAGCTGGAACCGACCAACGGCTTCTCATTGTCCGCCATCAGCTCTGCCGGATCCGGCGAGAACGTCAAACTGCTGCGTGACAACGAGGCCCAGTTTGCGATTCTTCAGGGTCTGTATGGCGCATGGGCGGCAACCGGCACCGGGCAGCTTGCCAATGACGGCCCGCAGGAAAACATCCGCTCCATCTCCATGCTCTGGCGCAATGTCGAACACTTCGTGCTGCGCCAGTCGGATGCACAGACAGGTACGATCACAGACCTCAAAGGCCTCGGCGAGCCATTCTCCATGGGCAAACGCAACTCAGGCTCGGAAGGATCTGCGAAACACATCCTTGCGGCTCTGGGCATTGAGCCGGGCACTGACTTTGACGTCATCAACCTTGGATATGGTCCCAGCGCCGACGCCATGCAGGACGGCAAGGCAGCAGGCATGAACACCCCAGCCGGGGCGCCGGTGAGTGCGGTGACACGCGCCTTTGCCGCAGCGAATGGTGAGCTGGTCGTCCTGAGCTTCAGCCCTGACGATACAGCAGCCATCAATGCAGCCCTGGGCGACAACACCGAATTGTGGACGGCCTTTGAGATTCCCGCCGACACCTATCCGGGCCAGACAGAAGCCGCACAAACCATCGCACAAC
This sequence comes from Pyruvatibacter sp. HU-CL02332, assembly GCF_040362765.1. Lineage (NCBI taxonomy): Bacteria > Pseudomonadati > Pseudomonadota > Alphaproteobacteria > Hyphomicrobiales > Parvibaculaceae > Pyruvatibacter > Pyruvatibacter sp. HU-CL02332. Next base: position 763,252 of record NZ_BAABWK010000001.1, read on the forward strand.
CCAATTTCCTGGCCGTCAATGCAGATGTCAGCGATGACGACGTCTATGCGTTGACCAAGGCGTTGTATGAAAATCTGACTTTTCTCGGCGGCATCCACGCGGCAACCAAGGACATGAGTCTTGATAGCGCCATCACCGGCCTGCCGGTAGCGCTGCATCCCGGCGCTTTGCGCTACTACGAAGAAGCTGGCGTGGCGGTTCCTGACCGTCTCAAGCCGGCCGACTAGAGCGCGAATCTATCTCCCGTGTCATCACAGGACACCCAGGCACCAAGCCAACCTGATGTACCGACCGGCGGCATGCCGCGCCCGCAGCCATTGGGCCGACTGGGCATCGCCTTTGCGGTGACAATTGCCGCTGCCCATGTGTGGGCAAACGCATTTGCCACGCTGCCCGAGCTGCAGGCCGCTGGCTTTCATTTCGGTCTGTTTGCAGTGCTCTGCGTCCTGCTGTTTCCCGCGAGTAAAACCTGGTGGCTCCGTGTTGCCATCGACGGCACCATTGCGGTCACAGCCTTGGCAGCAGCGATCTATCTCTATGTGGCCGAAGACGCGCTGTATGAGCGTGGCGTTGAATTCATCCAGTCAGATTGGGTGGCCGCCAGCGTCGCCATCCTGATTGTTCTTGAGCTTGCCCGCAGAACCACCGGTTGGACTGTCCCCATTCTCACGGGCCTGGCCCTCACCTATGTGGTTCTTTGGGGCCCCCTTGTACCCGGCGCATTCTCCTTTGCGGGGCTGTCCTGGGAAACGTTGCTGTTCAGAAGTTACTTCGGCACGGACGGTATGTTCGGCCCCATCGCCCGCATCTCGTGGACATTTGTCTTCATGTTCATCCTGTTGGGCGCGTTCCTTGTGCGCTCCGGCGCCGGTGACTTCATCCTCGCCCTTGCGCGCGCCGCAGCAGGCCGCATGACAGGCGGCCCCGGCATTGTCGCCATTCTGGGGTCAGGCCTCATGGGCTCGATCACCGGCTCCGCCGTAGCTAACACTGTTTCAACCGGCGTCATCACGATTCCTTTGATGAAACGCGCAGGCTTCCCACCGAAATTTGCCGGCGGCGTCGAAGCCGCTGCCTCAACCGGCGGCCAGTTGATGCCTCCCGTCATGGGGGCTGGCGCCTTCGTGATGGCGTCCTTCACGCAGATTTCCTATCTCGAAATCATCGCGGTCTCAGTCCTGCCCGCACTGCTCTACTTCTTCACCGTCGGCGTTTTCGTGCGCATAGAGGCCGCCCGCATCGGTCTTGTCCCAAGTCCGGACGTTGAACCCCTATGGCCCGTCATCAAGGCAGGGTGGCACTTCCTCCTCCCCATTGCGGCGCTTGCGGGTTTGCTCATTGCGGGCTTCACGCCGGTCTATTCCGCAGCCATCGCCATCGCAGTGACTGTTGCCGCGTCCTGGCTGTCTCCAAACCCCATGCACCTGCGCGACATCATCGGCGCGGCTTCTGACGGGGCCGTGTCCATGGCACCCACCGCCATGTTGCTCATCTGCGTCGGGCTTATCGTCAACGTCGTCGGCATGACCGGCGTTGGCAACACTTTCTCGCTCATGCTCTCAAGCTGGGCAGGCGGCAGCCTGCTGCTGACCATCATTCTCGTCGCCCTTGCGTCCCTGGTGCTCGGCATGGGGCTTCCCGTGACCGCCAGCTACATCGTGCTGGCCACCCTTTCAGCACCAGCAATCTATGGCCTGATGGTCGAAGCAGAACTCGTTACCTCCTTGATGCTGGGGGCCTCGACGCCGGAACTCTCGGCCTACGCCATGCTGGTGGCACCAGAACTGGTCACCAGCATCGGCAATGCCATGAGCGAAGCGGACGCGCTGACACTGCTCGCAGCCCTTCCCGCCGACATTCGCAGCGGTCTGGCAGAGGGCATCATTGCGCCCGCCCTCCTCACCTCCATGCTGCTGGCGGCCCACCTGGTGATCTTCTGGCTCAGTCAGGATTCAAACGTAACGCCGCCCGTGGCGTTGTGTGCCTTTGCCGCCGCCTCCATCGCCGGCACCCGCCCCATGGAAACAGGCTTTGCCGCCTGGAAAATCGCCAAGGGCCTTTATCTCGTGCCGTTGCTTTTCGTCTATCAGCCGCTGATTATCGGCACAGGCATCGAGCCATTGGTGACGGCCCTCATGGCAGTCCCGGCCTTCACGGCTTTGGCAGCCGCCCTGCACGGCTACTTCGCCCAGCCACTTTCAATCCCTCTAAGGGTCATCCTGGGCATTGCCGGCGCCGCCATCATTGCACCCTGGGGGGAGCTCTGGATGCATGCCGCCATGGCAGCCGCCCTTGCCGTCGCTTTAGGTATCCTCTGGCAACGCCAGGCCAAAAATCCCGCAAAAGAGCCGGTTTCAGCCTCTTGAAGAGCCAATTTGCGCTTCCCAAATAGTAGGGGTGGACGCCGATGTCGGGTCCACGCTGCAGGTCTTCTTCGCAAACCGCGCCACATTCGGGCGGATCATTTGAAGCGACTGGCAGGCCGCAGCTTTGAAACGCAAACCGCTCCTTGGAGGATTTGTCTTATGCGTGCTTATGATTTTTCACCCCTTTACCGCAGCGCCATCGGCTTTGACCGTCTTGCAGGAATGCTGGATTCCGCCAGCCGCCTCGACGCTCAGGCCCCATCCTATCCACCCTTCAACGTGGAACGGGTCGATGAAAACGACACCCGCGTGACCATGGCCGTTGCGGGCTTTACCGAAGACGAGCTTGAGATCGAAGTGAAGGACCAGACCCTCACGATTTCCGGCAAGAAGTCTGAGGAATCCGACGATCGCACCTATCTGCATCGCGGCATTGCGGCCCGTAATTTCGAACGCCGCTTCCAGCTTGCAGACCATGTGCAGGTCACAGGCGCCAAGCTTGAAAACGGACTCCTTCATGTGGATACCCGCCGCGAAATCCCCGAGGCCCTGAAGCCCCGGTCGATTGCCATTCAGGCGGCAAATTCCGATGGTCAAAAGACCATTGAAGGCTCGCAGGCAGCCTAAATCCAAACGATTCCTCGGGCGCAGTTTCCCCCTGTATTGCAGTGCGGGAAACTGCGCCCGTATGTTTTCAAAAGCCGCATATAGGGGCCGGAAACAACCATATATGTCGCAGTGCAGCATTTAGGCTGGACTCAGCCCATCTTGGGCGCAAAACTCTCACGACATTTTTGCGACATCTATTCAGGGATCCCGTCTATCCCTGATCTCCTAAGGACACCCCATGGCCAGCTGGCAAAGCAAGCTCACCAGTCTGTTTCTTCGCGCCGCCGTAAAGCGCAAAATCAACCCGCACGCCAACCCGGCCGACGCCCGCGCACGGGTGGATCGTCTGGCCGCGCGATTCTCCAAGGACCAGGACTGGATCAAGGTCACACCGGTCTCCGCCAATGGCGTGCCCGGTGAATGGGTTGATGTTGCAAGCGACACCCCAGCCATTGCTTCAGGCACAGAACCAAAAGCCGGCAAAGTCCTGCTCTACCTGCACGGCGGCGGCTACATCGTCTGCAGCCCTGCAACCCATCGTCTGATGGTTGCCCGCATCTGCCGCGAAGCCGGCTTGAAGGCGCTGGTGATCGATTATCGTCTGGCCCCGGAGCATCCCTTTCCGGCTGCGGTAGAAGATGCCGAAGCGGCCTATCGCTGGCTCCTTGCTGCGGGTCATAAACCAGAAGACATCGTCATCGCTGGTGACAGTGCCGGCGGTGGCCTCACCATGTCGCTGCTGCTGACCCTGCGCGAACAGAACATGCCGATGCCTGCAGGCGCCGCACTTCTGTCTCCCTGGACGGACCTCGCCCTCACGGGCTGGACCATGCTCACAAATGCACGGCGTGATCCGATGCTGCGTCTCGACTCCGCATCGCTGGCCGTACGCCACTACTTGCAGGACACGACGCCGACCCACCCGATTGCATCGTCGATCTATGCGGACCTCACCGGCCTGCCCCCACTCTATGTGCAGGTGGGCGAGAACGAAATCCTGCTGGATGATTCACGACGTCTCGTTGCCATCGCGCAGAACCACGGCGTCGAGGCAAGCCTCGAGGAATGGCCGGGCATGCCACACGTGTTTCAGGCATTCGCCCATGTGCCGGAGTCAAAGCCTGCCATTGAAGGCATCGGCGCCTTTCTAAAGGCGCAGGCCAACCGCTCCGCCCTTGCAGCACCCGACACTGTTCAAGCACCGGCTCAAACGCCAGTACAAACTGAAGCTGTCGAAGCAGCAGAGTAATCTGTGGATGACGTCTAGGCTGCGGGAAGCTGCTTGATGAGCGCATGAGCTGCCTCATCGCTATCCGGCGACACGCCGTGTACAGCCATGTGGGTGAGCAGCTCAAAAGCGGCGTCAAGATAGTCCATCATCTGCGGGTCAACCTCGCGTTTCCCACGCACACATTCGCACAGCGGATCACACAACGCAGTCGCAGCCTCATACCCAAATGATGCCGCCTGGCCCTTGATGTCGTGCAATACGCCAAACGTGTCCACACATGCAGCCGCATGCTCATCGGTGCCAGGCGCATGAAGACGCAACCGCGCAATGGCTGCCTTGAGCAGATCGGCATCCTGGGTGAGCATACTGGGATAATCTTCGGCCATCTCGCCAATGGCTGCTTCGGCCGCGGCAATAGCCGCCAGCAGTTCATCATCAAGCTCTAGATCATCCTCAGCCAGTGCAGTTTGGCCCTCTTGATCAGCAATCATCTGTGCACCCGGTTTGTTGAAAGCGAACCCCTGTCCGCCACCAGATCACGAGACTAAACGCCCCCGGTTAACTTCACGATAATGCAACCTGACACACGAAAAATGGCTCAATAGTCCCGTTCCCAGGTCACTCCGACATCCGTATCGCCCGCAGCGCCGACCCCGCTTTCAAGGGAGACTTCATCCGTAAGCTCTACTTCCACGCTCACTTCGCCCGATCCAGAATCCAGTCCCTGACTGACCCCCACATAGACGCCTTCACGCACATAGGACCCGACCTCGACACCACTCTCGCCCACTGACAGCACATCAACTCCCAAGGCCCGGCGCATGGTGTCGAGCACACCGGCTCCACTTGAGGCACCTGAAAGTGTTGCCGCCGCATCCGCCAACTGCACAGCCTGAAGCGCCGACAATTGGCCAGTGCTGGTGCCAAAAAGAATACGCGCCAGAATTTCTTCCTGTGGCAACACAGGTTCCGAGGTCACAACAAGCGTTGGGTCAGACGAAAGCCCGCTGACCGACACAATGGCTTTGAAGCCGTCATCCTCATAGACCGCCTTCACATCGAGATAGGGATCAATCTCACGTCCCCCACTGAATTCAATGCGTCCGCCTGCCAGATCAAAGGTCTGGCCAAGGAAATCAAACGTGCCCCGTTCAACCTGAAACGCCCCGCGCAAGTCAGGCGCCGTTACAGATCCCAAAACCTCAAGCTGTCCCGACCATTCGGATTCAAGGCCACGTCCGCGCACGAAGGCTGAATTCGGCACATCAACATTCAGCGCCAGTTCAATAGGCGCCTCTTCATCTGAGCCAGCTTGAGCAGCATCAGGATCAAGGGGCTCTCCATCGGCAGACACCCGCGTCACATCAATTGTCTCAACGTCGGAGGCCAGCTGATCGGGGATCTGAGCCTCAAGCCGCTCAACCGTGATGTCGCCGCCAATCGTCAGCGGTTCAATCGCGCCATCAGCCCCCCGCGCCCACAAGACATTGATGTCGCCGCTTGCCAGAGCCGTAAGGTCATCACGCCCTAAAATGCGGAACGACGACATATCAAGAGCAACCCGCAGTCTGTCTCTTGCACTGTCGCGCATGTCAAAAGACCCGTCGCCCATCAACGTGCCTGTCGAACCGTCCCGTGCAGACACAGTAACAGTGGCCTCCCCGCTACGCGTTTCAACAGACACATCAAGCGGCGACAAAACAACACCAGTCTCAAAGCCTTCATACAGACCACCCTCCATCCGGGCAGTGCCTGCAAACACCATGTCAGAAAATGGACCACTGGCCGTGAGGTCCAGTTTCAAAAGCCCCGCCATCAAATGCCCGTCCACTGGCACCAGCGGCCACACGGCACCCACATCAAGTGTGCCTTTCAATTGCGCTTCAAGTCGGGACTTTGGTGCAAGGTAGGGCATACTACGGCGCGCCGTCATGGGCAGCGAAGCTGTAGCAAAAAGATCTTCGGCACCCGGCATGTCAGCTGTGAGGCGTGCTGTGGCAACACGCCCGTCCCAGTCTGCATCCAGAGTGAATTCAGGAATCTCAGAGGCACCGCCACCTCCCGCCAAAGACGAGAGCGTTACCGGCGAGACCACAATGTCCGCGCTGCCATTGCCCGTGCGGCCTTTGCCTGTGAGTTTGAGGTCGCCGCTGAGCGTGCCGCGCGCTTCGCTGGTTTGCCCCGCCAGCGCAATAAGCAGCCCCAAAGGCACATCCTGCGCCTGAGTGGTGGCAGCAAAAGCACCCGGCCGCTGCGCCACATCCAGAACAACACGCCCACTGCCAAGGGCAAGCGAAAGATCTTCAATACGCAGGCCATTGCCAAGCTGCACCGTCACAGGTGCTTCAAGTGCAACAGCCGTGCGCGCCAGCATGCCTTCAAGTGTCGAGAGCACGATGGCTGAAGCCGCCCCATCATAAAGAGCCTTTGCATCAAGCGTCCCGGTGCCTTGCTGCCCTTCAAAAGTCGAAAGACCATCCAAGTCTGCCGCAATGGCCAACTGCTCGACCTTGCCCGACACATCAACAACACCGCTTGCCGCAGAAATGTTGGCTACAGCCATGCGCTGGAGCGTCACTTTCGCAGACAGATCTCCGGCAGGCGCAATGGCACCCTTTAGGCGCAGCTGTTGCACGTCGACACCGCCCGCCTGCACCTGACGCAAGGCAGCATTCACGGAGACCCGGTTCCCGCGATCACTCGGGCGGCTTTTCACCGCAAAGGACCCGGCCCCGCCAAGCGGCGTTTCCACAATACGTCCAACGGCTGCGAGCGACTGAATTGTACCATCTATGTCCGCCGTAACGGCACCACCTGGCTGTACAGATGCGTTGCCGGTAACGGCCATATCCAGCAACGCAGCCGTGATGTCATCAATGGACGTCGTACCGTCCAGCGCTGTCAGCTTGGCCGTCACGGTGGCATCGGCCCCGGCAATACTGCCGTCAAACGCCACTGGACCGCTGACGCCGGGCGCAAGCTGCAACTCCGCCCGCACCGTACCATCCAACGCAACGCCACCAACTTGTGCGCCACGCAAGGCAAGTTGCGCGTCCGTTGAAAGGTTGTCCGGCGCGCCCCCTATCGTAGCTGCAAGGGACGCTGCTCCTGTCAGGGGCGTCCCAGCCAGCATCGAAAAAGGTAACAGGTCCTGTGCGGTGAAGTCCGTCTGAACGTCCAGCCGGGTCGGCGATACAGTGCCATTCACTTCAACGGTAAACAAAGCCGATGCAGGCGCGATGGAAAGCGCATCAATCCGAGTGCCATCGCCGTCCTTAGCCGACGCAAACCGTCCGTCCAAAACCAAAGACGCGCCAATCACCTCAGCCAATCCGTCTATGGGCAGGTGGGTCGGCGCAAACTCCGCTGTGACGTCACCGTCAATGCGCCCGTCAAACCAAAGTGTCTGTATGTCAGCACGCGCCTGAAGTGCACCCGCAGCATCCACCTCAGTAAGCTCTGCCCATGGCGCAATGTCCGCGGTCTCAACAACAGCAAGACCGCTCATCAACCCCGCATCCAGATCAACCCGTCCGGCAAAGGATGCAGCCAAACCGTCTGCTTCAACACTCAGTGTCTCAACATCAATCTGCGTCATGCTGGCATCCGACGTCAGATCAACAACCAGACCAATGATATCGGGTACTTGCACACCGGCGACCGCTGACAGCTTCACGGCATCGCCTGACAAAGTGAGATGCGGCGTGCCCAAGGGGTCTGCCAGCATCGCCTTGCCGGTGAGACCGGCATCACCCGCCACGATGTTCAAGCTGTCTGTTGAATAGACCTCACCGCTATGCGTAACGGCTGCCGTGACCTGTAGCGGCTGCGGCAAATCGCTAAGTGCAGAGCCGGGCACGAATGTAAGAGCAAGGTCCACCACCTCTCCTTCACGCCGGTCTCCCGCCAGCGATACATCCAGCACACCCATCTGGCCTGTCTGCGCGTTGACATGAGCATTCCATGCGTCAACCGGCCCCGACGCTTTGGCCGTGACCGTGACCACGGCGAGATCTTTGTTATCGGCAATCGATGCAATCAACCCGGGCGCACCCGGCACACCGTCAACAAGCTTCAGATCAAACTCAAACCGCTCGGCCGCCGGCGCAATGTTGGCCATGACCGCGAGGTCAAAATTACCACCGTCGCTGCGCGTCGCCGTCAGGTCGGTTTGCACATTACCGCCGGCAAGCATCACATGGCCACGCGTGGTCAGCGTAACTGTCTCATCCCCGGCAATCCCCGCAGCCAGAATTACCTGGGGCAGATCAAATGCATCAACCTGCACATCAACCGGCAGTGTGGGGATCAGAGGACCGGGAGGCTCATTCGTCTGGTCATCACTTTGTGCCAGCGCATGAAGCTTGATCTGTGAAACATCAAAGCGGCGCACATGCACCGTCCCGCTCAACAAAGCCCAGGGCGACCATGCAATATCAATGGTGTGCGCTTCAGCAATCAGTGTCCCGCCGTCACGCACTGTCAGCTTTTCAATACCAAGCTGCACCGGCCAGATGCCGTCGTACCCATCAATTTCAAATGTAAGCCCGTCGCCTTCGCCAAGCAGTGCAACAACCCGCGCACCTATGGCTTCACGCACCGGCGTGATCTGCAGCACGATGAAAGCGACCAGCGCCACGACCACGGCCAACGCCGCAAGGGACGCGGCACCGATGAGCACAAGGCGCAACAGCTTCGCAGCCAAAGCACGCACCCGCACCCAGTCCACATCATCAAGAAAGGAAGGCATCAAAAAGCCTGACCCAGCGTCACGTAGAACTTGAGGCTGGCCTCTTCGTCAGAGGGGGTGGTGATGGGATAGGCAAGATCAACACCCAGCGGACCAAAGGACGTGTAGTACCGAAAACCCAGCCCGCCTGCCCAGGCGAACTCATCCTTGAAGTCCGGGACGGATGCATCCGACACCGCGCCGCCATCAACAAACGGTACAATTCCGTAGTCATCCCAGAAGCGCCATCGCAACTCGTTGGAAAACTCGACAAGGCTGCGGCCACCTTCCTGCGTGCCGTCGCTGCCAAGCGGTGCAACTTCCTGAAACTCAAACCCGCGTATGGATCCGGCCCCGCCTGCAAAGAAGCGTTTGTCGGCCGGCAGTTCCCCCGTGCGTGCACCCACGATGGACCCAAGCCGGCCACGGGTCGCAAAGACGAGACTCTTCGAGTTGTTCAGCGGCAGGTAAGTGCGTGCCTCCGCATCCGCCACATGGAACGCCAGAAAGTCATTGAACTGGCCCGCATATGGCGTGGCCCCCACCGTCAGGCGGTACCCGCTGGTGGGGTCCAGTGCACTGTTGGATCCATCATAGCTTGCCCTCAGCGGCACACCCACAAGCATGGAGGTTTCAGTTGGCTCGCCAACTTCATCAATTTCGGCAATGTCCAGTACAACGCCTGCACGGCCGGTCCATCGCTCGCCCAGAGGTCGCTCAAGCGCTGCGGACAAAGTGCCACCAATACGCTCATACACGTCAGTGGATTCCCGTCCTGCCAACGCACCCAGCTCAAGGGTCTGCTGCGGCAGTCTGAAACCGGATACCCGGTAGCGCGCTTCTGCTTCCTGCTCAATCTCTGACAGACGCAGTTCAAAACGCAGCTGCTCGCCTTCGCCCAGCAGGTTGCGGTTCTCCCAATGCGCTTCAACACCAAAGCCTTCCGTACTGGAATACTTGGCACCCACACCGACTGTGCGGTGGGCACGTTCCGTCACTTTCAAGGTCACCGGCAGGGAGCCGTCAGCAGCAACCTGTTTGGCCGTTTCAAATCGCACACCAGTGAACAGGCCCGAGCGCACGAGCGCAGCACGCATTTCGCTCAGTTTCTTGGTGTCGTACTCTTCGCCGGCCTTGAAGGTTGCACGCTCATCGATATAGCGCGGCTCGACCCGCTCCAGTCCCTCGACTGTGAGCGCGCCAAACGTCGCCTTGTCGCCAAGCTGCACATGGGTGGTGACGTCCAGTGTGTCCGTCTCCACATTCGCCAGCGCTTTACGGCCAGCGGTCTTGGCAAAGGGAAATCCTGATTGCTGCAAAACCACAATCAGTTTCTTTTCCGCGCTCAGAATGGTGGACGCAATGGCAGGTGCTCCTGCCGCCACATCAAACGTGCCAAGCGTTGCGGGCAGGTCCTGGGTTGCGGCATCGGTATCGCGATAGTCAATCCGGCTGGCACCCATGACGAATTGTGGGCCCGGCGCAATGGACACCACAACGCCCATGGGTCCCGTCGGCACGTCCGGCTGAACGTCCATATCCGGCAGCTGGTCCGTTTGCGATGAGGCCGTATCGACCGGTTGAGGGACCGCATCGCCCCGGATGTCGATCTGATAGGCGGCGCTGCCTTCAAAGTAACCGCGAGACTGCAGCACCTTGGTCATGCGATTGATGTCTGATTGCGCCCGACGACGCAGGCCACCAATGCTGGGTGGCGGCGTATCGCGGCGCTGGACCAGTTGCGAGACGCTTTCCAGCCGCCCCAGCAGATCGCCGCTGACGCCTTCAAACCGCACCACGTAGCCACGCTCCGCCACAAGGCCCGGCGAGCGTTGGGCAGCGTCGGCCGGCACCGACGGAACGACAGCCATCGTCGGCAGCATCAATGCCGCAAACAGGTAAAGGACCCCGGTGCGCGTCACGCCGCTCCCAATCTGGCTGAAAGTTCCCATATTCCGCCAATATAGAGAGACATGGGCCATTCTGCGACCCACGCGCGCGGGACACAGCTGTGCCGGCCCAAAACCCGTAACCCCCTCAGAAAATGGGGGTTTTTGGTGCATTTTTCTGCGTCATCTGCCCGCGAAATTGCGCCGTATCAATTCACAGTCTGGTCACATCGCGCATAATGCTCATCATGGGGAAATACCGGGAGGACAGACCATGAGCTCGCAGGACACAAATCCGGATGCTATCGACCACTCGATGCCGCCGCCAAAAGCCCCGCCCGTGGTTCAAAGCATTGCCATGGACGCCCCCTGGCGCTGGCTCGCTGCCGGCTGGCGCGACATGTGGATGCGTCCCGGCCTGAGTTTGGGCTATGGCCTCGTCGCTGTCGGCACATCAGCCGGTCTCACCGCCCTGCTGATCTATCTGGAATTGTTTTCGCTGGTGCTGGTGCTCGCCGCAGGCTTCATGCTCGTCGGCCCGCTCCTCGCCGTCGGCCTTTATGAGATGTCGCGCAAGCTGGCAAAAGGCGAAACCGTCACCCGCAAGGACGTGGCCTTCGTCTCCACCGCAGCCCCCGTCCAGCTCGCCTTCATCGGCGTGTTGTTGTCCTTGATGCTGCTCGCCTGGATTCGCATCGCCACGCTGTTGTTCGCCATCTTCTTCGGCGTTGAATCAATCCCGCCCTTTGAACAGTTCTTCCCCGCACTCATTCTTGAGCCGCGCGGACTGGCCCTGCTCGTGGTCGGCACCCTCATCGGCGGCGCTATCGCAACGGTCGTGTTCGCCACCGCTGTCGTTTCCGTTCCCATGCTGCTGGAACGCGACATCGATGCGGTGACCGCCATCATTACCAGCGTCAGGGCCGTGAAGGAAAACCTCGGCCCCATGCTGTTGTGGGCGTGGCTCATTCTGGTGCTGACAACTTTCGGTATCGCCAGTCTCTTTGTGGGCCTCGTCGTCACCTTCCCCCTTGTCGGTCACGCCACATGGCACGCCTACAAGGAGGTGATTGCACCCGAAGCGGGGTAGCGGCGCTCATCCCCCGCTAACAGTGCGTTTAGCAAAAACACCTAGAATTCCCGTCTGCTCCTGGGGGACCACGCCCTCGCGCGCGAAAGGATTTCGAAGATGCAAACGCCGGTATCGCCCTACTTTTTTGCAAGCTTTGCCGCCCTCGGTGTCTTGGGCGTCATGGGCTGGATCGCCCTGTCCATCGTGGCGGCCCCTGCCGATGAGCCGATGTTTCACTTTGGTGAGTCTGGTGCCGTCACCGCCCTGTCGACGGTCTTCATGGCCATGTCCAGCGCGCTCGCCCTTGCGGTCTTTTACCTGCGCATGGACGACTGGAAATCCGGCGCCTGTTTCTGGCGCTCTGCGCGCGGTTTCTTGATCTCGCCGACAGGATGAAACGCCCTGATACCCCGCACGCCTAGAGCTTGTTGCGCGGCGGCTCATCGCTTGGCTGATCGCTGGGCGGAAAGTCGTCGTCATCATCAAACAGGATGCGTTCCGCCGCGCCATCAAGATCATCAAACTGACCGCTCTTGAGTGCCCACAAAAAGGCGGCAAGCCCGAGCAGCCCCAGAAACAACGCAGCCGGGATGAGCATCGCCAGTACGTCCATCAGTGCGCATCCTCTTTTGCGGTTTCAGGTAGCCCCATCCTGCCCCACCGTAGCCGAATGGCATTGGCCGTGACCAGAATGGACGACGATGACATGGCAATGGCCGCAATCAATGGCGTCACATAGCCCGCCACCGCGATGGGCACCGCCACCGCATTGTAGGCCAGCGATAGCCCAAAATTCTCCAGCACCAGCCGCTGGCTTCCGCGCGCCACATCAAGGGCCACGGTGACAGGCGCCAGCTCCTGTCCCTGGAACACCAGATCCGCCGCCGCCTGAGAGACATCAGCACCGGACGCAGGCGACATGGACACGTGAGCGGCCGCAAGTGCCGGGGCATCATTGAGACCATCGCCCACCATCAGCACCTTCGCACCCTGGGTCGCTAGCTCTTCAAGCCGGGCGATCTTGTCCTGTGGCAGCAAGCCACCGGCAAAGTCTGAAATGCCAGCCTCCTGCGCCACGGCCTCCACCGTGGCCAAACGGTCGCCGGACAAAAGCACAATCTTCATGCCGCGATCAGTTGCCCAATCAATGACGGCCGATGCGTCCTCACGCAAACCATCCAGAAATCCAAACCGCACCGGAGCTGCATCTCCACAGCGGAACCATATTTCAGGTCCGGTCGCGTCACTCTCAGCGACATCGACACCACCAACGAAAGCCGCACTGCCAAGGCGCGCCGCCTGCCCCTCAACGGTGCCCATCAGCCCCTGACCGGGATGCTCGCTCACATCATCACACTGGGCGCCCACTCCTGCCGCCTGAGCCAGCCCGCGGCTCAGGGGATGGGTACTCGCCCGTGCAAGGGTTGCAGCGCGTTCGAGCACCGTACGGTCAACACCCGCTTCATCAAGCGCAAGCCGCCCATGGGTCAGCGTGCCGGTCTTGTCGAAGACGAGCGTATCTACCTCCGCCAGCCGCTCCAGCGCATCGGAGGATTTGAGCAACACACCACGCGACAATAACCGCCCGCTTGCGACCACATGCACCACCGGCACAGCAAGCCCCAGCGCACAGGGGCAAGTAATAATCAGGACCGCAATGGCAATCTTGAGCGAGCCGTCCCAAGCCAGACCACCCAGCAGCATCCAGCCGATAAACGTCGCTGCCGCCAGAATGTGCACAGCAGGCGCATAGACCCGTGCTGCCCTGTCAGCGATACGCACAAAGGTGTCACGCCCTTGCTCGGCGGCTTCCATCAGCCGGACAATCTCACTCAGCAGCGTCGCTTCATCTCCCTTGGTCACGCGCACCCGCAGCGGCCCGGACATATTCAGCGTTCCGGCAAAGACGTCAGCCCCCGGTGCCACCGCCACCGGTGCTGTCTCCCCGGTGATGAGGCTCGTATCCAGATCAGACCGGCCTTCTTCCACAACCCCGTCAGCAGCAACGCGCTGGCCTGTTGCAACAGCCACCACCATGCCCGGCTTCAAGGCTTCCACAGGCATCGCCCGCGCCACGCCGTCGTCATCAATCACCGTGGCCGCGTCAGCCCGCAGTGCCAGCAGGTTTTGTGCGGCCAGCGCCGCACGGCCACGCATCTTCATGTCCAGTGTGCGCCCGATCAGCAGGAAGAACAGCAGCATGATCGAGGCATCAAAATAGACGTGCTTTGCCCCGGCAATGGTCTCAGCCAGGCTCATGCCTGCCGCCAGCAACACGGCCAGCGATATCGGCACATCCATGTTCATGGCACCGACACGCAACGCCCGGACGGCCGAGCGAAAGAACGGCCGCCCCGCATAGGCAATGGCCGGCATGGCAATCAGCCCGGATATCCAATGGAACATGTCCCGCGTAGCATGCTCCATGCCGCCGGAATGACCCGCCCACACCGAGACAGACAGCAACATCACATTGGCTGCCGCAAAGCCTGAGACGCCCATGCAGGTGATGAGTTCTTTTTCATCCCGCGCCTGCTGGGTTTCCAGCGTCTTGGGATCATAGGGCCGCGCGCCATACCCCGCGCCGACAATGGCGGACACAATCTCGCGCGGGCGCACCAATGCCTGCTCAAACACCACCGTCAGTCGTTTGGTGGACAGATTGAGCCGCCCATTGGCAACACCCTCAAGCCCGTTAACCGCGCGCTCCACGCGCTTGACGCAGCCACCACAATGAACGCCATCCACAACAAAATTGACGACGGACCCACCATCATCCAGCGCCCGCACATAGGTATCGGGAATGTCAGGAACATCCTGACCGATATCAGCACCACTGGAGACCGAGGCATCAGCCATCGCTGTCGCGGCCTCCCGCCCAGATGCGTTTTTCAAGATAATAGGGCGCCGCCTCTTCGCGCTCGAGCAGCAACCGCATCTCCCAGTGACCACGTGCGGGTAACGACGCCTGTGCGCGATACACGCCCGGTGCTGTTTCAGTCAGCGGTGCCACCATGTCTTCACCGCGCACGACAGGGCGCCAGAATGTCAGATCGCCGCCAAGCCCCGTCAGGGCCGCACCATTGGCATCACGCACCTGCACCGCCACAGTGGCATCTGCGCCGTCAGGCGTTGCAGTAAATGCCTCCTCAAAAGACACCTGCCACCCCAGCGCTTGTTGCGCGGCCGCCGCTTCCAGGCGTTCATTGTAGTCACGCCCGGTCTGATAGGCGTTCTGTGTCTCAATGCCTGAAAAGGTCGACAGCGCGATGTAGGTCATGATGCCGTTGACGGCAAAAATGACACCGAAGAACGCCACAAGCGCAGCCAGCGTATGAAAGCCGGTCCATCGGCGCTTGGCCTTGCTGGGTTTAACTGTCGCCGCCTCGGACATATCGCTAGCGCTCCTCAGGACCACGGAAGGTGGTCGGGTTTTTCACCTGCAGCCCACTGGCAGTGTCGGTGATGACAAAGGCAATGTCAGCCCGCCCGTCCTCAAGCGTTTCCACCCGGTCAGCAGGAAGAGACAGGAACAGGCGCACATTGCGCAGCCGGTCCGATTGAACGGCGACAGGCAGCGTCTCGAGGTCACTCTCGGTCAGGGTTGAAATCCTGACACCTTCAAGCCCCTCAACACTCACGGTGAACACCCGTTCTTCCGTCACCTTGTTGAGAATCTTGACTTCATATCCATTGCGGATCGAGCCGTCAGACAGGGTCACGAACAGCGGGTTGCGATCCTTGAGGACATTCACGTCCAGCGGCGAGCGCGTAATCAGCACGGACAACATGATGGCCCCGACCACCACGATCAGCGCGGCATACAGCAATGTGCGCGGCCGCAGCAGACGCACCCGCATGGGCAGGTCTTTGGTCCGCCGGTCCATATTGTCGAAATTATCATAGGTGATCAGGCCGCGCGGGCGATCAATCTTGTCCATGATGTCGTTGCAGGCATCAATGCACAACGCACACTGAATGCACTCAAGCTGGTCGCCATCACGAATATCAATCCCCATGGGGCACGCAACAACACACTGCTTGCAGTCGATGCAGTCACCACGGCCTTCCCACGTATCTCCCTTGCGGTGCGGCCCGCGCTGTTCGCCACGGTCAGCGCGATAGCTGACAAGGAAGGATTGATCATCCACCAATGCCCCCTGAATACGCGGCCATGGGCACATGTAAGTGCACACCTGCTCGCGCGCGAGACCGCCCAGCAGATAGGTCGTGGACGCAAACACACCAATGAAGAGATAGGCAACCATGGGCGCATCCAGCGTCAGCAGGTCCCGCGCCAGCTGCGGTGCATCGGCAAAGTAGAAGACCCAGGCGCCACCCGTCGCCACCGCAATCAGCAGCCACACTGAGTGCTTGGAGACTTTCTTGAAGAACTTGCTCAGCGACATGGAAGTCTTGTCGAGCTTCAGCCTTTTGTTACGGTCGCCCTCGATCATCCGCTCAACCATGATGAAGAGGTCCGTCCACACGGTCTGCGGGCAGGCATAGCCACACCACACACGGCCAAACAGGGCTGTGGCTAAAA
Organism: Pyruvatibacter sp. HU-CL02332; assembly: GCF_040362765.1. Classification (NCBI taxonomy): domain Bacteria; kingdom Pseudomonadati; phylum Pseudomonadota; class Alphaproteobacteria; order Hyphomicrobiales; family Parvibaculaceae; genus Pyruvatibacter; species Pyruvatibacter sp. HU-CL02332. Next base: position 779,694 of record NZ_BAABWK010000001.1, read on the forward strand.
ACAGCGCCAGCGACGCCAGCACCAGCAGGCCGGTCACGAAATAGATTTCCTGCGGCCAGATTTCGATGAAAAAGAAATAGAACCGCCGCCCAGGCATATCCAGCAACACCGCCTGATCCGGCGCATTGGGGCCGCGGTCCCAGCGGATCCACGGCAGGATGTAATAGATGCCAAGGGTGACAGCCATCATCACCCATTTGACGTTGCGGAAGAGGCCATGCACCAGCTTGGGGTGAATGGCCTGGCGGCTGACATACAGGGAGCGGGAGGCAGCGGAGTTCACCGCCTCAACGTCATGCCGCTCGACCTTTTCATGCGCCTTCGCAGATGAAACGCCCGTCACATTTGCTGCAGCTTCCTGCGCAAGCGCTGCAAGACCGCCGCCGGTTTCATTCGATGCTGACATTCACGCCCCTCCTAGCCGGGACAAAGATCGTCCGTCATCTATAGGGGCTCATGTGCCGGGCCTCCCCACCCGGTCATCCGCCTACAGACAGTCCATATGCAACGCTCTATTCACCGCCACCAAGCGAGTGAACATACAGCGCAAGTTTCGCAATGGTGGCCTCGTCAAGCCGCCCCTGCCAAGCGGGCATGACGCCGCGCCGACTGTGAGCAATTGACGCATAGATGCTTTCTTCGTCACCGCCATAAAGCCAGATCGCGTCGGTCAGATCGGGCGCACCCAGCTCCTGGTTCCCGACGCCGCCTTCCATGTGACAGGTCACACATTGCGCACCGAAGAGCTCCTGGCCGCGCAGGGCCGCCTCTGCATCAACATCCTTGCCGGACAGCTGCAGCACATATTGCGTTGTGTCGCTGACTTCGGCCGCGGAGAAGATGCCGTCATCAAGGAACTTCGGCATGTCATTGAGCCGGGTGTCGTCATCAGCTTCCCAGCGAATGCCGTGACGCAGAGTCACGCGGATGTCTTCAAGCGTGCCGCCCCACAACCACGCATCGTCGTTGAGGTTGGGATAGCCCTTGAAGCCCTGCGCACCTCGCCCATGGCAGGCAGCGCAATTGTCACCAAAGGCACTCTCACCGCCGGCCAGCGCCACGGAATGAAGTTCCGGGTTGCCCGGCACGTCGCTCAGTTCGCCTGCCAGAATCTGATCGTCATAGACCCGCAATGCGGCCTGTGACTGTTCCACCTGCTCCGTCACAAGCGCGCGCTGGGAATAGCCCAGAATGCCCTGCGTGTAGCTGGAGGCAAGCGGCCATGCCGGGTAGAGCACCCAGTAGACGACCGCCCACAAAATGCAGGCGTAGAAGCTGTAGAGCCACCACTTCGGTAGCGGGTTATCCAGCTCGCGAATGCCGTCCCACTCATGGTCCGTGGTCTCGACACCGGTGTAGTCATCTACAAAGCGGCCGTCATCCGAGTTCTTGTTTTCACTGTTGTCACTCATTTGGACTGACCCCCGTTTGCCGAATTGGTCGCTGGCACATCGTCATCGTCGAGCGGCGCCATGGCCGCATGGTCAAAGCGCTGCTTGTTGCCGGGCCAAAGCGCGTAGGCAATGACACCGATGAAGCCGACAAACAGCATCACCAGGCCAATGGCCCCGCCGATACCTCTGATTTCGTCATATCCCATGATGTCAGCTCCTAGCGCATGTTCTCGCCCTCAGCCTGATAGGCTGAGAAGTCGACAAGGGTGCCAAGCATCTGCATGTAGGCGATCAGGGCATCCAGTTCGGAGATCATCTCCGGGTTGCCGTCAAAGTCGCGGATCTGCGCCTTGGGGTACCGCGCCAGCAGCGCGTCATAATCATCCCCGAACGGGTCCACCTGTGCCTTGATGTCGGATTCGGCATTTTCAACCATCTCGTCCGTATACGGCACACCAATCAACTGGTTGGTCTTGAGGTGATCCTCAAAGCCTTTGTAGTTGAGCGGTGTCGTCGCCAGGAACGGGTAGTTCGGCATGATGCTCTCCGGCACCACCGCACGCGGATCCGCCATGTGCAGCACATGCCAGTCATCCGAGTACTTGCCGCCGAGCCGCGCCAGATCCGGGCCGGTCCGTTTGGAGCCCCACTGGAAGGGATGGTCATACATGCTTTCCGCCGCCAGCGAGTAATGGCCGTAGCGCTCCACTTCGTCGCGCAGCGAGCGGATCATCTGGCTGTGACAGTTGTAGCAACCCTCACGGATGTAGATGTTGCGCCCCGCCAATTCCAGCGGAGAATAAGGCCGCATGCCGTCCACTTCCTCAATTGTTGAGGAGAGGAAGAACAATGGCGCGATCTGCACGATGCCGCCGATCGAGACCACCACCAGAATGGCGACCGTCAGGATCAGGGAGTTGCGCTCAAGTGTGCCGTGACTGAACAAGGACATGTGTCTCGCCCTCCCTATGCCGGTGCCGCAACCAGCTCGCCCTGTGGGGCGCGGCCGGCTGTTGCATCAAGGGGTTCGCTCGCGCGGATTTCACCCTTGGCGGTTTTGTACAGATTGTAAGCCATGATCAGGGAGCCGACGACGAACAGTGCGCCCCCCAGTGCACGGATCACATAGAACGGATGCATCGCTTCCACGGTCTCAACGAAGGAGTACTCAAGGAAGCCCAGCTCATCATAGGCCCGCCACATCAGGCCCTGCAGAATGCCCGACACCCACATGGAGGTGATGTAGAGCACGATGCCCAGCGTCGCGACCCAGAAGTGCCACTCAACCAGCGCCAGCGAGTAGAGCCGTTGACGACGCCACACCCATGGGGTGAGGCAGTAAAGAGCGCCAAAGCTCACAAAGCCGACCCAGCCCAGCGCACCGGAATGCACGTGGCCGATGGTCCAGTCCGTGTAGTGCGACAGGCCGTTCACAGCCTTGATGCTCATAAGCGGACCTTCAAAGGTGCTCATGCCGTAGAAGGCAACAGACACCACCAGCATGCGGATCACCGGGTCCGTCCTCAGACGGTCCCAGGCGCCCGCAAGCGTCATCAGCCCGTTGATCATGCCACCCCAGGAGGGCATCCACAGCATGATCGAGAACGTCGCCCCCAGCGTCTGCGCCCAGTCTGGCAGCGCTGTGAAATGCAAGTGATGCGGACCCGCCCAGATGTAGAGGAAGATCAGCGCCCAGAAGTGAATGATCGACAGGCGATAGGAATAGACCGGTCGCTCGGCACGCTTGGGAATGAAGTAATACATCAGCCCCAGGAAGCCGGCCGTGAGGAAGAAGCCCACCGCGTTATGGCCGTACCACCACTGGGTCATGGCGTCCTGAACGCCGGACATCAGGATGTAGGATTTGTCACCCGTGAACGACACCGGCACAGCCAGGTTGTTGACGATATGCAGCATCGCAATGGTGACGATGAAGGCGAGATAGAACCAGTTGGCCACATAGATGTGCGGCTCACGGCGACGCCACAGGGTGCCCAGGAACACCAGCAGATAGACGACCCACACAACGGTCAGCCACAGGTCGATATACCACTCAGGCTCTGCATATTCCTTGGACTGGGTAACGCCGAACACATAGCCGGTCGCTGCCAGCACAATGAACAGCTGATAGCCCCAGAACACGAACCACGGCGCAATGTCGCCCGCCAGCCGCGCCTTGCAGGTGCGCTGCACCACGTAGAACGATGTCGCGATGAGAATGTTGCCGCCAAAGGCAAAGATCACAGCCGACGTATGCACCGGCCGCAGACGCCCGAAATTCAGCTCCGCAATCCCGGTCAGCAGATCCGGGTAGGCCAGCTGCACCGCAATGACGAGACCGACAACGAACCCGACAACACCCCAGAAGGTGGAGGCGATGACGCCCCAGCGGATGACCGCATCATTGTACTGCACACCGTCAGGCGCCCGCGCGGTCGGGCCGCGCTGTAGAAAATCAAAGTGCCGGTCGCCGATCCACATGACCGCCAACAGGCAGAACAGTGTGATGAGGCCGCCATGCAGCATCATCGGACCACTGGATGCTCCGGCGATAACAAAAATGCCCAGAAAAGCCCCTGCGATGAACAGCGCAATCGCGCCCCACCCCATGGCTGTCAGTCGCCCATCATTGGCGATGGGAGGTTCTGGCGTATGTGTGTGCGTCATGACCCGTCGTGCCCCACTTCAATAGTCGCCCCCGCCGGTCATGGACAAAGGGGCTGTTATGTAAGGCTAAGTGCAGGAATGCTGGGGGTACAACATTGATATCGGTCAAATGGGCGCAAGAGTCGCACTTGCGCGACCACGGATATTGCGCCGCGTCATCATGGTTTTTTCTGTCACAAACAAACCCGCCACCCAGAACGTGAGCGTGACAAAGGCTCAGAGCCTCATCCGCCCTCAAAGTCAGGCCTGATAGCCGACAGCAGAGTGCAGTGCAGCGCGAAATTGCCGCACCTCTTCGTCTGTCGTCTGAAAAGAAGCCACCAGCCGAATGATCCCCGCCGCCGGGTCCCACGGCACAAAGGACACGCCCGAGTCGCGCAGTGTCGATATGGCAGCCTTGTCCTCAAAACGGACAAAGACCTCATCGCTCTCAACGGGATGAACCAGATCGACCCCTGCCGCCTCTGCCACGATGCCCGCCAGACCCTGAGCCTGACCATTGGCATGGGCTGCCAGCCGCAGCCATAGATCATCCGTCACATAGGCTTCAAGCTGGGCGGACAGAAACCGCATCTTGGAAAACAGATGACCGCCCCGCATGCGGCGCGCCTCAAACTGCTCCGCCAGGGACGGATCAAAGAAGATCGCTGCTTCCGCCGCCATGGCACCATTCTTGGTGGCACCGAAACTCAGTGCATCCACACCCGCTTTCCACGTCGCCTCTGCATGAGTGCAGCCAAGATGTGCCATGGCATTGGCAAAACGCGCCCCATCCATATGCACCCGAAGACCTTCCTTGTGGGCGCGGTCACACAGCACACCCACATCCTCGACGCTGTAGACGGTGCCGCTTTCCGTTGCCTGCGTCAGGCTCAGCACCTTGGGCAGCACATGATGCACATCACCACGCGGCAGAGCCGCAAACGCCTCTTCAAGCCCGGCCACATCCATGCGCCCGTGTTGACCAGGCACGGGAATGAGCTTGGCACCGTTTGAATAAAACTCCGGCGCGCCGCCCTCATCCACATTGATGTGACTCATCTGCTCACAGAACACAGCCCCCCAGGGCGGCGTGAGCGATGCCAGGATCAACGCATTGGCAGCCGTCCCCGTCGCCAGCGGAAACACGCGGACTTCGCGCTCGAATATCTCGGAGTACAGCGCATCAAGCCGCCGGGTAATCGCGTCCTTGCCATAGGCCCAGGCGGGCCCGTCATTGGCACGCGCAAGAGCGGCCATGATTTCAGGCGCAACGCCGCTCGCATTGTCAGATGAAAAATGCATCCCGTCCCCCGCCGCCGGATTGTCGCCTAGTGGCCACCAAGCCCGAGAAAGGTCAGCACCCCACCGACCACAAGCGCCAGCAGCCCCCAAAATCGGATGAAGTTGCCGCTCATCACCGGATTGAGAAGCCGCATGAAGGACGACCCGACAGCAATGAAGATCAGCCCTTCAATGAGTGTCGCCGCGGCCAGACCGGTGACGACCATCTCAAGTGGCGTATCAATTTTATGATGGGTCACCAGCAAAACGGCACCAATGAAAAATACCAGCACGCCGCAGACAAAAGAAAGCCCGGCGCTTTCACGCAGATCCGTCATCATGGCCCGGCTACGGTCAGGGGTCGCAACAAGGGCAATGCCCGCAGCAAGCATGTAGAGCCCAAATCCAAGGGCAATGGCTTCAGTCATCATGGGATTTGCTCCGCTATTGATTGATGTGTTTCAACCCTAGCAGCGCACCCTAACCCGACAGCCCGGTGCTGTCAGCGTGTCATGCCTATGCGGCGTATCGCTTGGCAATCAGATGATCGAGCGACAGCACACCCGGGCCACGAATGATGAGATACAGCATGCCAGTGGCCCACAGCAGGTGCAGGTTCCACGCACCGGGATAAACAAACGTCTGAATGACCGCCGTCATCACCAGCAGGCCCAGTGCACCAAATCGTGTGCCAAGACCCAAAATCAGCATGATCGGGAACACGTGCTCCGCAATGGTGCCCATGACCGCCGCCCAGTCGGACGGGATGAGCGGCAAAGCGTACTCATACTCGAACAGAAAATAGGTCGAGTCCTTGAGCGCAAAGCCATCAACCTTGAGCCGCGCTGACGTCCAGAAGACACCTGCCACCGCAACACGGGCGGCCACGGCAATCACCCATTCAGGCAGGGACGACATCAGCGCAATGACGCGCTGAACAAGTCCCGCCAGTCCATTGAGGGAAGTGGTTGCTGCAGTCATGACGTCACCTTTGATGTGTGGTCCGGTAGCACAAAGCTTCCGGCATTGAGCAGTTCGGCAAAAACGATCTGCGGATCGCCCTCAGGCTCTTCTTCAAACGCTGCAATCAGCGCACGGCCCAGGGTGGCACCACCCTGAACAGCACACAGAAAAGCGAACGCGCCCGGCGAGACCCGGCGCACCTCAACCTGCGCCTGCGGCCGCACCACAAAGATGCGTTCGTTGCGATCGTCTTCGGCAATTGACAGCACGCCATCTCGGTCAGGCTGGTTTGCCTGCCAGATGCGCGAAATGGGATAAGGCGACATCAAAAGTTGATGCGCTGGCGCAAGTTCAAGCACCAACCGGTCAAGCGCCTGCTCGCCCTGCACGTCAACAAATGCCTGGAGGTCCAGCGCGGTGAGCACGTCAGCATCCGCACCGTGATAGACCTTGTGCCAGGCATGCTCCAGCCGCGCGATATCAGGCAGATAGGGCACAGAGCGGGCGGGTTCAAAGCCTACCAGGAAGCCAGCAAAGTCCGGTGCAAACCCGATCAGGGAAGCAGCATCCGGCATGGAGCGCTCGAAATAGGCACGTGCCACGGCACGGAAAAACTCTTCACCTACAAGACGCTGGCAAACCGGATACAGCGCCGCCAGTGCATCTGTCAGGCTGGACGCGACATTATTGCGATAGACATCAAGCCGCGCACGATGGGGCAGCGGTTCATTGCCGATGGCCGCCAGGTCCAGCATCACCTGGCTGTTGGCCGGGTCGCGCAAGGCCGACGCAAAACTGGTCTGCAATTCAGCGAGCCGGGACATGACTCACCTCCTTTGTTGAAGTCTGTTTCAGCTTGCCGCGCGCGGTTGCAACTTCGCTCAGCAACACATCAAGCGCAGGCACGTCCTGGTCCCACTCAACAAGCGTTGGGCGCGGGCCAGCGACAGCGAGGAAATCGTCAAACAGCGTCCAGACATCCCCTGAGGGTGCCGAGCCATGGTCATCAATCTTGAGGGTGACGCCGCTGCGGTCATCATCGGAGTGGCCACCCAGATGAACTTCGCCAACAGCCTCAACATCAAACCGATCAAGGTAGTCACGCGGCGACGTTTGAAGGTTATGGGCGCTCACCACCACATTGTTGATGTCGAGCAGCAACCCGCATCCCGTGCGTTGCGCCATTGCGGAGAGAAACTCCGTCTCCGGAATATCGCTTTCTTCAAACGCCAGATAGTTGGACGGATTCTCGATGAGAATTTGGCGGCCCAGCGTCTCCTGTGTCTGGTCAACGTGGCGGCAGACAATGTCCAGCGCCTCTGATGTCAGCGTCACCGGCAGCAGATCATTGAAATAGGTGCCGCCATTTTCGCACCAGGCCAGATGCTCTGACACGAGGGCAGGCTCATAGCGATCAACAAGCGCGCGCAGATTTGCCAGGTGGTCACGGTCCAAAGGCCCCGCCCCACCAATCGACAATCCAATGCCATGGATCGAAAGCGCAAACCGCTCGCGGATAGCGGTGAGGTACCGGTGCGGCGCACCGCCGTCGCTGAAATAGTTTTCCGCATGCACCTCAAAGAAGTCCGCAGCACTGCCTTGCGAAAAGGCCTCAGACAAAATCTGAGAATAGTGCTGCGGCTTCAAAGAGGTACCCGCAGACGCAAGCTCAAGCCCGGGCGAGTCAAAAGCAGACTGCCCGGATGACCGCACGGATGTATTGGTCGCGAGGGGGGTGCGACCTGCAGCAGGGGTGTCAGCTGCAAACATCTCAGGGGAATGGGTCATCCGGGACATGCTTCTTACTCGTTGAACTGGAGCGGTGCGTTGTTCGACGTGTCAGGCGTTACGCAGGCACGTTGCTGTCGCTGTCTTCAAGCGACCCATTGCCGAACGGTGTTTCGATGGATGTGCAGGTGCCGGCAGGAACCAGCTTCCAGGCATTGGACTGATAATCGATCGTGGATGTGCCCTGGCATGAGGTGCCCGGACCGGCAGCGCAGTCGTTTTCACCGGCAAGGGCGACGCCGTAGCATTTTTCCATGTCAGCGGCGGCAGCAGGTGTGGCGGTCAGTGCGCCCATTGTGAGTGCGGCGGACAGGGCGCCGGCAGCGGCAAAGGCAGTTTTGGTTGCGGTCTTCATGGGGTGTCTCCTCTTGAGGTCATGGGGATCAGTGAGTTGGTCAGCGGTGTCTCTCACCGCCCCCACAACCTCGGAAACCAGCACCCAAAAAGGAACTCACGAAGCCGTCGCGTGGCCTCAAACACCTGTGATGACCGAGTGAAGACGTGCAACCGCTCCATGTCCGGCAGTCAGAACAGCTCGAGGACAGGCCACGCCGCGGTCATATGCGGGCGGTCTGTCGCCATGACGGATTCGGGAAAATGGTACGCAAGAGGCCCGCAGGCCGGACAAACGCGGCGGGGGACACCGCCGACCCGCGAGCACCCTTGCGACACTTCGACAGTGCCAAACCCGCCAAAAATTGGGAAATCACGACCCGTGTGAGTGCAGTAAAACGAGTGTGAGACCGCGTGAACAGGGCCGTTAACCGTGTTTACGCCCGGTTTTCAGCGGATTTTGGCGCGAAAACAGGCCAAAAACATGGAAAATTAACCTTTGCCACTGCGTGAAAAAGGTCATCATTCCTGACCTTGATTCAAAGGGCCCGTCTCTGGCACTATCCCCCGGCTTCGCAAAAGCCTGTCGTGACGTATTCATGCAGGCACAGCAAAGCGTGGGCAAAGGGGGCCGCCGCCTCAAATGAGCGGCAGCCAGACAGAGGACCTCCTGGGAGAGCGTCCCGGTCAGGTTCACCCTCAAGCCCTCACGGCAAAGGCTTTCGTAGTCGACACCCTCAGGTGAGCACATTGCGCTCACGCAAATCCAAAGGGGGGCGGCTCATGTTCGAAAGCCCCAAGGTCAATTTGTGACAAGGCGGCGTTCCGGCCGACCGCGTCCTCTTCTGCCCCGGTGTTTCAGGGCGTAGTGCAAGAGGACGGGCCATTCCGGTGACGCTGATTGTCGCGCGGACTTTTCGCTCCAGATTTGGAGCGGCCCCAGATTTCCGGGGGATAAGTCAAAACGGTTGGTTTTTTTACGGGCCTGCGCTGACATCGGCGCACTGCCCCGCAGTTTGAGAGGTTTGGCGGCATGACAAAGACCAGTGAAGGTCAGTTCCGTCCGGCAGGTATGCCCGCAGCAAGCGGCATGTATGACCCGCGCAACGAAAAAGACGCCTGCGGCATCGGCTTCGTCGCCAACATCAAGAACAAGAAGACTCACAAGACCGTTCAGGACGGTCTGTCGATCCTCTGCAATCTTGAGCACCGTGGCGCCGTAGGCGCAGACCCCAAGGCGGGAGACGGCGCAGGCATTCTCATTCAGATGCCGGATGCCTTCCTGCGCGCTGTCACCGCAGACCTGGGCTTCACGCTTCCCGCTGAGGGCGAATATGCGGTTGGCCAGTTCTTCATGCCCAAGGACGATGCCGACCGCGCCAACGTCATGGACCGCACGGAAAAAGTCGTGGCTGAAGAAGGCCAGGTTGTTCTTGGCTGGCGCGACGTACCGGTCGACAACTCAGACCTTGGCTATTCGGTTCTGCCGACAGAGCCCGTGCACATGCAGCTGTTCATTCAGCGCGGTCCCGGATGCGCAGATCAGGATGCGTTTGAGCGCAAGCTCTTCGTCATCCGTAAGGAAATCTGGAACCGCATTTACGCCGAAGACGTCAAACTGGCAGGCGACACCTATGTCACCTCCATGTCCTCGCGCGTGCTCAACTACAAGGGCATGCTGCTGTCTGATCAGGTCGGCAAATACTATCTCGATCTCTCCGACGAGCGCATGGTCTCGGCGCTCGCGCTTGTTCACCAGCGCTTCTCAACCAACACCTTCCCGACCTGGAGCCTTGCCCAGCCGTTCCGCATGATTTGCCACAATGGCGAAATCAACACCGTGCGCGGCAACGTCAACTGGATGGCGGCCCGCAAAGGCCCCATGCAATCTGACGTACTGGGTGATGATCTTGAAAAGATCTGGCCGGTCACCGTCGAAGGTCAGTCTGACTCGGCCTCCTTCGACAACGCGCTCGAACTCCTGGTGATGGGTGGCTACTCGCTCGCCCACGCCATGATGATGCTCATTCCCGAAGCCTGGGCCGGCCATGAACTCATGGACCCCAAGCGTCGCGCCTTCTACGAGCACCACGCAGCCCTGATGGAACCATGGGACGGCCCCGCCGCCATGGCCTTCACAGACGGTCGCCAGATCGGCGCCACCCTGGACCGCAACGGCCTGCGCCCTGCCCGTTACTTCGTCACCGACGATGACAATGTCATTCTCGCGTCAGAAATGGGCGTTCTTCCTTACCCGGAAGATCGCATCGTTGAAAAATGGCGTCTGCAGCCGGGCAAGATGCTGCTGATCGACCTTGAAGAAGGCCGCATCATCTCCGACGAGGAAATCAAGGAACAGATTTCCTCAATGGAGCCCTATCAGGAGTGGCTCGACGCCGCCCAGATCAATGTCGAGGATCTGCCGGACATCGGCGGCAACCCGCCTCAGCCAAATGTACCGCTGCTCAAGCGTCAGCAGGCGTTCGGCTACACCCAGGAAGACATCCGCACCCTGATGACTCCCATGGCCGCCACCGGTCAGGAAGCCATCGGCTCCATGGGTACCGACACGCCCATCGCGGTTCTGTCCGACAAGTCAAAGTCGCTGTTCAATTACTTCCAGCAGAACTTTGCCCAGGTTACCAACCCGCCGATCGACCCGATCCGCGAAGAGCTGGTGATGAGCCTCGTGTCGCTCATCGGCCCGCGTCCAAACCTGCTTGACCTGCACAAGCAGGGCGAGATGCGTCGCCTTGAGGTGCGCCAGCCGATCCTGCGCAACGAAGATCTGGAAAAGATCCGTGCCATCGGTGACATCGCGGACAACCACTTCCAGACCAAGACCCTGGACACCACCTTCGCGGCCGACCGTGGCGCCGATGGCATGAAGCCTGCGCTTGATGCCCTGTGCGAGCGCGCAGAGCGTGCTGTCAACGAAGGCTTCAACATCATCATCCTGTCAGACAGGCTGGTGAGCGAAGACCGTGTTGCGATCCCGTCCCTGCTGGCGACATCAGCTGTGCATCATCACCTGATCCGCAAAACCCTGCGCACCCGTGTGGGCCTTGTGGTTGAAACCGGCGAAGCGCGCGAAGTGCATCACTTCTGTGCGCTGGCTGGCTACGGTGCTGAAGCCATCAACCCATACCTCGCCTTTGAAAGCATGATCGCCAACAAGCATCAGCTTGGCGAAGACCTGGACGATGCAACCGTCAAGTCCCGCTTCATCAAGGCGGTCAACAAGGGCATCCTCAAGGTCATGTCCAAGATGGGCATCTCCACCTACCAGTCCTATTGTGGCGCCCAGATCTTTGACGCTGTCGGACTCTCCACGCAGTTCGTGCGTGACTATTTCTACGGCACCTCCACCAACATCGAAGGTGTGGGCCTGTCGGAAGTCGCGGAAGAAACCATTCAGCGTCACCTGCGTGCATTCTCCTCAGACCCCGTCCTGAAAAGCGCCCTGTCTGTTGGCGGCGAATACATGCAGCGTGTCCGCGGCGAAGAACACGCCTGGACGGCATCTTCCGTTGCCGACCTGCAGCACGCCGTACGTGGCAACAGCCAGGACAAATATAACGACTACGCCAAGGCCATGAACGACCAGTCCAAGCGACTGCTGACCATTCGCGGCCTGTTCCGTCTGAAGTCCGCAGAAGAAATTGGCCGCACGCCTGTCTCCATCGACGACGTGGAACCGGCACAGGACATCGTCAAACGCTTTGCAACCGGCGCCATGTCCTTTGGCTCCATCAGCCGCGAAGCGCACACGACACTGGCCAAGGCCATGAACCGCATCGGCGGCAAGTCCAACACCGGTGAAGGCGGCGAAGAAGTCGATCGCTTCACACCCCTGCCCGATGGCGACAGCATGCGCTCCGCCATCAAGCAGGTGGCGTCCGGCCGCTTTGGCGTCACCGCCGAGTACCTCGCCAACGCGGACATGATCCAGATTAAGATGGCGCAGGGTGCCAAGCCCGGCGAAGGCGGACAGCTGCCCGGCCATAAGGTCGATGCGGTCATCGCCAAGGTGCGTTACTCGACACCGGGCGTGGGCCTCATCTCCCCGCCCCCGCACCACGACATCTACTCAATCGAAGATCTGGCACAGCTGATCTACGACCTGAAGAACGTCAATCCGGCAGCAGACATTTCCGTGAAGCTGGTATCAGAAGTCGGCGTCGGCACGGTTGCAGCTGGCGTCTCCAAGGCGCGCGCTGACCATGTGACGATCTCAGGCTTTGAAGGCGGCACCGGGGCGTCCCCGCTAACCTCCATCAAGCATGCAGGCTCCCCATGGGAACTTGGCATCGCCGAAACACACCAGACGCTTGTGGCCAACGGCCTGCGTGGCCGTATTGCCGTGCAGGTGGATGGTGGCCTCAAGACGGGCCGCGACGTTGCCATCGGCGCCTTGCTGGGTGCCGACGAGTTTGGCTTCTCAACCGCACCGCTCATCGCGGCGGGCTGCATCATGATGCGCAAATGTCACCTCAACACCTGCCCTGTCGGTGTTGCGACCCAGGACCCCGTGCTGCGCAAGCGTTTCGTCGGTCTGCCTGAGCATGTCGTGAACTACTTCTTCTATGTGGCTGAAGAACTGCGCGCCATCATGGCGGAGATGGGCTTCACCAAGCTCTCCGACATGACCGGCCTGATGGATGCGCTTGATCAGACCGAAGCCGTTGCTCACTGGAAGGCGGAAGGCCTGGACGTATCCAAGCTCTTCGCCCGCCCTGCTGACAAGGAAGGCGTTGCCATCCGTCACTCCGAAGAGCAGCAGCATCCGATCCACGACATTCTCGACCGTCGCCTCATCGAACAGGCCAAGCCTGCCATCGAGAACGGCACACCGGTGACAATTGATACGTCCATCAACTCGATGGATCGCTCAGCCGGCGCCATGCTGTCTGGCCAGATTGCCAAGCATCACGGCCACAAGGGCCTGCCTCAGGATACCATCTCCGTGAAGCTGACCGGCACCGCCGGACAGAGCTTTGGCGCATGGCTGGCCCATGGCGTGTCCTTTGAGCTTGCCGGCGAAGCCAATGACTATGTGGGCAAGGGCCTGTCCGGTGGCCGTCTGGTCATCTACCCGCACCCCGACGCCAAGATCGTGCCGGAGAAGAGCATCATTGTCGGCAACACGGTGCTCTATGGCGCCATCACCGGCGAATGCTACTTCCGCGGCGTCGCAGGCGAACGCTTTGCGGTGCGCAACTCGGGCGCCATCGCCGTTGTTGAAGGCACCGGCGACCATTGCTGTGAATACATGACCGGCGGTGTTGTGGTTGTGCTGGGTGAAACCGGCCGCAACTTCGCAGCCGGCATGTCCGGCGGCATCGCCTATGTGCTGGATGAAGCAGGCGACTTTGAGCGTCGCTGCAACCTCTCAATGGTTGAGCTTGAACACATCACAGCCGAAGACGATGCCATGGAACGCATGGGCCACCAGGGCGGTGACCTTGAAACCCATGGCCGCGTTGACGTGAATTCGGACATGACGCGCTTTGACGCTGAACGTCTGCGCCAGCTGATTGAAAACCATGCACATCACACAGGCTCCACCCGGGCCCGCATGGTTCTCGACAACTGGGAAACCTATCTGCCGAAATTTGTGAAGGTGATGCCGGTCGACTACCGCCGCGCACTTGAAGAAATGAAGGCATCGAACACAAACGACGCAACTGCGTTCAAGGCCGCAGGCGAATAAGCCTGCGCCAAACGCAATCCGCGCCACGAAACGACTACAGACTGTGAAGGATAAGCCAGATGGGTAAAGTCACCGGCTTTCTTGAGATCGAACGTCAGGACCGCACATCCGCACCGGCATCAGACCGCGTACGGCACTTCCGCGAGTTCGTCATTCCCATGTCCGAAGAGGGCGTCAAAAACCAGGCAGCCCGCTGCATGGATTGCGGCATCCCCTATTGCCACAATGGCTGCCCGGTCAATAACCAGATCCCGGACTGGAATGATCTCGTCTATTCAGAGGACTGGGAGGAAGCAGCACGCAACCTCCACTCCACAAACAACTTCCCGGAGATGACCGGCCGCATCTGCCCCGCCCCGTGCGAAGCAGCCTGCACGCTGAATCTCATCGACGAGCCGGTGACCATCAAGTCAATCGAATGCGCCGTCGCGGACCGCGCAGCCGAAGAAGGCTGGATCCAGCCGCAGATACCCGCTGTCAAAACTGGCAAGACCGTTGCCGTTGTCGGCGCAGGTCCTGCGGGCATGGCATGCGCACAGCAGCTTGCCCGTGCCGGTCACGACGTCACGTTGTTTGAAAAGAACAACAAGGCCGGCGGCCTGATGCGCTATGGCATCCCCGACTTCAAGATGGAAAAGCACGTCATCGACCGCCGCATTGAGCAGATGAGCGCTGAAGGCGTGACCCTCAAGACCGGTGTCCACATCGGTGTCGACATCTCAGCCGAAGACCTGATGAAGGACTTTGATGCTGTCGTCATGTCTGGCGGCGCTGAAAAGCCACGCGACCTGCCAATCGAAGGCCGCGACCTCGACGGTGTGCACTTCGCCATGGACTTCCTGCCGCAGCAAAACCGTCGCAATGGCGACGAAAACCTCGGCAACGTCGCGCCCATCCTTGCAGGTGGCAAACGCGTGGTTGTCATCGGCGGTGGCGACACCGGCTCTGACTGCATCGGCACTTCCTTCCGTCAGGGCGCCGTCTCTGTCACCCAGCTGGAAATCATGCCGCAGCCACCTGAAAAGGAAGACAAGCTGATGACGTGGCCCAACTGGCCGCTGAAATTCCGCACCTCTTCCAGCCAGGCTGAAGGCGCTGACCGCGACTTCGCTGTCATGACCGCCAACTTCAATGGCGAAGACGGTCACGTGACATCGCTCACCTGCGTCAAGGTCGATGACAAGATGCAGAAGATCGAAGGCAGCGAGTTTGAGATCAAGGCTGACCTCGTCCTCCTCGCCATGGGCTTTGTCAGCCCCGTCCACGAAGGCATGATCGAAAGCCTCAACCCTGAAATGGACCCGCGCGGCAACGTGAAAGCCGAAACAGAAGGCGACAGCAGCTACAAGACATCCGTCGACAAGCTCTATGCCTGTGGCGACATGCGCCGTGGCCAGTCCCTCGTCGTCTGGGCCATCCGCGAAGGCCGCCAGTGCGCCCACACGGTCGACAAGGATCTCATGGGGTCAACGACGCTACCTCGCTAGGCCTGCGGACAATCAAAACTGCAAAAGCCCTTCAGCAATGCTGGAGGGCTTTTCTATTGCGTTGTCACCCGCATCCCCGGACTTGATCCGGGGCCTACTCGCATTTCACCTTGTCGAAGGGATCGAGGTCGGGCGGAAAGGCGGCTGCCAGACAAGCATTTGCTGCGGAGCGTTCGTTCTGAGAGTGGACCCCGGATCAAGTCCGGGGATACGGATGTGTTTTGGGCGCTTACTCAGCAACACCGCCGCGCAAATCATCTGGTGCGTCGCCCTGCTTCAGCCCGGCCACAAACGCATCGAAATCTTCCCATGTCGCATCATGCAGCGCGGTCACACTGTCATCCATGAGCGTGAAAAGCTCGGTCATGCCGTTCTTTTCCATCTGCTCATGCCACGCCTCACTCACCGCAATCACCGTGTCTTCCACAGGACCAATCGGCAGGCCGCGCACATAGTTCACCAGCGACGTCGAATGAAACAGCGCCAGAATGAACATGCCGAACAGCATGGAATAGAGTGCACGCTTGAACGTGCGCGTGGTTTCCTGCTCTGCGTTGAGGGAGGCCTTGGGCTTCATTTCAAAGCCGGGCTCGTAAGCGTCGGCTTCAGGATCGATATGTTCCATCATTGTCGAACGCCCTCCCTAGAACTGGAAATAGATGAATGGGGCAACGCCTTCAGGCGCCATGGCTTCAATGGCAAGGATGCCAAATCCAAGCATCAAACCCAAGACCGGCCACGGCGCGCGCTGCAACAAACGTCCTGCACCGCTTGCCCAGTTGGATGGCAGGAACTGACCGGCCAATGACAGCCCAACAAGGCCGACGATAAACGGCGTCGCGAATTGCGCAGGCTGCGACCAGTCAAAGATGCCAATCACATAGTCCCACGCGCCGGAGAATGTTGGCGCGCGGAAGAAAATCCACGCAAAGCACACGAGGTGGAACGTCAGGACGATACCCAGCACAGTGGCAAAAGAATTCTGGATGCCGCGACCGACCCCAAGGAAGAAGGCCACTGCCCCGCCACCATAACCATTGGTGTCCTTGTTCAGCTCTTCCCAGCGTTTGGTCAGCGCCCGCTCGACACCCAACATCGCGCCGTGGAAGGCGCCCCAGAACACGAATGTCCACGCTGCCCCGTGCCAGATGCCACCGAGGAACATGGTCAGGAACAAATTGCGATACGTCTTGAACGTAGAGCCGCGGCTGCCACCCAGCGGAATGTAGAGATAGTCCCGCAGCCAGGTGGACAACGAGATGTGCCACCGCCGCCAGAACTCCTGCAGGGAGGACGAGCGATACGGATGATCAAAGTTGCGCGGGAAGCGATAGCCAAGCAGCGCTGCTACCCCAATGGCAATATCTGAATAGGCCGAGAAATCGCAATAGATCTGCACCGCATAGGCATAGACGCCCAGCAACAGATCACCGCCGCCAAAGGCTGTGGGATCAAAGAACACATGATCCACCACTTCCGTCGCCAGATAGTTGGCAATCACCATCTTCTTGAAAAGGCCGACGAGAATAAGCACCACCGCCAGCGAGGCCATGCGGCGGCTCACATGGGGCTTGCGCTCAAGCTGCGGCAGGAAATGCGCCGCACGCACAATCGGACCCGCCACAAGCTGTGGAAAGAACGAGATGTAGAGGAAGATATCCAGCAGCGACCGCGAGGCGTCCACATGACGGCGATACACATCCACCAGATACGAGATGCCCTGGAAGGTGAAAAACGAGATGCCGACCGGCAGGATCACTTCCAGGAATGGCAGGTCCCGCTCGATGCCCCAGGCGGTCAGAATGTCGGCCAGCGAATCCAGGAAGAAGCCGTAGTATTTGAAGAAGCCCAGCACCGCGAGATTGAGCGCAATGGCAATACCCAGCACCCATTTGCGCGTGATGCCGTCATTCAGTCCGCCAATGACGCGGCCAGCCGCATAATTCAGCAGCGATGAGCCGGCGAGCAGCAGCGTAAAGCGCCAGTCCCAGTAGCCGTAAAAGAAGTAGGAAGCGAAGACGAGAACCAGCTTGCGCGCGTCCATGTCCCGTCGCAGTTCCCATGCAACTAGGAACACGATGACGAAGAACAGAGCAAAATCCAGTGTTGGAAACAGCATGCCCGAGCGCGTCTCATTTGGGACAATGAGCCATGGAACGGGTCAAACCGCGCCACAAATCTTAATCCCTGGTTACCCCTGAGCCCGACTTGTCCCGATCTGGAACAGGTCGACCCTCCCTATCCCCCTGCCTTGCCACAAACGCGCCATTTAGCGCCTCAAACAGCGCCTTGGCGGATGCCTTGTAGCCGTCGCCGGTCAGGTGAACATGATCGGGCCGTGCGAGTTGGGGGTCCTCGGCCAGTCGCCAGCGATGGACCGAGCACGGGCCGCCCATGGCCGCCCGCCAGTCCCAGTGGGCAGCCCCCACATCAAGCGCCACGCGTTTTTGCAAAGCGAGTACGGCTGACAGCTGCGGTGCATCGTGCCAGCGCAGCAGCGCCTCGCTCTCCTCGGCAATCAGCTCCACATATTGCTGCCGCTCCGCCTCGGTGAGCGGCGCACACGTCCACTCATGAGGCTCGCGGGCATCCGTATCCGCGTAGTACGGCAGCCGCGTCCCGTCCGGTCCACCCGTCAGCAGGATCGACGCACCGGGCGCGAAACGCTTCAGCCGCGCCAGCTGCGCCCGCAAAGCGGCTTCGTAGTCCCCAAGCTCCAGCTTGTCGTCAAAACCTTCATTGGTGCCGTAGCCGACAATGATCAGATCAGGGTCAAGCCGGGCAAGCTCCATGCGCAGCAGATCATCATCCCACCGCGCCATGATGTCTGCCGTCGCCCCCGGCCAGCCGGAATTGGACAGCACCGCCCCGCCCGCATCCGCTTCAAGTGCCAGGGAGAACAACGCCACCGGCCCGTCACCGGCGGCCGCAATCCGAACAATCTGAGTGCCGCTGGGCACCGGCAATGCTGCAAACGCAAATCCACGGTCACCTGACGTGGGCACCGCATGGATCTTGCTGTCCACATGCACCTGCAACACGCCGCCTTGCGGCTGGCGCTGATAGCTGATCAGCAACCGCTCAACCGGTGTTTCAAAACCTGAAAGGGCAATCCACGGGCTGGTGCCTGCCTCCGCCACCACCCGCGCATTCATCAGGCCAAAGGGCCCTGAGGCGTCCTCGTTGCGGGCCCGCACCACGTCCCATCCATCGGACATATCCATCTCGACGCCACGCGCCATGTAGAACGGATAGACAGTGCCCGCAGGCAGCATGCCGCGCGGCCCGGACTTGCCATCGGCAGCAAACAACGCCCGCAGATCACCGGAAAATGTGTCGCGCGCAATGTGGCTGTCGCCGATATGCAGAATGCGCACATCAGGACCGGCAGACTTCGCGTCAAAAAACGCTGACAGGCCTGCTGGATTGGAAATCGGGACAAAGGTCGTCTGCGGCACGCCCGCACCCATCAGCCCCACAGAGGCTGACGCAAACGCAGCAGCCGCAGCCACCCGTCGCAAGGGAAGGAAAGTCACTTACTCAGCCGGTTGGCGCAGATCATCCGCCCGGCCGGGCTTTGGCTCAGGCAGCACAAACCCGCGCAGATCAGACAGCGCCCCGGCAATGGTAGACGCCACTTCTGACACACCCGCCCGTTCGGAGCGTTGCGGCGTACCGGAGACAGCACTTTGATCCCCCGGCGCGTCAGGCGCAGCGGGTTGATCGACACTTGGCGCAACAGGCTGATCCGGTGCCAGGGGAGCCGGGGGGGCCGGAGCCAAGGGAGCCGTGATCGTCGCACCGGTGATGGGGTCAATGAGTGGGGCCACGGCCACCGGCTCGACCGGCAATTCCACAATCGGCCCGACTTCTTCCATCCGGGCAGCTTCTTCCATGGCTGTGGTTACAAAACCCGCCATCTTGACGTAGCCGCGCATGGTGAAATGAATGCCGTCATTGGTCCGCATCAACCGCTTGCGGCCTTTGTCATCAAGGCCGTATGCGGAGTATTTGCCATTGCTGCCAAGGGTGCGCTGCCATGTGGGCACATAGGTAATGCCATTGGCTGCCGCACGGTCTTCGAACAGCGTGTTGAAATACTTCATGTCGCGGCCAAACCGCGGGCTGCGCATGGCGGGCAGTTCCACCCAGAAGACCTCCGCCCCCTCATCCTTGAGGACCTGCGTCATGTCATCAATGCGCGCCTTGTAAATCGCTTCCCAGCCGGGCGAGCGCAGCGCATGGCGACCGCCCTCAACAATCGTCTGCCGGTCATTGGTGCCGATCATCACAACCGCCACATCGACACGATGCTTGGCAACGATCTGCCGCACGGCCTTCGACCAGTTGTAAAAATCCTTGCGCACCAGCCCTGTTGAAACGCGGGAATGTTTGGTGACCTTGTAGCCGTCAGCCTTGGGCAATTTGCGATAAAGCCCGGCCCAGATGCCGTCCCCCAGTGAATCCCCAAAAACATGCACATTGAGCGGACCTGTCCGCTTTTCAGGCACGACATCAGGAATAGGCGCCATGTCAGCCGCCTCGGCCGGTACAGGGTCCTGGATCGGTGGCGGCAGTGTCTCGACCAAAGAGGTGGTCGAAGACGTGATGGAGGGCAGATTGGCGGATTGCACGGGCTCAATCGCCTGTGCCAGCGCAGCGCTGCCAAAGCCCAAAGCCAGGCCCGCAACGACAACCGTCCCAATCACAGCTCTACGCAATACGCTTAACCCTACCATGTGCCAAATTGGCTCAATGCGGCTCACACTTGCCCCCACAAGATTGTCCCCCACGCGTGGCTCAATCGTGCCCGAGATGGGCGGATGAGTCACCCCGCTAGCGGCCAATCTCCCCAAATGACGTCATACGGCGCGGGCTGGATACGCGGTTTCCCGTCAGGGTGTGCCACCAGCACAACATTTTAGGCTGTCCGGCAAGCACTCTCGCGACCCGCCCCGCATGACGCCCTGACAACATCCAAGCAATTTGCGCGCCCTTCGAAAATGAGATGCCTCAATTGGGTGCCGTTAACGTAAACCGCGGGGTTCCAGCGAAACGCCGTCCACAACCCTGTCGCTTGGATGAACAACCACACGGTCCCCCGCCTCAAGGCCCGCCACAACCTCCGCCTCCAGAGCATTCCGGCGACCGATCTCAACAGGTGTCAGTGCTGCCTCACCCTCAGCTTCCCGAAACACCACCCAGGCGTCCCCATCGCGAAACAAGGCGCTGACCGGCAGCTTCAGCACATCTTCAGCTTCCCAGACAAAAATGCGCGTATCCAAACGGTACCCATGGCCAAGCGCGGACCATGCTTCCGGCGTGTCTTCAAAATCAATGATGACATTGACCCGCTGCTCCTCGATGCCAAGCGCTGACACCTTGGTGAACCCAAATGGCTCAATCCGTCGAACGGTGCCATTCAGGTCCTGCGTGCCACCCCAATCCTCGACCAACACCCGATCGCCTTCGCTTACGCGCACCGCATCTTCTGAGAGCAGGTCCACCACGATTTCCAGATCAGCAGCATCGCCAACCTCAATCAGTGGCGCGCCCGGAAGAACAATCGCTTCGCTTTCCTGCATGATGCGTAGCACCCGTCCGGTAATCGGCGCACGAACCGGCACGCAACACCCAAGGGCACCAGTATCAACGTCTCCGTCTGCCTCTCCCGGCTGGATCAGGAGCGCTCGCGCATTTTCAAGTTCAAAGTCACGCATCTTGAAGGCAGCCTTGGCTTCATCCAGCGCTGCCGCGCGCGTACGCATATCCAAGCGTGCCTTGTCCAGCCTGGCCTGTGAAACTGTGCCCTTGGCGGCAAGGCTCTTGGCACGACGATACTCAGACTGTGCGAAATCAAGTTCGGCCTGAGCCCGCGCCACGTCTGCTTCAGCCAGAGTGCGCGCCGCCTCCGCAGCTTTGGCCAGCGCTTCTGCCTGCCCCAGCGAGCGCGCATCCAGGAAAGAAGGGTCGGTCGGCTGAATGGTGGCAACGACCGTTACGCGCTCAGTCACCGGATCGCCAACGTCAGACCGGATACGCAGCAGACGCCCACCGACTGGCGCGGACACAGTGTAAATGTCCTTGACCCGCGTCCGACCTTCTTCATGCACTGTCACTGCCAATGAACCGCGCTGCACCTCAACCAGGTCTGCTGGAACTGCCTGTGGCATGAACGCAAGAGCAATCGCTCCCAAAACAATCACTCCAATGACAATGCTGACTATGTTGCGAATGGGCATGAGGCTAATCCCTCGTTTTTAGAACTGAAATAAGATCAAGCCGCGCCACCCGGCGGCCTACAATTAGGCTGGAAACAAAAGAGGCTGCCAGCACCACCAAAATGGCGGTGCCATAGGTTGAAGGCGCAATGATAATGGGGATCCGGTAGAGCTCGGTCTCAAGCCCAAGCTCGCCGACCAGATGGGCCAGCCCAAACCCGAATAGGCAGCCCGGCAGCAGGGCCAGCATGGTCAGCAGCGCCAGCTCGCCAAGCAGGATGTAAGCCACCTCGCCACGGCTGAACCCCAACACCCGAAGGCTTGCAAGTTCACGTGCCCGCTCCGCCAGGGAAATACGCGCAGCATTGTAGACAACGCCGATGGCGATAAGAGCTGCAAAAACGACATTGAAAATAACCGTCGTGGAAAAATTCTCATCCACGGTCTCGCGAAAGGTTTGCAAGGCCTTACGCTGCAAGGTGACGCCGGCAACGGCTGGCGTGTCCTTTAGCTCTCGGTACAGCTCATCCTGATATGCCGTATCGTTGAGGATGTACGCACCGGACACCGACCGGCCCTCCTGCATCACCGTGTTGAGGGCTGGCAGCTGCATATAGGCACTGAGCCCGATATAGGTTTCCACGATCCGTGTTACCGGGACAAACAGGGTCGGACGGCGTCCCTCCAACACTTCTATCGTGATGGTGTCGCCTTCATCTACATCCAGTATCTTGGCGAGATAGTCACTCAGCAACACACCAGCTTCCGGCAGCTGCACGGGACGTTGGTTGGCATCCAGAACACGGGAAATCTGTGGGTCCTGCACCAGACCCGTAATAGACACCCGCTTCTCGCGCGGTCCATGGATCATCCGCACACCAACCGCCCGGAACGGCTCCACCGAGAGGACACCCGGCAAGCCTTCGACTGCGTGAATGGCATCGAAGTGGCGCGGCTGCTCAAAGATCACCGTCATGTTCTGCCGCTCGGTCTGAAAGAAGTTCACGTCCATCATGAACTCCATCGAGTCGAGCGCAAAACTTGACCCGATCAATAAGCCAACAGCAGCAGAAATCCCGGCAACGGTGAGACCCGACCGCAGCGGCCAACGACCGATATGACGCAGGATCATACGGGTCGGTTGATCCGTCATCCGCCGCGGCAGCATCCGTTCGATGAGAGAGGTCCCATAGCGCGTCGGCGGAGCAGGCCGCATGGCGACAGCTGGCGGCAAAAGAGCTGCCCGGCGCACGGCGACAAGTGTTCCAACCACCGCCGCTAGAATGCTGATGGCCGCACCCAATGCAAAGACGGTCGGATCGGCCTTGTAGTAGAGGAATGGAAACTTGAACAATTGCCCGGCATAGATGCCAGCTAGCCCGCGACCCATCCAGACCCCGGCAGCAATGCCCGCCACAATGCCAAGCGTCGTAAGAACGCCAACGAATTTGAGGTAGTGAAGCCCGACGTCCCAGTTTGAGTAGCCGAATGCCTTGAGCAGTCCGATCTGTTCCCGCTCAGTCTCAATCATCCGACTGATCACCACATTGAGCAGAAAGGCCGCCACCAGCAAAAAAATCGGCGGCAACACCGCGCCGAAATTGCGCAGTTGATCCATTTCACTCCTCAGGAACGCGTCGGAGATCTGGTCCTTTCGCTCATACGCTCCACCGCCACCATATCGGTCCGTCAGAGCATCCACCTCATCAATCACGTCCGAAACATTTGCGTGCCGCAGCACACGGATCAGCGCTTCGTTGAATGCACCGTCCAGGTCGTAAGCTGCGGCAAGAGCCTCCCGGTTCATCCACAGAATGCCAAAACGTTTTTCGTCCGGCATCAATTCGCCCGGCGCAATCGCATAGACAAACTCAGGACTCAGAACGACACCTACAACCGTCAGCGTGCGCTTTCGGCCATTGATGATGGCGGCGACTTCACTGCCGGGTTTGAATCCATGAGCATCCATGAAGGTCTGATCGGCCAGCACTTCGCGTGAGTGGTTTGGTTCAGGCCACCGACCGGCGCGCAGCACCACATCATTGATGGCTGGCCGTCCCGATTCAGGAAGCGATATCATTCGCCCAGTGGCCGGTTCCACCATGCCCGGCACATCCAGCGTCACATCCACGAATACTCTGGTCTCAACCGATGCAACCCCGTTGATACGGGAGATGTCCGTTTTAAGACTTTCAGGCGCACGCTTCACCGGCACCCAGATGTCGGCAAACCGGTAGCGCTCATAGTAAGCCGCCCGCGTTGACTCAAGCGATGCCAGCATCCCGTACATCATCACCAGCACAGCCACACCGGCGCCAATAACCGCTGCAATGGCCAGCGCCTGGCCACGCACCCGCCACAACTCGCGAAGCACTTTCTTGTCCAGGGGATGCAGCAATGTGTGAAACATGCGTTGTGCCCCTACCAGGTGATGTCGCGCGCTGGCTTACGCGCATCATTGACCTCAACACGGGCAATAGTGCCATCAGC
The DNA here is from genome assembly GCF_040362765.1 of Pyruvatibacter sp. HU-CL02332. Lineage (NCBI taxonomy): Bacteria > Pseudomonadati > Pseudomonadota > Alphaproteobacteria > Hyphomicrobiales > Parvibaculaceae > Pyruvatibacter > Pyruvatibacter sp. HU-CL02332. Next base: position 804,013 of record NZ_BAABWK010000001.1, read on the forward strand.
AAAGCTCACTACCCGATGCGCCATGTCTGCAATCGAGGCGTTGTGGGTAATCACAGCGGTTGTGGTGCCAAGCTCTGCATTTACCCGCTCAATGGCCTCCAGCACGATGACACCCGTCTGGGAGTCGAGTGCGCCGGTGGGTTCATCACACAACAAAACATCCGGCCGTTTTGCGATGGCGCGGGCAATGGCAACGCGTTGTTGCTCGCCGCCTGACAATTGTGCCGGAAAATGATCGACCCTCTCTTTGAGGCCGACAATGTCCAGCGCTTCGCGTGCATCCATCGGATCGCGCGCAATCTCCGTGACCAGCTCAACGTTTTCACGCGCAGTCAGGCTGGGTACCAGATTGTAGAACTGAAAAACAAAACCCACATTGTCGCGACGGTACCGCGTCAACTCGCGTTCCGACGCGGCTGTGAGTTCCTGATCGCGAAACCACACCTGCCCGTCCGTTGGCTGATCCAACCCGCCCAGAATATTGAGCAGTGTCGATTTGCCGCTCCCCGAAGGGCCCAGCAGGACGGCGAATTCGCCTTCATAGAGCTCAAGATCGACACCACGCAGCGCATGGACCTGCACGTCGCCAGTGTCATAGACCTTGGTTATGCCCTTGGTCTGAAAGGTAATCTGCGGTTTCGGGTCGCCGCTTATTGCCGGTGTTCCCATGACAGTCTCCCTTATAGGAAGAATGTCGGCCCTTAGACCGCCGTGCGCAAGATGTCGTCGACCACCCGTTCGAGATCCTTGAGAGACCCGCACATCTGCGCTTTGTGGCAGAACGGCTTGAGCTTCAGCATCTCGCTGTCGCCGGTCCCCCAGATGCCTTCCGGCTCCGGGTTGAGAATGATGACCCGCCGCGCGCGCTGATAAACCAGTTTCATGATGTCAGCCCGCGGATTGCTGAAGTTCGACCGCGCGTCCCCCATCAAGATGACAGTGGTTTTGTTGTCGATGTCATTGAGCGCCAGATTTGAAAAATCCTGCAACGACGCGCCGTAGTCCGTGGAGCCACCGCCATACTCTTTCTGGATCAGCGGAATGGCCTGTTCCAGGTCCAGCGTCTCAAACAGATCCGTCACCTCTCCCAGATGCCCCGAGAACGCAAACGACCTGACATTGGGCAGCACTTCGCCCAGCGAATACAGGAACATCAGCAGGAAACGCGACACCGTGGCGACAGAGCCTGACACATCGCAGATCGCCATCACATCCGGCTTGTCCACCTTGCGGCGCTTCCAGTGGGTATCAAACATCAAGCCGTCAAAGGCGATGTTGTGCCGGATGGTCCGCCGCACATCCAGATGGCCCCGTCGTGCTTTCTTCTTGCGGCGCGAATGCACGGAAACCAGCTTCTTCGACATCTTGCGCACAAGCTGCTGCATCATCTTGAAGTCGCGAATGTCCACATTTGTCAGGCGCACGCTCTCCAGCACTTCTTCGCGCAGCCGCTTGCCTTCGTTCTGTGCGTGGAGCTGCAAATTGCGCTCCACATAGTCGTCCACATCCTGGCGCAACATTTCGCGCATGCCTTTGAGCGCTTCTACCTGCGGCCCGCCGACGCCTTCAGCCCGTTCTGCTGCAATGATCTGGTCGGTGATTTCCTGCAGCCCGATGCGCTCCATGATCCGGCGGCCATAAAGCCCCCGCTGGGTAAAGAACCGAATGTTCCGTATACCCACCTGTTCGCCAGCCCGCGCAATCGCCATGGACAAAGATGTCCGGTCGCCCGATTGCAGCATCTCCATCAGGGTCTGATTGAGGTTGGCGTCTTCATATTCCGTGTCGTTGAGGTCGCCTGTCTGCGGCTTGTCGGTCGCACCACCTTCGCCTGAACCCGACGGCTGGCCGCCGGACGCGGACGCACTTTCAGACGCGTCTCCGTCGCCCTCGGCGTCGGACTCTTCCCCATCGCCCTCACCACTATCTTCGCCGTCAGCATCCTGAGACCCGTCACCAGCTTCCTGCTGATCCTGTTCGTCGCCGTCCTCACCAGACTGCGACGCCGCGTTTTCCCCTGTCGCATTCTCCATCGTCTCAAACGAGAAGAACCGGTCAAACGCCTCATCAAACGATTGCTTTTCGTCCGGTGTCTTCGCCAGGGACAGCGCAAGCGTGTCCTTCAGCAGCGCCCGGTCGCCAAACCCCACAAGGTCGGCCGCCTCCATGGCATCCAGCGTTTCCGCTGGCGAAACCTGCAGGTCCGCAGCGCGCAGCGCATCGACAAAATTTGTCATCATCTTGGACAAGACAGCGACCCTCAAAAATATGCGCCGGGATACCCGGCTTTTCGCGGCCTTTATGCCATGAAAAGCCCAAGTGCCACAGGCATTCATTCCGGCAACGAAACATCAGAGTCAGATTCATCCTCAATTTTGATGACGAACCTCCCATCCCAGAGTCTCTAGTCTCACCATTGAAGCGATGGCCGCGACGCGCGGAAGCCGGGGTTACGGGAATTTGTCTACAACACTGAGATGGCTGTGCGCGATTGCCATAGCCGCGCCAACATATGCGGCATCAATAACGCCAGCGTTCGCTGTTTCTGCCGGCTGTACAGCCGCCAATGGCGGAGCCTTCAACCAGAACGTCGTCGCCGGTGGGGCCAATGCTGTTGGAATCGCAGGCGCGTTTGACCAGGGCGACACGCTGACCATCACGGCCGCCGGCAATCCCAATCTGGCCACGGTTCAGCTCCTGCCGAGCAATACGGGTATATTCGGCACCGCCGTCAACCTCGTGCAAACGGTCACTGTCAACGAGGCAGGTGTGGTGGGTCTGGGCATCACGGTGCTCGCCTCCGTCGGCCAGGCAGCAACACTGACCATCACATGCGTGCCTGTTGCAGCAGCGGCAGCCCCTCAGGCGTCCGGCACCAACAGCAGCGCCGGTACGGCCAGCACACCGGTGCAGACCGCCAACGCCGTGGATGCGGCCACAACTGCCGTCACCGGCAACCGCCTGCCGACCACACCCGCAGCCCTGCCCGGAGCCGGCCGCGCCTTGGTTGCCCGCCCGCAAACACGGGCGCAGACCAGCCGTAAGGACCACGAGGCCCTGTGGGAAGAATTTCAGAACGCACTCAACGATCTGTATGTGCGCGACCATGAGGAGCAGCAACAGTTCCTTCCCGACAACGAAAAACGCATCGACCGTTTCAAGCACGGCATCAGCCTGTTCGAATCCGGCAAGCCATTCCCCTCCGATCAAGACTCCGCCGACACGCGGCGCGGCTGGACTTATGGCCGCGCCCGGCAGGCGATCATTGACAGATACCGCAAGCGCTTCGAGGAAGCGGGCCTGCCCATGTCGGACCCGCGCCCCCAGGTCGAGTTGCCGGAGCCTGACCCCGACCTCGATCCCGATGTCGATCCCGATCCCGAAGAGCTTGGTGACGGCGACATCGTGCTGTTCCGACCGGACGCCAGCGGCCGCGGCTTCAGTTTCGAGCTGTCATCCGACCTGCTGCACCGGCACATGATGCTGAAGCTGGAGCAGGATGGCGCCGCCTCCGCGGCACCAGCACCGCTGACGATCGCCGGCATGCCCGTCAACATCTGGGCGCGCGGCCGCGGCACCGTGTTTGACCGCCAGAAGCGCGCCGGATCGGACGGCTGGGCGGCGCATCTTCTCAGCGGGATCGCCTTGCGCGTCAACGAATCCGTCACCGTCGGCGCGTTCGGCTCCCATCTTGCCGCACGCAGCGACACCGACCTGACCAACACAAAGGTGGATACGCGCCAGGGCGGCGGCGGTGCCTATTTGCGCCTTGCAGTCGCCCGGGGCCTGACCTTTGGCCTGTCAGCCAGCCGCGAAACCGGCGAGCAGGACATCACCACCGCAGCGGCCTCCGGGTCTGCCGACATCGATCTGTGGTCTGTTTCATCCTCCGTACAAGGAGCGGTCTTCCTCGACCCGGTTCTTTTGTCGCCGTCCTTCGCCGTCACCTATGCCGAGTTCACCCGCGACGGCTACACGGATTCAACCGGCACCGTCATACCGGGCAGCAGCTCAGGCGACACCACGCTCACGGCCGCACTCACCGCGTCGCGCGCCTACCGCTATGAAGAGGGATGGGTGCGGCGGCTCACCCCGCGCGTGAGTACATCGCTCAACTATGTGGCCCGTGAACACACAAGCTACCGCGTATCCGCCACCGAGATAATCGATGCCGACACCTGGAGCGGCAATGTCGGCGCCGGCGTAACACTGCACACGCAAGGCTCAAGCCGCATATCGTTCGACGCCGGCGTCATCGGCATTGGCCAGGACACGCTGGGCTACACCGGCCAACTTCAGGTGGATTTCGGCTTTTAGCACCGGCGGCATCTGCAGCAACGCCAGTGTGGGCCTGACTCTCAGGTCAATTGAGGCTATAAACACTGCCGAGCAAGGTCATCCGTGGGGGGAGTAAAATGATCAGCTTGAAACATGCGCACGCCATACCTCAGGCTATTTCCCTAGCCTTCGGGGTTTGTTTCGCAACCGTATTGGTACTCGGCTCTCCTACAAAGGCCCAAGCAGCCTCAACCGGTTGCAATGCGCTAAACGGCGGCGGGGGTGACACAACCATCCCCGCAGGCGGTGCCACCATGGGCACAGTCACGATCAATGAAAGCCTGGATGCTGGCGAGAAGCTGGTGATAACAATCACCGGCAACCCCAACTCCGTACGCATCGGCACCAACCCCGGCAATGCGCTGGTGAGTGCACAGGCAGGCAACCTAAACCTGACCATCACCCTGACAGCAGGGATTACCGGCATCACAATTTCAGGCGGCGCAAGTGCCGGTGCCAACACCGTCATAACGCTAAGGTGCACAGCCGTTGCCACGTCCACAACGACAACACCGACGTCCACGGGACCCACTCCGGATGAGACGTCCGATGCCATCGACAGTGCCAACACATCTGTCAGTACGGTCCGCCAACCCACGACACCAAACAACCTGCCGACCGTCTCCCAACAGATCGTAAAACTAAGGGAAGCTGGTGCTGACGAATCCTACATCAGAAAATTGGATGATGACGCTCAGGCCGCTCGCGATGTTGAGTACGACCAGCTGGATAACAAGATAGAGACTCTAAACGACCAGATAGGCTCCACTTATGATCAGGTACGGGCGCTGGTGGACGCCGTGGATCCGGACTACTCCGGTGACAGGAATTTTGGACTGGATTACGGAGAAGCTCTCGAGGACAACACAACGCCCGGAACGGAGTATCACGAAAAAGACAATTCCCCCGAGTTTGCCCAACTGCTCGTCAAACTCGAAGCGGCTGGTCGCCTCGGTGAGTATCAGGCCCTCGCTGAAAAAACTCATGATCTGTATGACCAACGCAACAATGCTTACGTGCGGCAGGACGACATCCGCGACGAAAACGACTCGCGCAGTCAAAGGCAGGCCCCGCCCGACAAGTACAACGTACCCGGAATGTGGTTTACAGGGGCGACCAGCGGCGATTTCATTTTCAACATCGACATGTCCACCGACATGTTGCGTCAGATAGTTCAGGCCAATCTGGACGACGCAGGCACGCCGGAAACCGTCCTGCCGCCACTCACGATTGCCGGACGGCCGGTCAATTTGTGGATACGCGGACGCGGCACACTGTTCGACGCCCAAAACCGATTTGGCAATGACGGCTGGGCGGGCCATGTACTCTCAGGCATTGCCATGCAGGCAAACGAGACAATCACGATCGGTGCATTTGGATCCTTCCTGACATCCAGCACGGAAACAAAGTTCAACAATTCTGAAATAGACAGCACATCGGTTGGCGGTGGCGCCTATATCAACATGCGGCTTGTTGACACAATCTCAGCCGGGTTGTCGCTCAACCGTGAAGTCGGTGAGCAGGACATCAAGATCGGCAGCACCACCGGCACCGCAGACACGGGCCTCACGGCAGTTGGTGCATCGTTGCAAGGCTCATGGTTTGTGGATCCGGTGTTCGTTTCGCCATCGCTGTCCGTCAGCTACTCGGATTACATTCGCGAAAAATATACGGACTCAACAGGCACACTTATTCCGTCCAGCCGCTCACGCGACACAACCATTGCTGCCGCAGCAACAGCCTCACGCACCTATAGCTTCGAGGAAGGCGGCTGGTTTACATCCGCCAGCCCGCGGGTGTCGGCGACAGTCAATTACTTTGCCCGCGAAAACCGGTCCCTGCGCGTATCCACGACGCAGATCATTGATCTGACAGACTGGGGCGGCAATGTCGGCACCGGTGTGACCCTTGCGACCAAAGGCAACAGCACCATCTCCATTGACCTTGGCGTCATCGGCATCGGTCAGGACACCCTCGGCTATACAGGACAGCTTCAGGTCGATTTCGGCTTCTAGCCAAAATGAAACGGGCGGCGCTCCTACCTGAGCACCGCCCGCCATAACTCTTTGTATCGTGCAGCGATCAGTCGTTACGCCGCTTCAAAGCCCCGTGCCGTCAGCTTGGCCAGTTGAGACATGTGTACTTCGTCCGGCCCGTCCGCAATCCGGCAGAAGCGCGCAAGGCTGAGCCACGACGCCAGCGGCGTATCTTCGCTCACACCCATGCCACCATGAATCTGGATCGCACGGTTGATCACATTCTCCGCCATCTGCGGGCCGACGATCTTCACCATCGAGACCAGATCACGAGAACCGGACAGGCCTTCCCGGTCCATCGTGTCCGCCGCCTGCAGCACCAGCAGACGGCACTGCTCGATTTCGCAGCGGGAGCGGGCAATCTCATGCTGCACGCTCGTCTTGGCCATCAGCTTTTCACCAAAGGCAACGCGCGCATCTGCCCGCGCGCACATCAGCTCCAGTGCCCGCTGTGCCATGCCCACAAAGCCCATGGCGTATTGGAATCGTCCCGGCCCAAGGCGACCCTGCGCGATTTCAAATCCCCGGCCTTCGCCAAGAATGAGATTGCTGACAGGCACCCGCACATCTTCATACAGAAGCTCCGCCTCACCGCCGGGCGAGTGATAGTCGCCAAAGGCCTTGAGAGGACGGACAATCTTGAGACCCGGCGTGTCACGCGGCACCAGTATCGTTGAGTGTTGGCTGTGCCGTGCCGCATCCGGGTTGGACAGCCCCATGGTCAAAAGCACTTTGCACTTTGGCCCCATGGCACCGGTGATCCACCACTTACGGCCGTTCAGCACATAGTGGTCGCCATCCCGCTCGATCTTCAGCTCCATATTGGTCGCATCAGACGATGCCACCTGCGGCTCGGTCATGGCATAGGCAGAGCGGATTTCTCCGGCCAGCAGTGGTTTCAGCCACTGCTCCTGCTGTTCGGTCGTGCCGTATTTCGCCAGCACTTCCATATTGCCCCTGTCCGGAGCCGAGCAGTTGAACACCGCCTGCGCCCATGGCACCCGGGACATCTCTTCCATGATCGGCGCGAATTCCAGATTGGTCAGCCCCGGGCTCCACTCGCCATATTCCTCAGGCAGGAACCAGTTCCAGATACCAGCCTCGCGCGCCTTGGCGGTCAGGTCGTCCCACCATGGCGGATAGACCCAGAGGTTCTCGTGGTCCTCTACCCACGCGTCATATTCCTTCTCGCGCGGATAGATATGCTCCTTCATGAAGGCCTGCACCTGCGCGGTGAGTTCCCTGGTCTTGTCATTGGGTTGAAAACCCATGAGCCGTTCCTCCTGATCAATATTTTTGTGGGATCAGGCTAAGCCAGGACGTGCACGAACACACCCGCTAATGCAGGGTCTGTTCGCCGTCACGGATGTATAAGTGGGGAAGGCCCTTAGCTCTCGCCGCGCGCGCGACGGATCATGCCGGGGATTTCATTCTCCACGCTCTCAATGTCGTCTTCGAACTTGAGCAGCAGGTTGAGCGTGTTGCGCACCAGGTCTTCATCCAGCTCGTCTGTGTGGAGCAGCATCAAGGCACGGGCCCAGTCGATCGTTTCACTGACAGCCGGCAGCTTCTTGATCGTCTTCGTGCGCAGCTCCTGCACGAAGGCCACCAGCTGATCCAGCAGCGATTCAGGCACGCCGGGCACGCGCTTGTTGATGATCTTCATTTCCAGCTTCTGGTCCGGGAATGAAATGTACAGATGCAGGCAGCGGCGCTTGAGCGCATCACCCACTTCGCGGGTGTTGTTGGACGTCAGAAACACCACCGGCTTCACATCGGCCTTGATGGTGCCGATTTCAGGGATCGATACCTGGAAGTCAGACAGGATTTCCAGCAGGAATGCTTCAAACTCATTGTCTGATTTGTCGATTTCATCGACCAGCAGTACGCCGCCGTCAGGCACCTGCAACGCCTTCAGCAGCGGGCGCGGCTCCAGAAACTCCGGCGAGAAGAACGTGTCGTCAAACTCATGCAGGCGCACCATGGCTTCGGTAATGCCGTTGGTGCCCTCCATCAGGTCAGCCAGCTTGTCCTTGAGAACCTGTGTGTAGAGCAGCTGCTTGCCGTACTTCCATTCATACAGCGCCTTGGCCTCGTCCAGCCCCTCATAGCACTGCAGCCGAATAAGCTCGCGGCCCAGATGGGCTGCCGTCGCCTTGGCCAGCTCGGTCTTGCCCACGCCGGGAGGGCCCTCAACCAGAATGGGCTTGTCCAGCGCCTTAGCGAGGTAAACAGCTGTGGAAATCTGGGTGTTGGCCACATAGCCACCAACCTCAAACCCCTCTTGAATAAGCTGGATTTCACGTTTGGCGTCGTCGGACTTGATGTGATTGGTCACGGGAACTGGTCTGCCTGTCTCTTGATATCGGTTCGCCCAAGGGCATACGCGAGCCCAAGCGCTGCGGCAATGGCACATTTGCAAACCCCTTTGCATAAGAGATTGCCCCAATACCGGGCGCCTATAGGAACACATTGGGTGAATCCAAGACTCGCATCGTCCGCCAAGGTCACTAGAATGCGCCCCAACCAAGGGCCGATATCCGCCCTTCAAGAACAAATACCCGCCGGACAGTGACCAAAAAGGCGGGCCAGACAGGGAGTGCCCAAATGACCCAGATAAACGAAGTCACCACACTGACGCGCGAAGGCGATATCGCCGTCGTGACCCTCAATTCTCCGCCGGTGAACGCCCTTTCCGCCAATGTGCGCGAAGGTCTGTTTGAGGGCTTCAAAGCCGCCATCGCCGACGATGCTGCCAAAGCCATCGTTCTTATCTGCGACGGCCGCACCTTCATTGCCGGTGCCGACATCACGGAATTCGGCCAGGCCCCCAAGGGCCCGGGCCTGCATGAAGTTCAGGCGATGATCGAAGATGCGCCCAAGCCGGTTGTGGCAGCCGTTCACGGCACAGCCCTTGGCGGCGGCCTCGAAGTAGCTCTCGTCTGCCATTACCGCGTTGTCGTTCCCAGCGCCCGCATGGGCCTGCCGGAAGTAAACCTCGGCCTGCTGCCCGGTGCCGGTGGCACCCAGCGCCTGCCGCGCGTCACAGGCGTTGAAAAAGCGCTCGAAATGATGACATCAGGCCGTCACGCCTCCGCCAAGGAAGCCCATGAAAGTGGCCTGGCTGATGCCATCGTTGAAGAAGGCAAACTTCTGGAAGGCGCCATCGCCTTCGCCCAGAAGATTGTCGCCGACAACGCCCCCCTGACAAAAATCCGCGAACGCGACGACAAGGTTGCCGGCGCCCGTGGCAAGCCAGAAATCTTTGAAGCGTTCCGCAAGTCCATCGCCCGCAAGACCCGCGGCTTCCTCGCACCGGAATACAACATCCAGTGCATCGAAGCAGCCGTGAACCTGCCCTTCGATGAAGGCATGAAGGTTGAAGCCAAGCTCTTCCGTGAGCTGGTCACCGGCGAACAGTCCGCTGCCCAGCGCCATGTCTTCTTTGCAGAACGTCAGGTCGCCAAGATCCCTGATGTGCCCAAGGACACCCCGCAGATCGACGTCAAGTCAGTCGGCATCATCGGTGCCGGCACCATGGGTGGCGGCATCGCCATGAACTTTGTGAATGCGGGCATTCCGGTCACGATCGTTGAGCAGGCACAGGAACGTCTCGACGCCGGTCTCGCCGTTGTGCGCAAGAACTACGAAAACTCAGCCAAGCGCGGCCGCTTCCCCATGGAAGAAGTGGACAAGCGCATGAGCATGTTCACCGGCACAACGAACCTCGAAGATCTGGCCGACAAGGACCTCGTGATCGAAGCCATCTTCGAGAACATGGACGTCAAGAAGGACGTGTTCGGCAAGCTCGACAAGATCGTCAAGCAGGGCTCTATCCTTGCAACGAACACGTCAGCGCTGGACATTGACGAGATCGCAACAGCCACGACGCGCCCTGAAGCCGTCATCGGCCTACACTTCTTCTCACCCGCCAACGTCATGAAGCTGCTGGAAATTGTCCGCGCAGACAAAACCAGCAACGAAGTGATCGCCACCTCCATGTCCCTTGCCAAGAAGATCGGCAAGGTCGGCGTGCTTGTGGGTGTGTGCCCGGGCTTTGTGGGCAACCGCCTCCTGGCCCAGCGCCAGCGCGAAGCCAACAAGCTCATCCTGGAAGGTGCGATGCCCTGGGATGTAGACCGCGTGCTCTTCGACTTCGGCCTGCCCATGGGTCCCTTTGCCATGTCAGACCTTGCAGGTCTCGACCTTGGCTGGAACAAGGAAACCTCCAAGGGCGAAACCCTGCGTGACCTGCTCTGCGAGCGGGATCGTCGCGGCCAGAAGACCGGCGCCGGCTTCTACGACTATGACGAAAACCGCGTGCCTTCCCCTTCCAAGGAAGTCGAAGGCATCATTCGTCAGTACGCAGAAGAGCGTCAGATCCAGCAGCGCGAGATTTCAGACGAAGAAATCCTCGAGCGTTGCCTGCTGCCGATGGTGAACGAGGGCTACAAGATCCTCGAAGAAGGCAAGGCCATCCGCGCATCCGACATCGATATCGTCTGGATCATGGGCTACGGCTGGCCCCGCTATCGCGGCGGCCCGATGTGGTACGGCGAAAACTCTGTAGGCCTCGAAAAAGTCCTCGAGCGCATGCAGCACTACGAAGAAAAGCACGGGGCCGACTTCAAGCCAGCAGCAATGCTTGAAGACCTGGTTGCCGAAAGCAAGAAGAAGGCAGGCTAATGGCTCTTGCCCTCTACGACCTCGAAGGCCGTGACGGCCGCCGCATGAGCCCCTTTTGCTGGCGCACAAAATACGCGCTGGCCCATAAGGGCCTCACCGCGGAGGACCGCCCGGTCGGCTTCGGGGAAATCAAAACCATCGGGGACGGCTCATTCAAGACCGTCCCCGTCATTGAGCATGACGGCCAGTTCATCGGCGATAGCTGGAAGATCGCGATCCATCTGGATCAGAATTTTCCTGACACACCTCCGCTGTTCCCCAGCCTCGACGCCCTGCACTACGCGCAGTTCGTTGAACGCTGGCTGTTCACCCAGGTGTTCACCGCCATGTTCCCGGCAATGGTCAAGCAGGTGTTTGAGCACTGCCGCGAAGAAGACAAGGCCTATGTCCGGGAAAGCCGCGAAAAGCAGCTTGGCGGCATGACCCTTGAACAGGCGGACAAACGCGGCAAGGAAGGTCTCGGCGCCATGTCCGTGGCCCTTGGTCCCCTGCGGGCCAAGCTCATGGACACGCCGTACCTCAATGGCAACGAAGCAGGCTATGCGGACTACGTCGCCGCAAGCACATTCATGTGGGCCCGCGCCGTGTATCCGAACAAGCTGTTTGCACCAAAGGAGCCCGTGGCGGATTGGTTCAAGCGCATCCTTGAGATGTATGACTCTCTGGGCCGCTCAACGCCGGGCTACGACATCGCAGCCTGACGCCTTTGCACTATTTCGCGCAGCGGTCCTAGCGGGCTGCTGCGCGAATTTTTTCCAGCAGCTTCTCGGTGGCAAAACCATCCTGCGGCTGCCCCAGGCTTCCCTGGAAACCACGAATGGCTTTCCGGCTCATGGGGCCGATGATGCCGTCAACGCCCCCCGTATTGAACCCGATCGCCGTCAGCTTACGCTGCATCTCTTTGGCTTCTGACAGGGTCAAAGGCCGCTCATCCGTCGGCCATGTTCCCTGAATGGCAGGCTCACCGGCAAAGTGCCGTGCAAGATAAGACACTGCCATCGCATAGGAGGTCGCGTTGTTGTAGCGCAGGATCGTGCGGAAATTCGGGTAGGCCAGAAACGCTGGCCCACGATGGCCCGCAGGCACAATCAGATAGGCTTCAAGTCCGCGTTCGCGGCGCGGCAGCGTTTCGCCGGACGTGGTGCGAAGCCCCAGAGCTTGCCATTCCTCACCGCTCTTCTTGATGCTGCGGCCCGCCTGCGCATAGTCAAAGCCATTGGGCAGCTTCACTTCGCGCACGGCAGGGTCGCCCTTGTCCCAGCCAGACGCTTTGAGGTAGTTGGCAGCAGATCCAAGCCCGTCCGCCGCGCTGACCCAGACATTGCGGCGACCATCGCCGTCAAAATCCACCGCATGCTCAAGATAGGTCGTGGGGATGAACTGCGTGTGCCCCATGGCACCCGCCCATGAACCGTTCATGGCTTTGGGCGTGATATCGCCGGACTGAATGATCTTCAGGGCCGCAATAAGCTGCGTGCGGCCAAAGTCAGCACGACGCCCTTCAAAGGCCAATGTCGTCAGTGAACGGATGACACTGCGACTGCCCATGAAAGTCCCGTAATGGGTTTCAAGGCCCCAGATCGCTGCCAGCACTTCCCGCTCGACGCCATAGCGCTCTTCCAGCCGGTCAAACAGCTTGCGGTTGGCCCGCAGTTGCTCTGCCCCATCGGCCTTGCGCTTGTCTGACAGGGCCGAGCCCAGATAGCCCCAGATCGGCCGAACAAATTCCGGCTGCTTCTGGTTTAGCTCCAGCACCTTCACATCCAGCGAAATACCCTGAAAAGCGCGGTTGAACGTGGACGACGTGATTCCTTCTGCCAGGGCATCACGGCGAAAACCGGTTAGCCAGGCTGAAAGTCGCTCCTCCATGGCTGGTGTCACAACAATATCATCTTCCACCGGCTGCCCTTTTTGAGCGAGCGCAGCACCCGCACCACCCAGGGTGAGACCGGTTGCCAAAAGAAGGGCCGACAGGGGAGAAAGTGCCCCAAAGCGCGTTGTTTTCCGCCGCATTTATTCTCGTTCCGCTGGTTTGTGAATCGCAGGAAAGCTCAAAAAGTCCGTCACCATAGGCGATGGACTGTGGCAATTCTATGCACGAACAACCTGCTGTTTAGGTTCATGTTCTAGGGTGCGTGCGGGCGTGCAACAGGTGCGTCTTGCCGTGGCGCATAGCCCCGTGGCAAAACCGGCTGGCAATCGTTGCTGCGCCGCATCATCTACCCTCGTCTGCGTAAAGGCTTCTCATGTCCAAACGGATCCGCAAGGTTGTTTTCCCGGTTGCCGGTCTCGGCACGCGCTTCCTCCCGGCCACCAAATCTGTGCCCAAGGAAATGCTCCCGGTTGTCGACCGCCCGCTCATCCAATACGCCGTAGATGAAGCAAAAGAAGCTGGCATCGAGCATTTCATTTTTGTGACCGGTCGCGGCAAGACAGCCATCGCTGACTACTTCGACCACGCCTACGAGCTTGAGCAGACACTGTCTTCAAAAGGCGCAGGCGACGCGCTCAAGATGCTGGCAGACATGCGCCCGCCCGCAGGAGCTGCCTCCTTCCTGCGCCAGCAGGAGCCCGCCGGCCTTGGCCATGCAGTGTGGTGCGCGCGAGATCTTGTGGGTGACGAACCCTTTGCGGTCGTTCTCGCGGACGAACTTCTCAAATCCTCTCCCGGCTGCCTCGCGCAGATGGTGGAGGCCTATGAAAAAACGCAGGGCAATATCGTTGGCCTTGTGGATGTGCCCAAAGAACACACGGACCGATATGGCGTGATCAAACCCGGCACCCGCGATGGCAAACTCGTGGAAGTCTCCGGTATGATTGAAAAGCCAAAGCCCGAAGCAGCCCCTTCCACATTGGCGCTCGTCGGCCGCTACATTCTTCAGCCATCCGTGTTCGAGCACCTGTCGCGGCAGGACCGCGGCGCCGGTGGTGAAATTCAACTGACAGACGCCATGGCACGCCTGATCGGCAACGAACCCTTCCACGGCCTTGAATTTGACGGCATCCGGTTTGACTGTGGCAACAAAGTAGGCTTCATGGCAGCCAATGTGGCCTATGCCCTTGAACGTGAAGACATGGCCGACGAACTTCGTGAGTATCTGCGGACAGTCATCTAGACCACGCCCACATCTGAAGCGGCCCTGGCCGCCAACACCTAAAGAGGTGCGCCATGCGCGTCGCAATGATCGGAACAGGCTATGTAGGCCTGGTTTCAGGAGCCTGCTTCTCTGATTTCGGCCACGAAGTCACCTGCGTCGACAAAGACGCCAGCAAGATTGAAGCGCTTGAGCGCGGTGAAATTCCAATCTACGAGCCGGGCCTCGATGTGCTGGTCAACGGCAACATGCAGGTCGGCCGCCTGACCTTCACCACCGATCTTGCAAACACCGTCCCCGAAGCCGACGCCGTCTTCATTGCCGTCGGCACTCCCTCACGCCGGGGCGATGGCCACGCAGACCTGTCCTATGTCTATGCAGCTGCCCGCGAAATCGCGCCCTTGCTGACGGGCTACACGGTGGTGGTCACCAAATCGACAGTCCCCGTCGGCACCGGCGACGAAGTTGAACGCATTATCCGTGAAGTCGCGCCTGACGCAGACTTCGACGTCGCCTCCAATCCGGAGTTTCTGCGCGAAGGGTCGGCCATTGAAGACTTCAAGCGCCCCGACCGCGTAGTGGTCGGCACCGATGCCGAGCGCGCACAGGATGTGATGCGCGAGCTGTACCGCCCACTCTTCCTGCGCGAGACGCCGATGGTCATCACCAACCGGCAGACGTCAGAACTCATCAAATATGCCGGCAACGCGTTTCTGGCGACGAAGATCAGCTTCATCAACGAAATGGCGGACATCTGCGAGAAGACCGGCGCCAATGTCATCGATGTCGCAAAGGGCATCGGCCTGGATGGCCGCATCGGCAAGCTCTTCCTGCATGCAGGTCCCGGCTATGGCGGGTCGTGCTTTCCCAAGGACACCCTTGCCCTCGTAAAAACGGCAGAGGATGTCGGCGCACCAACAGGCATTGTCAGCGCCGTGGTGGAAGCCAACGCCAGCCGCAAGAAACGCATGGCTCACAAAGTCATTGAGGCGGCCGGCGGCGACGTCAGCGGCAAGAAAATTGCGGTCCTTGGCGTGACCTTCAAGCCGAACACGGACGACATGCGCGACAGTCCAAGCCTCGACATCATCCCCATTCTCAAGGACTCCGGCGCATCAATCCGTGCCTTTGATCCAGCGGGCATGGATGAGGCCAAGGAGCTGATCGATGGCGTCGATTGGGCACAAAACGCTTATGACGCCATCAATGGCGCGGATATCCTGCTGATCCTGACCGAGTGGAACGAGTTCCGGGCTCTGCAGTGGGACAAGGTCGCAAAGGCCATGCCGGGACGGCTTGTGGTCGACCTCAGAAACATCTACACCCCGCATGAAGTGGCCCGTCAGGGCTTCACCTACCACTCCATCGGCCGTGCGCCTGCAACCGCCTAACGGCGGCAGGTTTCACAGCGCTCAGCCCTTTTCCGGATTTCTGCCGCAATTCGCGTGCATTGATTTCGCCGGACATAAAAACGAAGGCCGCGCCCCGGCGGAAATCACCATGATCAAAAGCATTCTTACTGCCGTTCTGTTTGTCATGACGTCTGCCACCATGGCAGCAGCTGACCCAGAAGGCACAGCAAAGACCTTCATCACCGATGGAGTTGATCAGGCGATCACAATTCTGCAGGAAACAAAGCCGGAAGATCCCGCCCGCGCGGCCCGCTTCCGTGACTTCGTCTCACAGATCATCGACACCCGCTCTGTTGCCCAGTTTACTCTTGGTCACTACCGCAAAGGCGCAGACCCACAACTGGTGCGCGCCTTCGAGCAGCAGTTCAAGGAATACGCCACCGCCAGCTATGAGAGCCGTCTGGGCCTGTATGGCGGTCAGACCATCAACATTACCGATGCTGTTGCGCGCAAAGACACTGATGTGCTGGTCAAAGGCACCATCAACGCGAAGGACGGAAAGCACCTGGCAGATGTCGCCTTCCGTGTCCTTACGACCAAGCGCGGACCACAACTCTTTGACGCGCAGGTTCAGGGCATCTGGCTGGCCGTTGAACAGCGCGCACAGTTTGGCAATTATCTGGGCCAGCATGATGGTGACATCCAGCAGCTGATCAACTTCCTAGCAGATGAAACAGCTCGGCTGCGGTCTGGTGATGCGGAAGCGACGCTGGCTGAAGGCTAAGGCCTACTCCACCGCTTTAAGCGCGGGGACTCGGCCATAGACATCATCAAAGCGAACGATGTCATCCTCGCCGAAATAGCTACCTGACTGCACCTCAATGATGGAGAGCGGCATTTTGCCGGGGTTCTCCAGACGGTGCTTTGCGCCAATTGGGATGTACACGGACTCGTTTTCCGCAACGAGATGTGTCTCCTCGCCAAGTGTCACTTTGGCTGTACCCCCAACGACAACCCAGTGCTCAGCCCGGTGATGATGCATCTGCAATGAGATGGCCGCGCCTGGCTTGATCATCAGGTGTTTTACCTGATGGCGCTCGTCCGTTGCCAGGCTCTCGTAGAAACCCCATGGCCGGTAGACACGCGCATGAACTTCCTGCTCCGCCCGGCCTTCCGTTTTCAGCCGACCCACAATGGCTTTCACGTCCTGCACCCGGTCACGATGAGCCACAAGCACAGCGTCGCCCGTCTCAACCACAATCAGATTTTCCACGCCCACCGTCGTGACGAGCCGCCCTTCAGCGCGCACAAAGGTATTGGCCGTGTCCTGAACCATCACGTCGCCGCTCAGCACGTTGCCTTGAGCATCTTTTTCGCCGATGTCCCAAAGCGCCGTCCATGAGCCAACATCGCTCCAGCCGATATCTGCAGGCACCACCACCGCATCCTTGGTGTGTTCCATAACGGCATAGTCGATGGAGTCAGACGGGCACGCCTCAAACGCTTCACGATCGAGCCGCAAAAAATCCATGTCGCGATTGCCACCGGAGACGGCCATCGCTGCCTGTCGCCAGATGTCAGGCGCCAGAGCTTCGAGTTCTGCAATCATCCGGTCCGCGCGAAACAGGAAGATCCCTGAGTTCCAAAAATACCGGCCATCATCCAGATATGTCTGCGCTGTCTCCACGTCCGGCTTCTCAACAAACGCATCCACCTTGCTGCCGCCATGATCAACGGCCTCACCGGAGCGGATGTAGCCATACCCGGTCTCTGGCGCGTCTGGCACAATGCCGAAGGTTACGAGCTTGCCTTCTTCCGCAAGTTTGGCGCCCGTAGCGATGACATCCAAAAACAGATCAGGCCGGGCAATATGATGATCCGCCGGCAGCACGAGCATCAGCTCGTCCCGGCTGTGCGCCGCGCATAGAGCTGCGGCTGCCGCGATCGCCGGAGCTGTGTTGCGGCCAACCGGCTCAAGCATTTCAACCTCAAGCTCGATCCCCGCGTCCTGAAGCTCCGAGGCGACCGTGAACCGGTGCTCTTCGTTGCACACCACGATAGGCGGCAGAAAACGATCTGCATCGCTCACACGCAGTGCGGTTTCCTGAATCATGGTCCGCTCGGATGTAAGCGCCATGAATTGCTTGGGATGATGCGCCCGTGACGTCGGCCACAGGCGTGTCCCCGAGCCACCGGACAGGATGACAGGACGGATGGGCTTCATCGTCGTTCAGTCCTTAACGAAATCGCGCGCGCCCTAGGACGGCACACGCTCACAAATGACGCATGGGTTCTAGCACAAAGCGGGCCTCTCTTTGGCGTCCCAATACGACACAACAATTGCGCCAATAAGAACCGTCACCCAGCCAGGTCTTAACGCGCAGCCGGTTTGGCGCAGCTGCCGCAAGCAGGCAAACCCAGACAAAAAGCCTCAAAAACCCAGCAAAACTGCCGAAAAAGGTAGGCAGCCACCTCCCTGACGCGCCTTGGCACAAGGCTTGATCTGTAACCAGCAGTCATTAACGCGCTTGAGAGGCATCCCCCCAATGTCTGCACTGCTGAAAAACAACGCTGAAGTCGCCCTGCCGCTTGGTTCTGCTGAAGAGACGGCACGTCCCCTTCCCCGTTACATCGCCCGTCGCGACGCTGCTTATGCGGTGCTGACGGCTGAAACACCTGCATCTCTGCGCCCAAACGCACGCATCCACGCTGTGGACACAAACGCTTCCGCCCTGCGCGAAGCCACAATCCGCGCCCTTGACGTACTGGGCGCGATCGCAGGCCTCATTCTCGCGGCACCCATCATGATTGTTGTCGCCTTCCTCATCATGCGCGATGGCGGCTCGGCTTTCTTCAGCCAGACCCGCGTTGGCCAGCAGGGCCGCGGCTTCAGCTGCTTCAAACTGCGTTCCATGGCATCAGATGCCGAAGCGCGCCTTCAGACACTGCTCGACAATGACCCGCAGGCTGCTGCTGAGTGGGCTGAACACCGCAAGCTCAAGAACGACCCACGCATCACCAAGCTTGGCCACTTCATCCGCAAGACCAGCATTGATGAGCTGCCACAGCTCTGGAACGTCCTCAAAGGCGACATGAGCCTCGTTGGCCCACGCCCAATCGTTC
Source organism: Pyruvatibacter sp. HU-CL02332 (assembly GCF_040362765.1). Classification (NCBI taxonomy): domain Bacteria; kingdom Pseudomonadati; phylum Pseudomonadota; class Alphaproteobacteria; order Hyphomicrobiales; family Parvibaculaceae; genus Pyruvatibacter; species Pyruvatibacter sp. HU-CL02332. Next base: position 822,643 of record NZ_BAABWK010000001.1, read on the forward strand.
CGGATGAGCTCGCCATGTATGGCAAGGATGCTGCTGGTTACCTGTCTGTCCGCCCTGGCCTGACTGGCCTGTGGCAGGTTTCAGGTCGCAGCGACTGCGATTATGAAACACGCATTGCTCTGGACGTTGAGTGGACCGAGATCCGCACTGTCGCCTCCTACCTTGAAATCATCTTCAAGACGGTTCCTGCAGTGCTCGCCAAAGATGGCGCTTACTAAGAGTTTCGAGAGGGGAAGCTAGCCAACCTGCTTGGCAACTTCGTCGGCAATAGCCAATGACGATGTGAGTCCGGGGGACTCGATGCCAAGCAGGTTGACCAGCCCAGCAATTCCATGGGCATCAGGCCCATCAATCCGAAAATCAGCAGCCGGCTCGCCCTGCGCATTCAACTTTGGACGAATGCCCGCATAGGCAGGCACCAGCGACGCGTCTTTCAGCCCCGGCCAGTAACGCCGAATGGCGTCGTAAAACCCGTCAGACCGTGCAGGGTCAACCGAGTACTCAACGCCATCCACCCATTCCGTGTCAGGCCCAAAGCGCGCCTGGCCACCAAGATCAAGCGTCAAGTGAACACCAAGTCCCGCCGCTTCCGGGACCGGATAAATCAGGCGTTCAAAAGGTGCGCGCCCCTGCAGAGAGTAATAATTGCCCTTGCAGTAATAGGCCTTGGGTTTGTGGTCTGCCGCCAGACCCTCAATCTGGTCCGCAAGACCAGGCGCAAACGGACCAGCAGCGTTGATGAACCGTTTGGCTGTTACCACCGCAGCCGCTTCCCCGCCGGTGGTAATAGTGAAGCCCGAACCGGTCACCTCCACCCGCTCAATGCTGGTGCCAAAGGCAATCGCCCCGCCATGCTCCTCAGCCTCGCCCTGATAGCTCATCATCAGGCCATGACTGTCGATGATGCCCGTTGAGGGAGACAGCAACGCCCCGTCACATTTCAGGTGAGGCTCAAGCGCAAGGGCTTCGTCCCGACTGAGGAATGTCAGATCGTCCACACCATTGGCGGCAGCCTTGGCCTTGATGCCTTCAAGCTCGGCAACCTGCTCCGGGGTGGTCGCAACAATCAGCTTTCCGCATCGTTTGTGGTTGAGCCCGCGCGCCGCGCAGTACTCATAGAGCTTATGCTTGCCCTCAACGCACATGCGCGCCTTGAGAGAGCCCTGTGGGTAATAGATGCCCGCGTGAATGACTTCGCTGTTGCGCGAACTCGTATGACTGCCAATCAACGTCTCGCGCTCAATCACAATCACTTCCTGGCCCGCAAGAGCCAGCGCGCGCGCCACAGCAAGGCCGATGACACCAGCCCCGGCAATGACCGTATCCGTTTCGAAATGATCCAACGTGATTTACTCGGCAGTTATTCAGGCAGGCGGCTGCTGTCGCAGGCGTTCTTCCCATCGCAGCGCGTGTTCAACAATAACTGATAGATCATCCAGCTGCGGTGTCCAGTTCAGTGTTTCGCGCAATTTACTGGCATCGGACACCAGCGCTGCCGGATCACCGGCCCGCCGCGGCCCATGGCGAATATCAATGGCCCGCCCCGATACCTTCTGGACCGTCTCGAGCACCTCAAGAACCGATGCGCCACGACCATACCCACAGTTGAAGGCACCGCCTTCATTCCCCTCACGCAGATGATCAAGTGCTGCCAGATGCGCAGATGCCAGATCAGTCACATGAATATAGTCACGCACACCTGTGCCATCCGGCGTATCAAAATCATCGCCAAAGACCGATACGTGATCTCGTGCACCGGTCACAGCTTCCACAGCCACCTTGATGAGATGGGTCGCGCGCGCCGTTGATTGCCCCGCACGCCCCTTGGGGTCGGCACCGGCGACATTGAAGTAGCGCAACGCCACATAGTCAAAGTCGTGTGCAAACGCTGTATCCCGCAACATCCATTCGGTCATCAGCTTTGAGGCCCCATAGGGAGAAATGGGCTCCAGCAACATGGTCTCTTTGACCGGCACCGTTTCCGGTGTGCCGTAAACGGCCGCCGTGGAAGAGAAGATGAACCGAGGCACTTTGTGGGCCACACAGGCCGCAATCAGCTCGCGGGAATTGACCGTGTTGTTGTGATAGTAGCCCAGCGGGTCTGACACAGAATCCGGCACCACAATGGATCCGGCAAAGTGAATGACCGCGTCCAGCTTGGTCTGGCTCATGACCTGATCGAGCAGCGCCCGATCACCCACATCGCCCTCAACCAGCGTGACGCCTTCAGGAATGACAGAGGGAAAGCCCGTCGAGAAATTGTCGAGGACCATTACGTCCTCTCCACGGTCAATCAGCGCCAGCACCGTATGGCTGCCGATATACCCTGCCCCGCCTGTCACCAAAACCGTCATTGATCCAACCCCTTCGCAAATCAGCGATATCGGCAGTCAGTCGGCCACAGCTGCCACCAGTGAGGGAGCCTCACCTGCTGCCGCCAAAATCTTCAACCGCTCAATATCGGCCTGCACCATCTCATGAACTAGTTGCTGGAACGTGACACGTGGACGCCAGCCCAAAACACGCCGTGCCTTGGAGGCATCGCCGATGGCAATTGGAGGATCAACCGGACGGTAAAACTTGGGGTTGATGCGCACCAGAACTTCGCCGGTTTTGGCATCCCGACCCGTCTCATCAAGTCCGCGCCCCTCCCACACCACGTCGTGGCCAACATAGGCAAAGGCTGATTCCACAAAAGACCGCACGGATCGCGCCTCACCAGTCGCCAGGATCATGTCTTCGGGCACGTCGTTTTGCAGCATGGCCCACATGCCCGCCACATAGTCGCTCACATGGCCCCAATCACGGCAGGCATCAAGATTGCCCAGGGCCAGCGGCGCCTCGATGTCCAGATGCTTGGCCGCCACCGCGATGGAGATCTTCCGGGTCACAAACCCTTTCCAGCGATACGGCCCTTCGTGATTGAACAAAATGCCGTTGCAGGCGAACACGCCTAGTTTGTCGCGGTAGTGACGGATTGTTTCAAAGGCATGCACCTTGGACTCAGCATAGGGACTGCACGGGTTAAACGCCGTTTCCTCCGTATGCGGATGCCCGTCACTTGGTCCAAATATCTCAGACGATGACGCCTGATAGACCCGCGATGTGTCACCCAGCCCCAAAAGGCGCATGGCACGCAACAGTCTCTGCGTGCCAGTTGCGTTGACGTCAAACGTCTCCTCCGGCTGCTCGAAGCTCAGCCCCACATTGCTCTGCGCTGCAAGATTGTAGATTTCGTCCGGCCGCGCCTCATGAAGCGCGCCCACAAGACTGCCCGCATCCTGCATGTCGCCCGTATGGAGAAACAGGTTCTGACGCGCGTCAGCCGCACTCTCGACACGCGCCCAGTCAAACCGGTCCGGTGATCGGGCAAGGCCATGCACGCGGTATCCCTTGCTCAGCAACAGCTTGGCCAGCTCACCGCCATCCTGACCGGTGACGCCGGTAATAAAAGCGGAGCGTTGTGTCACGGAGAATTCCTGAGTAATGAGGCAATCCGGCGCGTCGGCAGATGCCTGCAGAACCCGGCTACGAAACTGTCATATTTCGTAAAGACAAAACGCCAGATTCACAAGTCACGGCCCTAGGCGCGCAGACTGTCGGCATTATCCAGATACCACTGGTAGGTACGTGCAATGCCTTGTTTCAATTGCACTTTTGGCGACCAGCCCATTCCCCGCAGCAGACTGCTGTCCATCAGCTTGCGCGGCGTACCGTCCGGTTTGCTGGCATCAAACACAAGTTCACCGTCAAACCCGACGACCTCACACATGGTTTCAGCAAGCGCGCGGATCGAGACTTCTTCTCCCGTGCCCACATTGACGTGGCTCTCGCCGGAGTAGTGTTGAAGCAAATGCACCAGCGCGTCAGCACAATCATCCGCATACATGAACTCTCGCAAAGGCGCCCCACTGCCCCAGACTTCATAGCTCTTGTCACCGTTCACTTTGGCATTGTGCACCTTGACCATGAGAGCCGGCAGCACATGGGATGACTGCAGATCAAAATTGTCGTTGAAGCCGTACATATTGGTGGGCATGGCCGAAATGAAATCGCACCCATGCTGTTTGCGATAGGCCTGACACATCTTGATGCCGGCAATCTTGGCGATCGCATACCATTCGTTTGTCGGCTCAAGAGGCCCGGTCAGCAGGGCGTCTTCGCGCATCGGCTGATCTGCAAGTTTGGGGTAGATACACGACGACCCTAGAAACAGCAGCTTCTCGACCTGCGCCTCAAAGGCTGCATGAATGAGGTTCGCCTCAATCATCAGGTTGTCGTAGAGAAAATCAGCCGGCTGCGTATCGTTCGCCAGAATACCGCCCACCTTGGCCGCCGCGACAATGAGAGCATCAGGCTTTGCATCGGCCATCCAGGCATGAACAGCCTTCTGATCACGCAGATCAACATCGCCGCGCGTCGTTGTCAGAACCTCGCAGTCCTCAGATGCAAGCCTGCGATGGACGGCAGACCCCACCATGCCCGCATGGCCAGCCAGGTAAATGCGTTTGCCTACAAGATCCATGGATCAGGCGTTCGACTTGAGAAGGGCCAGATCAGCGGCAACCATTTCGGAAACCAGCTGCTTGAAGGGCGTCGTATGCGTCCAGCCCAGCTTGTCCTTCGCTTTGGTCGGATCACCCAGCAACAGGTCCACTTCGGTCGGACGGAAATAGCGCGGATCAACTTCCACAAGGACCTTGCCCGTCTTGGCGCAAGCACCCTTTTCGTCAACACCTTCACCTGACCATTCAATGGTCACGCCGGTTTCTGCGAAGGCCAACTCGACAAACTCACGAACCGGATGCGTCTCGCCTGTCGCGAGCACAAAATCGTCCGGCTCATCCTGCTGCACAATCCGCCACATGCCTTCCACATAGTCGCGCGCATGACCCCAGTCGCGCTTGGCGTCCAGATTGCCCAGATAGAGTTTGTCCTGCTGACCAAGCTCGATCGCAGCAACGGCACGGGTGATCTTGCGCGTGACGAAAGTCTCTCCACGCGTTGGGCCCTCGTGATTGAACAGGATGCCATTCGACGCGTGCATCCCATAGCCTTCGCGGTAGTTCACCGTAATCCAGTAGGCATACAGCTTGGCAGCAGCATAGGGACTGCGCGGATAGAAGGGTGTCGTTTCGCTCTGCGGGGTTTCCTGCACCTTGCCGTAAAGCTCAGACGTAGATGCCTGATAGAACCGCGCCGTCTTCTCCATCCCCAGAATGCGCATGGCTTCCAGAAAGCGCAGCGTACCAATGGCATCAGAGTTGGCCGTGTATTCGGGCGTTTCAAAACTCACCTGCACGTGGCTCTGCGCCGCGAGATTGTAAATCTCGTCCGGCTGCACTTCCTGCACGATGCGGATGAGGTTTGTTGAGTCTGTCAGGTCGCCATAGTGCATCTCGAAATGCCGGTCATCTTCATGCGGATCAACATATAGATGATCCACCCGACCGGTATTGAATGACGACGACCGCCGCTTGATGCCATGCACCTTGTAGCCTTTGGAAAGCAGCAGCTCCGCCAGATAGGCGCCATCCTGCCCGGTCACACCAGAGATAAGGGCTGTTTTTTGGGTCATTTGGCTTCCAACACATGAACAAGGACGTCGCGACACCACCAAGGCGGCATATCACGGCCCCTTCTTAGCGGGCCTGATTGCACATTTGAAGATGGCAGAGATACTCCCAAAACGTGTGAAAAGCGTAACGCGAGCCCTCAGCAGGCTCCACAAACGAGAAATGCCGCCTCCCGGATCACGGAAGACGGCATTTCAATTTGTCAGTTCAGCTGCCAGACGGGTCTAGACGCGGAAATTCGCTTCCACGTAGTCAACCAGCTGCTGCACGCAATCCTCGATGTCACAGGCAGACGTATCGACCGTCAGCTGCGGTGCATCAGGCGCTTCATAAGGGGCCGAGATACCAGTGAATTCCTTGATCTCGCCGGTACGGGCCTTCTTGTAGAGACCCTTGGGATCACGTTCCTCACAGGTCTCGAGGTCTGCCGCCACATACACCTCATGGAAGTGCTCACCGGCTGCCTCACGCGCCCTGTCGCGGTCAGACCGGTAGGGAGAAATAAACGACGTGATGGCAATGGCGCCGGACTGCGCAAACAGCGCCGACACTTCACCAACGCGGCGAATGTTCTCCGCCCGGTCCTCGGGTGAGAACCCGAGATTGGCATTGAGGCCATGGCGCACATTGTCGCCGTCCAGCACAAAAGCATTCATGCCTTTTTCGAACAGCCGCTTTTCAAGCTCGACGGCCAGTGTGGATTTGCCGGCGCCTGAAAGCCCGGTGAGCCAAAGCACGCCACCCTTGTGGCCATTGCGCACAGCACGGGCGTCCAGCGTAATCCCGTGCTCCACCTTTGTGATGTTGGTGGACTTCTGGGTGATCAGGTCACGCTGGTCCGCATACCCTTCCATGGAGATGATGCCACCGCCGGAAATGTCATAGCCATCAATCAGCACAAAGCGGCCGGTACGCGGGCTGTCCACAAAGCTGTCCAGCGCCAGCATGCGCTTGGAGCGCAACACGATTTCAGCCACCTGGTTGCGCTCAACCTGACCAGCATCCGTCGCGGAAAGATCGGTCGTATCGATGATACGCTCGATCTCCTGCACCTGAACGCGCGCCTCAAACGTGTTGAGCTTGAGCTTGTACGTCTTACCGACTGTCAAAGGTTCTTTGCCAAGCCAGAAAAGCCGTGCACGGAACACATCCGTTTCAATCGGCGCTTCTTCCACATGGCTGGCCATATCGCCACGCTCGACAAAAATCTGTTCATCCAGGGTCACGCCAACGCTTTCGCCGGCTTGCGCGGATTGTGGGTTCACAAACTCGCCCTTGGATGACCAGCCTTCGATGCTCGCTACCTTGGCGCTCTTGTTTGAGGGCGAGAACACAAGTGTGTCGCCCACATTCAAGGAACCAGCTTCAAGACGCCCAGCAATGATGCGGCGCGTATCAAACTTGTAAACATCCTGGATAGGGAACCGCAGCGCCTGATCCACGGTCGGTGCCGACGGCAGGAAGCTGTCCAGCGCCTTCACAACGGTTGGGCCTTTGTACCAGGCCATATTGGTGGACTGCTCGGCGATGTTGTCGCCTTCGCGCGCGGACACCGGAATAACAAAAGTCGGCGTCACACCAATGGATGTGAGGTAATCGCGATATTCTTCCTCAATGAGGTCGAACTGCTCCTGCTCATAATCCACCATGTCCATCTTGTTGACGGCCACGGCCACCTGACGAATGCCCATGAGGTGCAGCAGATACCCATGACGGCGTGACTGCTCACGCACACCTTCTGCGGCATCGATGATCAGCAGCGCTGCATCAGACTGGGCAGCACCGGTGATCATGTTCTTGAGGAATTCTTTGTGACCCGGCGCATCAATGATCGTGTAGTCGCGCTGATCCGTCTTGAACCAGATCTGCGACGTATCAATTGTGATGCCCTGGTCACGTTCTGCCTGCATGGCGTCCATCAAGAACGCCCACTCAAACGGCATGCCGCGACGCTCACACATGGCCTGAATGGCCTCATACTTGCCTTCGGGCAGCGAGCCAGTGTCGTGGAACAGGCGGCCCACAAGTGTCGACTTGCCGTGGTCCACATGCCCCACGATCACGATACGCAGAAGGTCGCGCACGCGCTGGGCAAGGGCTGCTTCGTCGTCATTTACTGAAGCGAGATTGACTGATGTATTGGTCATGATTTCTGCTCCCGCCTACATGTAGCCATCGGCACGAAGGCGCTCGAAAGCATCCTCCGAGTCATGGTCCATGGCGCGACCTGCGCGCTCTTCGGTCTTGATGGTCTCAAGCTCGGCAATGATCTCTTCGATGTTGGACGCATGGCTATCAATCGGGAAGGTGATGCCCTTCTCGCCGAGTGACCGGAACCGCTTGCCGTCTTTGGCAAAGTAGAGTGGCACCAGAGGAATTTCTTCACGCTGGATGTACCGCCACACATCGAGTTCTGTCCAATGCAGGAGCGGATGAATACGAATGTGCGTACCGTCGGGATAGTCTGTCTTGTACTGGTCCCAGAACTCCGGCGGCTGGTCACGGAAGTCCCACTGGCCATCAAGGCCGCGCGGGCTGAACACACGCTCCTTGGCGCGCATGGACTGCTCGTCGCGACGGATACCGGTGATGAGACCGTTAAATCCGTACTTTTCGATCGCTTCCTTCACACCGGCCGTCTTGCGCGCAGCAAGGCGCGACGCAGGTGGCAGGGTCGGGTCAATCTTCTCAATCGGAGGGCACTCGTCCTTGATGAGCTTGAGGTCCCATTCCTTGGTGTAGCGATCCCGGAATTCATAGGTCTCGTCAAATTCGAGACCCGTATCGAGATGGGCTACAGGAAACGGCAGATGTCCGAAAAATGCCTTGCGCGAGAGCCAGATCATCACGTTGGAATCTTTGCCCAACGACCAAAGCATCGCGATGTTGTCGATCCGGTTGAACGCTTCACGCAGAATATAAATGCTCTGCGCCTCAAGCTGGTCGAGACGGTCCATTTTCTGGCCTCCACACTCGAAAATTGCTGCTGGCTTGATGATGAGCGAAATCTCTGCCGCACCACGCCGCCGTCTGGCAGATACACCCTGCCGCTTGACGGGCTAGATAATTATCCACCCACATAATGTCAAATATATTATTACACAAAATTTATTGTGAAATATTCGATGTCAGGGCCCAACACACTCAAATTGTGAGCGCCCCCGCAACCAAGTGGCCCACCAATTGCTCCATGTCTGACAAGTGCCCCAAACCTGTTCTAGAAGAGCACAACCTGAGTATGCCTATTTATCGCTTTCCAATCATCGTCAGGACGGCGCATAGTATGCCGCATCGCAGCAATAGGATTGAAGAACAGTCTGCTTTCAACAAGTTAGCGCAGATGCATATCTGCTGCCTGGCGGCGCGATAATGACTGACCACATGATCAAGCCCGAGCCCGACGAAAACACCCCGGACACAGGGTCAGGGCATGCCTCTGGCACACCACAACCGGCGAGCGCTCCCAAGAGCGCCGTGCGGCGTGGATCACTCGTTCGCGTTATCAGCGAAAGCGCTGCCCTGATTGATGTTGCGGCCATTATGCTGACGGCCTTTACAGCCGAACTCATATACTCCGGCATCGTGGTTCAGGCTCCGATAGACTTTCAGCGCACCTTCGGCCTGAGTCTCATTGCCAGCATCGCGACTGTCGGCATTTTTGCCTATCTGCGCCTATACCGCAGCGACAACGTGCTGCGACCACGATATGCCAGCCTGCAAAAAACAGTCGCTGGCTGGATCGTGGTCATCATTGGCTTGATCGTGATGGCATTCCTTACCAAGACCTCCGAAGACTTTTCCCGCGGCTGGGTGATGTTGTGGGCAATCGCGACGCCCGCCGTCATTCTCTCGGGCCGGTTTGTCGTCCGGCAGCTTGCAACGTGGATGATTGGGCAGGGCCGCCTGGCACGTCACGTTGCGATCGTCGGGGCAGGCCCTGTCGCTGACCGACTGGCTCTTCACCTGCGCAACCGAAATCCCGAACTGGTTCTTGTCGGCGTCTTTGACGATCGTTCGACAGGCCGCGAGCCTGGCGAAGGGACGCTGGCGCCGATCGGAACCACAAAGGACCTTGTCGCCCGTGGCCAGCGCGATCCCCTGGACGAGATCATCATTACGGTCCCGATGAATGCGCGTGCGCGCCTAGATCGGCTGATTGACACCCTTGCTGTCCTGCCGGTTGATATCCGTGTGTGCCCCGGCATGCCCGTTATTGAAGGTTCTGTCCCGCGGGTGAGCTATCTCGATGATATGCCACTCATCTCGGCCCTGAAGCGTCCAATCGGCGAATGGTCCTGGATGGCCAAGGCCGCTTTTGACCGTGTGGCAGCGACACTGCTGCTCATTCTTGTTGCGCCCTTGATGGCACTTATCGCCCTGGCCGTTCGCCTTGAAAGCAAGGGTCCTGCCCTGTTCCGTCAACGCCGCCATGGCTTCAACCATGAAATTATTACGGTGCTGAAATTCCGCAGCATGAGCGTGATGGAAGACGGCGGTGCCGTGAAACAGGCCAGCAAGAACGACAATCGCATCACGCGTCTGGGCGCCATCCTCCGCCGCACAAGCCTCGATGAACTCCCACAGCTCATCAACGTCATCAAAGGGGACATGTCGCTGGTCGGACCGCGCCCGCATGCGCTCACTCACAATGACCACTATGCCAAAATCATTGGCCACTACGCCAACCGCCACCGGGTCAAGCCCGGCATCACGGGACTGGCGCAAGTAAATGGTCTGCGCGGCGAAACAGATACGCCGGACAAGATGGCCGCGCGCATCAAGTATGACCTCTACTACATCGACAATTGGTCCATCTGGCTGGACATCAAGATACTCATCCGGACCGCCATCGTGGTGCCGTTCCAAAAGACCGCTTACTAAACATCAGAGCGTCACATCGCGACACCACTTTTGTAGAAGTTTCAGGTGCCATGCGCATTCTCATTCACGGCATCAACTACGCGCCCGATGAAATCGGCATCCCCAAATACACGACCGAAATGGCAGAGTGGTTTGCCGCACGCGGCCATCAGGTGCGCGTCGTCACGGCACCACCCTACTATCCAGCCTGGAAAGTGCCCTCAGCCTATAAACGCCTGCGCAAATGGCGCGAGACCCTGAACAAAGTGCGCATCGTTCGGTGTCCCATCTATGTGCCGAATAACCCAACCGGCCTGAAACGGCTGTTGCACCTCACGTCATTTGCCATCACCAGCGCCCTTCCAGCCATGCTGATAGCCACGTTCTGGCGTCCTCATGTAGTCATGGGCATTGCACCGGCTCTTACGTCGGCACCAGCCACATGGATGGCGGCAAGACTGGGCGGCAGTGCAGCCTGGCTTCACATCCAGGACTTTGAACTGGATGCTGCCTTTGAAATGGGTCTGCTCAAGGGAGAAAGGTCACGGGGCATTGCAGAAACCATCGAGAGGTGGATCCTCCGTCGCTTTGACCGCGTCTCGACAATCTCCAAAAAAATGATGGAAGGCCTGGAGCGCAAAGGCGTTAACCCAAAATCCATCCGCGAACTGAGAAACTGGGTCGACGTAAACGCCATCCAGCCCATGTCGGACCCTTCACCCTTTCGCGCGGAATGGGGGGCATCGGCGGACGACATCATCTGCCTGTATTCAGGTAACATTGCCAACAAGCAGGGCCTGGAAATCATCATAGATGCCGCTGATCACCTGGCTAAGCAGGAGCACATCAAATTTGTGGTGTGCGGGCAGGGATCCGGCCATGCGGCTTTCAGCGCTCAAGCTCAATCGCGACCCAACATAACAATGCTGCCGCTTCAGCCATTCGAACATCTCAACGCGCTGCTGAATGCAGCTGACATCCACATGCTGCCTCAAAAAGCGGGAGCAGCAGATCTGGTGCTGCCATCCAAACTGACAGGCATGCTTGCGTCTGGTCGCCCGGTGGTGGCTACAGCCGAAGACGGTAGCGGCTTAGCCAGCGAGGTAGACGGCTGCGGCATCACCACGCCACCGGAGGATGCCAAGGCCTTTGCTGAGGCAATTCAGGAACTCGCCGATACCCCCGCACTCAGGGACACACTGGGAAAAGCCGCGCGCGCAGCAGCCCTGGCCCGCCTTGACGTGAACGCGATCCTTGCCCGGGCAGAAGCTGAATTTGCGATGATCTTGGAAGGGGCAACCTCCCAGGCGGACACGACCACTTCCGCCGGCGGCTCCATCAATCCTCCGGAGGGCCAGTGACATGGCCTCCATCGCAAAACTCGCAGCCCTTGCCCTTCACCCAAAAAGCTGGCCTGCCTTGGCCAAAAAAATTGCACCAACCATTGAGCATCGCACCGCTCTGGGCGCGTTCGACTTCAAGACCGTAATTGACGTCGGCGCCAACAAGGGTCAGTTCGGCTACTTCGCCAAAATGCAATGGCCGGATGCGGACATACATTGCTTCGAGCCCTTGCCCGGCCCCGGTGCTCGCTTGACTGATCTGCTGAAGGACAGGGTCACACTGCACACCTGCGCGCTCGGCAGCCAGGACGGCACCGCCGACATGCACGTTGCATCGCGAGAGGACTCCTCGTCACTTCTGGCTTTGGGATCTGCTCAAAAAAGCATGTTCGAAATGGACGAAGTCGGAACACACACCGTCGAAGTCAAACGGCTGGACGAGGTCATTACGCCCCCACTCCAGCGTCCAGCACTTCTCAAAATAGATGTGCAGGGTTTCGAGTATGAAGTGCTGGAAGGGTCTGCAGCACTGCTACCTAACGTGGATGCGGTTTTTGTCGAGGCGTCGTACGTCGAATTGTATGAAGGCCAGAAACTGGCAGACAGCGTGATCGCGCTTCTGGAGACGCAAGGCTTTACGCTCAGCGCAGCACATAATGAGCAACATGATGCCAAGGGCACGCTTGTTCAGGCCGACTTGCTGTTCATCCCCACCCCGTCACACACCACTCACGCGTCATAGGAATACAGGATGCTGCGACACCTCCTTGGATGGACAAAACCCGCGCGATACGCCGCCGACAGCCTGCTGTTCAGCGCCCGAAACAAAAGCAACGCGCTCGAACCCCTCAAAGACAAATTCAAGGGCCAGCCGCTACTCGTGGTGGGCAATGGCCCCAGCCTCAACAACACACCGCTGGATGACTTCGCGCATATCCCCGCCATAGGCATGAATAAGATCGACCTGATCTTCCCGCGCGTTACCTGGCGGCCAAGCGTTATCGTCTGCATCAACAACATGGTCGTGAAGCAGCACGCTGACGTGTTCGCAGCAAGCGACATCCCGGTCTATCTTGGTTGGAAATCCCGATGGTTTGCACCCCGCAGCCCATCCATCAACTATTTCAACATGACCCTTGCTGAAGACTTCAGCACGGACTTTTCAACCCACGTTGGCTCTGCAGCAACCGTTACCTACCCGGCCCTTCAACTCGCCCACTATATGGGCGCAGATCCGGTGATTGTTGTGGGTGTTGATCACAGCTTCAACAAGACCGGCAAGGACCACGCCTACGAAAAGCGCGAAGGTGACGACGTTAATCACTTTGACCCAAACTACTTCAAAGCAGGAACCTATTGGGGCCTGCCCAATCTGGACGCCAGTGAACGCGTCTACTGGCGCGCACGCCAGGCCTTCGAAGAATCCGGCCGACGCATTGTTGATGCCACCATCGGCGGTAAACTAGAGGTATTTGAGAAAGTCTCGATCGAGGAAGCCGTGAGGATGGCAAGCTAGATGCGATCAGTTGCCCAACGGACCAATGTTGTCGCGCTGAGCTATGGCGCGTGGCTGGCTGGCATGATGTTCATCCAGTTCCTGCTATCCGGTGGTTTTGTATCGGTGGCACTAGGCTTTGGACTGATTGTGGTCCCTGTAACCCTGCACCTTTGGCTTCTCGGCGTGAGGCCCGGCAACGATACGCGTGGCGTTTTGTATTTCAGCCTCTTCTTTGCCACCGTCTTCATCAGCCTGTTTGCAAACACGGAACGGCTGACGACGGAAGTCATTGCTCAAATGCTGGGACTTCTGGGTCTGGTCGGCATTGGCTATCTGATTGCCCAGCATCAGGATAAAAACCTGCTGGAAAAGATTTTTGTCTGGTTCGCCATCTTCCTCTCTATCGTGCTCGTGATCGTTCTCATCGACAATGATCGCCTGTGGGCACGTCTGATGGGACGCCTGCATTCAAACCTTTGGGCGGCTGTCTGCATTGCGGCAATTCCCGGTGCACTGGCTTTACGCAGCCATTGGATGTCTGCCGCACTCACAACATTTGTCCTCTACATGGTGGCATTTGAGTTCAATGCACGCGGCCCGCTTCTCTACGGCATTGCGACAATCGTCGCATTTGCCGTCCTATGGGCCTTCCACAATCCGCGCAAGGCACTCACACCGCGAACACAGGTTCTGCTTGTCGCGGGGCTTGGCGTTGCCCTGACCGGACTGATTGTTAACTGGGACTTCGTCGCAACGAACATTCTGTTCATCGACTCTGTCACGCGTGGATTGGGCTCCGGTTTCACCGGCCGCTTCGTCCTGTGGGGTGAACTACTGGACGTGGCCCTGGCCAACCCGCTGACCGGCGTCGGCTTCAGGATGCATGACACATTCGTTCTGGTTCCAGGGCTTGTCTCTGCCCATAACGCCTATGTGGCCATGCTTGTTGATCTGGGCGTTATAGGGCTTGGCCTCTACCTGATCATTATCTCTGCAAGCCTATGGCGCAGCATCGCAGTACAGCGCCGCTGGCTGATCGGAGCATATCTGGTCGGCTACGTCCTGCTTGGCTTGACCGAGGCCCGGGCCGTTAATGTTGGCAATCCGGCTTCCATCCTCTTTATTCTCGCTCTCGCGTCTACGCTGAGCATCCGCAACGTAGCCAGCCGGCCGTCTACCGCTTCCGCAAGAAAACATGCAGCTTCGCTGAAAGCGGCGCAGGCATAAGCCAGCACCAAAGCTCAACAAGCCTGAAGAGAAGACGTCGGTTGCCGTGATAGGACGGAACGCCGTTATATCCATAGCTGCAATGCTGCCACTCTTCCTTCGGAAAGAACCTGGCTAACGCCCCATGTGTGTTCAGCTTGTATGCGGTTGGAAACACGTCCTCGGCTTTGCGTTGGGGCTGAAGTGAAGACAGCAAAGACGTATGCAACGCGTTGGGTACGGCGCGTGCCCCAAGACCGACATACCCCCACTTCGTCGGCGTGCGCGCACAAAACCACCCGCCTGGCTTGAGGACGCGAGCCACCTCCCGAGCAAAACTATCCGCGTCGGTGAGATGCTCCAGAACATGGTCACAGATGATCAGATCAAGGGAGTTGTCAGCGATCGGGTAGGTTTCGCCGATGGGCACAACATGCGCCTCATCAAGGTCTGGATTTTCCAGAACAGCGTCGTCCACATCAATGCCGATCACCCGCGAAACACGCCCTTTGAAGCGTTGTATGCGGCGTCGAAACGGCGAGTAATCCTGAGTGATGTTCGCACCACGCCCCGCCCCAAGATTGAGCAGAACCATGTCGTCACGAAGCAACGCACCTACGCGCGTGTAAAACGCCACCGTGCAGTCACGATGCGAGTAATCTCCGGCATCGCACTCCGGATAGACCGAGAACTCGTATGGCCTTACCAGCTCTTTTGGTTCATCAGTGCTCAAACTGTTCGCCTTCCACCATCGGTCAAACTACAGGGCCTCAAGAACAACGAGTGACATCGCCGCGAGCCCTGCTGGAACTGCCGCATAGGACAAGTCCCGTTTCCATCCAAACTCAAACTTACGAAGAGTGAGAACTCTTGCGTAGGGCACATAGAACAGGGCCAGCGCAATCAACTGGCAGATCGGGAATACATACATGCTGCTCACGCCCTCAAGCGCCAGCAGACCCAGGAACAGGGTCGTGTTCACGCCATCTACGATATGCCATCTGATGTCATTGGTAATGGTAAAATAGTGCAGGTGCATGGCGCCATATCGGAACGTGAAATTGGCAACCGCCAAGAGCGCCCACAAGTGCAGGTCCACGAACAGCAGAGGAACCGGCAAAAACAGATTGGCAATGTAGACACCAGCCGGAACAAGCGGCACCGCGGCGGCGTAGATAAGAAGCCCCTTGAGCATGACCGACTGCGCCAGCGCATTTTGATCATCCAATTGACCTCGCGCCAGATGCGCCGACAGGCTGGGCAATGCGCCAAACAGTGGCGCCAAAGCCAACTGCCCCACAATTCCAAATATGTTGAGCGCAAAGGCAAAAGCAGCCACATCCTCACTCTCACCAAACTGCGCAAACAGTATCCCGCTACCGTAGATGACGAGGGACGACATAAAAACGCCAACGCCGCCCCGCAATGCCCTTGGCCACACCTCAGGCAACAAACTGACAGTGGCCATTTGTTGTCGGGTAGCCCGCCTCCAACCCTGACGCATGGCCATGCGACGAAGCAAAATGAGATTGATGAAAAGAGGAAGCTGAAGAAGTACCATCGAGAGCAGAAAGTTCGGAAAAACAACGAGACTCCCGACCGTCGCAAGGCCACTTACGGTCCAGGTAAACGCCTCCAGTCGCCGCACCTCGGCTACAGACCCCCGCCCCAACAGGAAGGTGGCGTAAGCCTGCATGCCCAAGCGGACGGCCATCGCGCCGCTAAACACAGCCCAAGCTTGGTATCCCTCGATACCCAACCCAGATGCCTGTATGGGTCTCCAAACAATCCAACTTCCAACCGAGCCCGCCACAACAATCCAAGCGAGTGCGCATACAACAAATGTGGAGCTCAGGAATCGCGCCAGCTGGCTCAAAAGTAGAGTGTTGGGCCCGCCATTGTCGGTCGAGTCAAAACCGACACGTTGGTTCCCAATCTGCGATGACCCCGCATTGGCATACGAAACCATATGCATCAGGATTGTGGGCAGCACGCCTATTACAGCCGTCGCAAACGCTTGAAAAGTAAGGATGACAAACCAAAGGGCGACAACGGGAGTCTCGAAGTAGGCCGTCACAAAAGGAATCGGAGCCAGAAACGCGAACGCTCGCGCCATAACCGAAGCTGCAGTCATACTGCTTGCCGAGGTCATGGCCCGTTTGGTCAAGTGTCTTAGTCGATGAAGCAATTCCATTGCCTGTTGTGTGATGGACCTTGAAGCCGCACCTCGGTCCGAAACTCAGGAGGCGGTCAACTTAAACACATACCTACGAAGCCGCAGAAGCGTTCCAGCAACACGGTCAATTCCAAATATCGAACGACACAATGGAACGCCAAGATACTGTATCAGGCAGGGTGCATATGCGGTAAACAACCTGCAACTGTTTCAGGTCTATGCTGGCGGCAGTGAACAGCCATCAAGAGGTAGTTTGGGTGGACATCAGTATCGTCATCCGCACGTTTAACGAAGGCAAATGGCTCGGGCCGGTGCTCGAGGCTGTTGCGTCGCAGGAACTGGATGGAAACGCGATGGAAGTTGTATTGGTGGATTCTGGCTCCACCGACGACACACTCCCAATTGCGCAGAAACACGGCTGCCGCATCGTCCATATTGCCAAGGACGACTTCACCTTCGGACGCTCCCTCAATATGGGGTGTGACGCCGCGAAGGGTCGCGCCCTTGTGTTCATATCAGGTCACTGCATTCCCAATGATCCGCGATGGCTGGTGAATCTTGTCGCGCCACTTGGCACTAACGGCATCGTCTATAGCTACGGTCGCCAGCAGGGCCACGATATTTCCCGATACTCGGAAGAGCAGCTGTTCAGAAAATACTATCCGGACACGTCGCAGGTGCCGCAGGAAGGGTTCTTCTGCAACAACGCAAATGCTGCCGTCCTGAAAGAGCAATGGGTAACCAATCAGTTTGATGAGGATCTGACTGGCCTTGAGGATATGGAGCTTGCCAAGCGCCTGACCATCGCCGGCTTCAAGGTCGCCTATGTCGCCGACGCGCCCGTTATCCACATCCACGAGGAAAGCTGGCACAAGGTCAAAGTGCGCTATGAGCGCGAAGCAATTGCCCTGCAGGCCATCATGCCCGAGCTGCACGTGAATTTTGCAGACTTCCTGCGCTACTTCTTCTCCGGCGTGATGCTGGACTGGGGGCAGGCAATTGCCGACAAGTGTTTCCACAAGGTCGCAGGCGAGATACTTGCGTTCCGCTTCATGCAATACTGGGGCACTTATGCTGGCGCGAATGAACATCGTCGCCTGTCGCGCCAGCGAAAAGAAGAGTACTTCTATCCGCGATAGTGTCGGATTTTGACGGAGCTAACAGTGTCACAGACGCCGCGCATCGTTGCGCTTTTGCCCATGAAAGCCCACAGCGAGCGGGTCAAATCAAAGAACTTCCGCGAGCTTGCCGGAAAGCCCCTCTACCGCTGGATTCTGGATACGCTTCTGTCCCTGCCGGAGATATCGCAAGTCGTCATCAATACGGACGCGCGAGAAATTCTGGCCGACTCCGGCCTCAATGACGGCGACTCCAATGGACGCATCCTGATCCGCGACCGCAAGCCGGAAATCTGTGGCGACATGGTCAGCATGAACCTCGTGCTTGGCGATGATGTTGCCAATGTAGATGCCGACATCTACGCCATGACACATACGACCAATCCACTGCTCGGCGCGCCGACCATTCGCAGCGCCCTGGAGGCGTATACCGCAGGAACGTCCGCAGGTGAGGCTGACAGCCTGTTCACCGTGAACCAGGTTCAAACGCGCTTCTACCGTGAGGACGGCAGTCCGGTTAATCACGACCCGGACAATCTCATCCGCACCCAGGATCTTGAGATGTGGTTTGAGGAAAACTCCAACCTCTACCTCTTCTCCCGGGACAGCTTTGCCGCCACCCAGGCCCGCATCGGCAAAAAACCAATGATGTTTCCAACGCCCATGCTGGAATCTGTGGACATTGACGGCCCCGAAGAATGGTCTCTTGCAGAAGCCCTGGCGCTTTACGCGCGAGGAGACCAGTCATGAGCACATCCAAGGCGACTGTTCTGGTGACCTGTCCGCCAATGCTGGGCATGATCGACAATTTCCGGCCACGCTTTGCAGACGCAGGCATCGACCTTGTTGCCCCCAACGTTGTGCAGATCATGACCGAGGATGAGTTGTGCGACCTCCTTCCCGACATGGACGGCTGGATCATCGGCGACGACCCGGCCACAGCCCGCGTCCTTGAAGCCGGAAAGGCGGGCAAGCTGCGCGCCTGCGTCAAATGGGGCGTCGGCGTCGACAATGTAGATTTCAAAGCAGCTGAGAGCCTTGACCTCAAGATCACCAACACGCCAGGCGTGTTCGGCAAGGAAGTGGCCGACGTCGCAATGAACTATGTGTCGGGCCTTGCTCGCCAGACATTCATGATCGACAGAGAAATCCGCACACAGAACGCATGGCCAAAGCCATCCGGCATTTCACTTGCTGACAAGACCGTGGCCCTTGTCGGCCTTGGCGACATCGGCATGGAAACAGCAAAGCGCCTGCTCGCGGCGGACATGAAGGTCATCGCCTATGACCCCTTCGCCAAGACACCTGCCGACGCTTCCATAGAGCGGGCGGAGTGGCCGAACCGGGTCACCGAAGCTGATTTCCTTGTCTTTACCTGCCCGCTCACCAACGACACACGCCACATGTTCAATACGGGACTCCTGAACCACCTCAAGGCCGGGGTTCGGGTCGTGAACGTGTCTCGCGGCCCCGTCATTGACGAAAGCGCCCTCATCAAAGGCCTGAACGACCAAACGGTCCACTCAGCGGCTCTGGACGTTTTTGAGATCGAGCCCCTGCCAGACAACTCGCCATTGCGTTCGTTTGATCGCTGCATCTTTGGCAGCCACAATGGCTCCAACTCCAGCGATGCCGTAGCCCGTGTATCTGAAACGGCGATGGATCTGCTCTTCGGGTTTCTGGAGATCAAAGGTTGATGCGCACTGTAGCCATTACCGGGGTCAGCGGCGGCATTGGTCAGGCAATGGGCCGGGTGTTTCGCGAGGCCGGCTTCCGGGTGATTGGTATCGATGCCATTGAGGCACCGTTAGGCACCTGCGACCACTTCATCTCTGCCGATCTTGCCCAGGTTGGGCGAGGCGAACAGGCGGCACAGGCGCTGGCAGATCAAATCGACGAAGCCTGCAATCAGACTTTGAACACGCTCATCAACAATGCCGCGGTTCAGCATCTGGGCGACGCGACAACCCTCGATTGGGCACATTGGCGCGAGACGCTTGACGTCAATCTCGGCGCCCCCTTTGCCCTTGCCCGTGCGCTCCATGCCATCATGGCCCCGGCACGCGGCAACATCATCAATATCGGCAGCGTCCACGCAACGGCAACAAAACCGGGCTTTTCAGCCTATGCAACAAGCAAAGCAGCCTTGCACGGACTGACCCGCGCACTGGCGCTGGATTTCGGCAACTCCGTGCGCGTCATGACGCTTGCTCCGGCAGCAGTAGACACACCAATGTTGAGAGCGGGCTTTGACGGCAACGACGATGCGTTTGCAGAGCTTGAGACAACGCATCCGGTCAGCCGCATCGCCCAGCCGGAAGAAATCGCAAAAGCAGCGCTCTACCTTAGCTCTGAAGACGCCACCTTCATGACCGGCGCCACACTGCAGATGGATGGCGGTATTCTCGCGCGGCTGCATGACCCCGCATGAGTAAAGAGCCTCTCATCCGCACAGCCTGGCAAACCAAATCGGTGCTTGGCGAGGGACCGGTCTGGTCCCCGCACCATCAAGGCCTGCTGTGGGTCGACATAAAGCGACCTGCCATTCATCTATTTCGTCCGAAGACAGATGAAAAACAGAGCTGGCCACTCCCCCAGATGATCGGCTGCCTTGCTGTTCGCCCGGACAATACGCTCGTGGCCGCTCTGGAAGATGGTTTCTACGCCGTCAGCCTTCCCGAGCCCGGGACCACGCCCACGCTGGAAAAACTCGCAGCACCAACCAACCACGCGTCCCACATGCGGTTCAATGATGGAAAGCTCGCGCCCGACGGGTCCCTATGGGCCGGCTCGATGGACAACCGCGAGCAAGAAGCAACCGGTGCCTGGTATCGGCTGTCCCCCGACAACATCCTGTCGACCATGGCGACCGACTTCATGGTGACAAACGGTCCCGCCTTTGACCCTGCCGACAACCGAGTTTTTCTAAATGACTCCGCGCGGCAAATTACATACGTCGCGCCACTTGAACAGCAAGCCCCCCTGCAGCTTTCTGTCTTCCGACAGTTTGAACCGGATGATGGATACCCGGACGGCATGACCGTTGGCCCCGATGGCCTGCTGTGGATCGCATTCTGGGATGGCGCCTGCCTGCGTGGCCTTGACCGGATGAGTGGCAAAACGGTGCGTCAGATTCACATGCCCGTTCCCCGCCCCACAAGCTGTGCCTTTGGCGGCGAAGACGGCAAATCGCTCTATGTGACCTCCGCCAGCATTGGCCTTTCCGACGATGAACTCGCCGCAGCTCCGCTGTCAGGCAGTCTCTTCGAAATTACGGGTGTCAGCCCAACCTAAACGGACAAGCTACACCAGGTCAGCATCACTGGTGAGGCCGATGCCCATCGGGTCGCCGGCCACAAGTGTGCGGTCCAGGAAGTACATGCCAAGGCCTGCGCCACCGTCGGCCTGATCAACCACGAAACCGCCGCCGGGTGCCTCGAACAGAATGTCGTCGTCGCCGTCACCATCATAGTCGCCCACATCGCGCACCGTGTTGTTGGTGCGCGCAATCCAGCGGCCGACGCCATTGGGAGAGATGATCGTGTGGTTGCCGTCTGACAGACGGAACAGGATGTCGTCATTGCCGTCGCCATCGAAATCGCCGATGCCTGCGACGCTGCGGTCCGTAAAGCCGAACCACTGCATGCCGCCGCTTTCGCCATCATTGATGATGTGGCCGCCGGAATTCAGCACAAACAGAATGTCATCATCGCCGTCGCCATCGAAGTCGCCGATGCCGGCAACGTCGCGGTTTGGGCCACCCAGCCAGCGCCCGCCGGTGCCATCCACATTGTTGGTCACATAGCCGCCGGCATTGAGCTCAAACAGCACGTCGTCATCGCCATCACCATCAAAGTCGCCGACACCTTCAATGGAGCGATCAGCAAAGCCGACCCATGTATTGCCGCTGTCCGCATCCGCAATGTGCTTGTTGCCATTGGCGAACTGGAACAGCACATCATCATCGCCGTCCCCGTTGAAATCACCCACAGCCACAGCCGTGCGATCCGAGCGACCGAACCACGGTCCACCACCGCCACTATCAAAGCCCGAGTGATTGCCATCCGCAAAGCGGAACAACAGATCAGCATCACCGTCGCCGTTGAAATCACCGGTGCCAATGACAGTGCGATCCGAATAGCCGATCCAGCCACCACCCGTGCCATCTGCATTATTGAAGACAGAGTTCCCGCTCGCCGTCAGCGAATAGACGATGTCATCGTCCCCGTCGCCGTCGAAGTCGGACGTAGTATCCAGCGGCGTCACCGCATCGGCAATCGCCACATCCGTCGTACCGCCATTGAATGACAGAATCTCAATATTAGTGAGCGTGTCTGTCCCCTCGTCCCCGCTCAGTGCCGTGACTGTGTAGCTGTTCGACCCACTGTCATAGGTAACCGTGTATTGATTTTGGGCAAGCGAATACATCGCCTTGTCGACACCACCACGACCGTCAATCTGGTCATCGCCCGCGAGAGCACGAAAAGTGTTGCTGTCTAAATCGCCTTTGAGTAGGTCGTCAAAGCTAGAGCCCTCTACTGCATCAATACCATCCAGCGAATCAGTTCCGCCAAAACCATCCGTTGCACTTCCAGATTCTAGATCAACCCGCACTGCGGCAGGATCTAGGTGATAGCTCGCCCATGTCGACCCAACGCCAGATCCGAAAGCAACCAAAACGTCGTCGCCTGCCAGACCAATCACCATCGACCCGGCGTAGTATGCACCTGTCAAATGGTCGTCAAAGCTGCTGCCTTCGACAATCTCGATACTGCTAACCGTAAATGAATTCCCGTCCGCATCGGAATCAGTGTTTCCGTAGAGTGCAACTGTCACAGCAGTTTCATGATCTGTGAACGCAATTGTATCGCGGCCATGAAGTCCATCGACGATCAATACGCCTGGCGCCCAAACGTATCTATCATCGCCATGACCACCCGATACAAGCTCAATATTCGTAATTGTATTGGTGAGTCCCGATGCCTCGCGAAGCTGACCATGCCGAAAGTCAACAACCAAACTCTCCGTATGTTCACTCAGGAAAAGCCGATCGATGCCATCGCCGCCGTCAAAACTGTGCTCTCCTTGAACATCATGGAACTCATCAGTGAAATCACTGCCAATAAATCCCTCTACACCGACAAAGGAGTCAAAATCAGCTTCACTTGGTCGTACCCGGAGTTGAACTGCTTCGGAATTTGGAAGGTATACTTGAACGCCCAAGATACTGTCAGCAAATGAAAGAGTATCAAACCCACCGGCACCATCAATGGTGTCACTACCACGACCTGGTAGGAAGAAGTTATCCGCAGAGTTTCCTATCAGAGAGTCGTCGAAGTCACTCCCAATTATCCGCTCTATACTGACAAGAGTGTGCGTGTCTCCAACACCATTTACAGCTGTACCAGCAAGCAAATTCGCTGTGACAAAAGCTACGCTGTCGGAATAATCAATTGTATCGTCACCACCTCGACCATCGATCACATCGGACCCTGTGCCGGGCCTGAAAGACTCATCTGCGCCGCTGCCAGTCAGATTGTCATCAAACCTGCTGCCCAGAAGCCGTTCGATACTTGTCAGCGTATCGATATTTCCATATCCATCTTCGACAATTCCGCTTGAGAGATCGGCTATGACTCCTGAGGGGCTAAGCGAATAGTCCACTGTGTCGAACCCATCCCCCCCATCAATTTCATCTTGCCCATCGCCGGGCAGGAAAAAATCGTCGCCTGCACCCCCGACTAGCGTGTCATCACCAGCATTCGCCAACGCATCATCGATAGCAATAACATCAACGCCGCCATTGAACCCAAGATACTCAACGCCAGAAAGAACATCCGATCCTTCATTGCCGCTATTCGCTACGACAGAATGCGTACCTGTGGCCGCATCAAAGGTGACCGTGTAGTTTTGCAACGCGAGCGCATAAACCGCACGGTCGGAACCGCCTGCACCATTGATAATGTCATCACCATCTCCGCCAGAAAATGACTCATCAGCGCCGCTTCCTATAAGAATATCTGCATTGGAGCTGGCTATCACGCTCTCAATACTTGTCAGACTATCGGTACCGTTGTGCCCGTCGGACACAACCCCAGTTTCAAGGTTTACACTTATTCCCGCAGGACTATCGCTGTAGTCCACGGTGTCGTGACCACCAGCGCCATCGACCGTGTCATCGCCATCTCCTGGAACAAAAAAATTGTCCAGTTCGTCTCCGACAAGATTTTGAGATGACAAGTCCGGTGCCAATATCCGTATATCAATTGGCTCGCCACCAGCAAACGAAAGTAATTCTATTGAAGTAAGAGTATCGTTGCCTTCTCCACCGGCATGAGCCGCCACAGTGTATGTTTTGGCGCCCGCTTGGTACGTGATTGTGTATGCAGTTAAGGAAAGCGCGTAAACCGCTTCATCGGTACCATCACCTCCGTCGATGATGTCATCTCCAGACAATCCGCTAAATCGATTTGCCTCCGCATCGCCTGTCAGCCTGTCATCAAACTGCGATCCGACAACGCCTTCGATATTGATTAGTGCATCGTTGGATCCAAAACCATCAGCCGCCAGACCGGTCGAAAGGTCCACTGCCACGCCAGCCAAAGACAACGCATAGCTTGCCGTGTCAAATCCACCCAATCCATCAATACGGTCAGCGCCCTGAAGTCCTTCGATGACATTGTCCGAAGCATCCCCCCATATCGAGTCAAAAGATCTACTTCCGATGACATTCTCTATACTGATCAACTGATCTGTAGGCATAAATCCTTCAGAGACAGTGCCAGCGCCCAAGTCGACGACCACACTTGAAGTGGACGAGATGTACGATACCGTATCAACACCTCCACCGCCGTTGACCATGTCATTCCCACGGTCAGGCAGAAACTGATTATCATTGGCATCACCGATCAACGTATCGTCGAAGAGTGTGCCGATGACATACTCAATGCCAGAGATCGTGTCCGTACCGCCGAGACCGTCAGTCGCCACGCCCGTCGCGAGATTGACTGTGACAGCACCGCCGCCCAGTCCAACGTCTTCATATGACAGCGTGTCGATCCCATCACCACCGTTGATGGTGTCATTGCCGCCAAGGCCCAGGAAGTAATTGTCGTTCGCATCGCCAATCAGCGTGTCGCCAAACTGGCTACCGGCTAGTGCTTCAATGGAATTGAGTGTGTCTGTTCCGCCGAAACCGTCCGTGCCCGTTCCTGTCGCAAGGTTGATACTCACACCGGCTGGATCATAGATGTAGGAAGCGATGTCGGCGCCGGCCCCGCCATTAAGTGTGTCGTTGCCCGCAGCACCGAACAACAAATCGTCCCCATCTCCGGCGGTAAGGATGTTGTTGTTGGCGTTACCGAATATGATGAAGTCCGATGGACCTGTGGCAGTGACATCAAAAATGCCGCCAGTCAGACCAAACTGGACAGTCCCGACATCAACCGCTGTCGTGATGGTGATGCCTTCATCCCATACCGAACCATGGGCGTAGTCACCGCCGCCGGGGTTCAAGGTATTGATGATGATCGTGTCGCCAGGTTGCGCAGCATCAAGCGCCGACTGCAGGTCGAAGTAAGGCCCAAGAGTCCCGACGTTCAAGATGGCCATAATGCTTTTACTCTTTGGTCCTTGCCTAGCGGAACATCCTACACCAGGTCAGCGTCACTGGTGAGGCCGATGCCCAGCGGGTCTCCGGCCACAAGTGTGCGGTCCAGGAAGTACATGCCAAGGCCTACGCCACCGTCGGCCTGATCAACCACGAAACCGCCGCCGGGTGCCTCGAACAGAATGTCGTCGTCGCCGTCACCATCATAGTCGCCCACATCGCGCACCGTGTTGTTGGTGCGCGCAATCCAGCGCCCGACGCCATTGGGAGAGATGATCGTGTGGTTGCCGTCTGACAGACGGAACAGGATGTCGTCATTGCCGTCGCCATCGAAATCTCCGATGCCTGCGACGCTGCGGTCCGTAAAGCCGAACCACTGCATGCCGCCGCCTTCGCCATCATTGATGATGTGGCCGCCGGAATTCAGCACAAACAGAATGTCATCATCGCCGTCGCCATCGAAGTCGCCGATGCCGGCAACGTCGCGGTTCGGGCCACCCAGCCAGCGCCCGCCGGTGCCATCCACATTGTTGGTCACATAGCCGCCGGCATTGAGCTCAAACAGCACGTCATCATCGCCATCGCCATCAAAGTCGCCGACAGCTTCAATGGAGCGATCAGCAAAGCCGACCCATGTATTCCCGCTGTCCGCATCCGCAATGTGCTTGTTGCCATTGGCAAACTGGAACAGCACATCATCATCGCCGTCCCCGTTGAAATCACCGACAGCCACAGCCGTGCGGTCAGAGCGACCAAGCCACGGACCACCGCCGCCACTGTCAAAGCCTGAGTGGTTGCCGCCCGTAAAGCGGAACAACAGATCCGCATCGCCATCGCCGTTGAAATCGCCCGTGCCGATGACTGTCCGATCCGCATAGCCGATCCAGCCACCGCCGGTGCCATCCGCGCTGTTGTGGACAGAGTTCCCACTGGCGGTCAGCTTGAAGACAACATCGTCATCACCGTCGCCGTCAAAGTCGGAGGTCGCAGACGAAGTTACCTTGGTGACAGCAAATGAGATAGCGACATCTGTCGTACCACCATCAAATGACAGTGTTTCAACATTGCGCAGCGTGTCCGTACCCTCGCCCCCACTGAGCGCGACAACATCGTAGGTGCCGGTCGTGAGGTTATGGATTACGTCGTATTGATCCGCAGCCAACGCATATATTGCAGTGTCGGCGCCGCCGGCGCCGTCGATCAAATCATTGCCATCAAGACCGCGGAAAACATTGTCATCATTGTTACCGGTCAGACTATCCGCAAAATTTGAGCCCTCAACGCCTTTGATGGCCTG
Organism: Pyruvatibacter sp. HU-CL02332; assembly: GCF_040362765.1. NCBI lineage: Bacteria > Pseudomonadati > Pseudomonadota > Alphaproteobacteria > Hyphomicrobiales > Parvibaculaceae > Pyruvatibacter > Pyruvatibacter sp. HU-CL02332. Next base: position 849,326 of record NZ_BAABWK010000001.1, read on the forward strand.
CAAGCTATCCGTGTCACCAAACCCATCGGTCGCTGTGTTGCCCGTGAGGTTTACCGACACTCCAGCAGGATCAAGCCGATAACTGATCCATGTCTCTGTCGTTGATCCGACCCAGCCGCCGCCCAGTGAATCGTTACCCGCGAGGCCAATAAGAACGACATCACCGGAACCAGAATAGGTAAGAGTATCGTTGAACGCAGAGCCTTCGACGATCTCAAACCCCCCTGCATCAATCTCGCTTCCATTGGCGTCAGTGCCATTCACGTGACCACGCACATCATACGAAACCGCGTATTCGTGTTGGGCAAAAGAGAGTGTATCTCGACCGCTCTGCCCACCGCTCAATCCAACGCCGGGAGCCCACACAAAGCGGTCATCAAAGTCAGATCCACTGACATGCTCAATATTGCTGAAGACATTGACCGATCCATTCGACTCTATCGCCCGGCCTTGACGTAGATCCACCGTTACAGCGGCAGTGTTCTGCATGAAAGACAACATATCGGCGGCACCACCAGCGCCGTCGTAGGAGTTGTCACCGTCAATATCAAAAAATCGGTCGCGGTGCGCCGAACCAATAAACCCTTCTACACCAGTTGTTATGTCTGTATCCGGACCAAAGCCAGAACCGGTCCACGAAGTAACTTTTCCCACTGTTTGCCAGTTGACCCAGATTTCCATGCTGCTGGTTTCGTAGGACAAAACATCAAACCCGCCCCCGGCGTGAATGTTGTCTGAGCCACCGGCATCCACAAAAAACTCGTCCGCATCGCTGCCTGTCAGATTGTCGGCAAAAGCAGACCCGATGATCCGCTCAATACTGGTGAGCGTGTCAGTTCCACCGTGTCCATCAGATGCAGTACCGGTGGCAAGATTGACTGTCACGCCACCAGGGGCACCCAGATAAGACACGGTATCGATACCGCCACGCCCATCGATCGTCTGGTCACCGGCACCGGGTGCGAACGTATTGTCAGTGTTGTCACCGACAAGAACATTGGGATCAGGATTGGAAAGACCAGCAGCCGCCCAGATATCAACGTCTACAGTGCCGCCTTCAAATGACAGGGTTTCAATATTGCTCAGGGTATCGACGCCCTCGGCACCACTTAGCGCTGTGACCGTGAAAGTATCTGCAATTGCATTGTATTGGACCGTATACTGATCAATTCCTAGCGCATAAACCGCTGTATCGTTCGCGGTCTGTCCAATCAAGGCATCGTTTCCGCCAAGCCCTGTTAGATAGTTAGATCCGCTAGAATAGCCAGTTAGAGAGTCTGCGAAAGCAGACCCTTCCAGGATACTGAAGCGCTCTATGCTGAATTGCCTTCCGTTCGCATCAAAATCGTTCGTATTCGAGTCCGCTGAAACGGTAACGCCACTGTCATGATTTCGAAAAGTTATTTCATTTGAACCTTGGGCCCCGTGCACAAAGGTGACACTGCTATCCCAGACGAACTTGTCATTGGCCAACCCTAAGAAGAAGCTCTCGAGGTTTGAAATCGAGACTTGGCGGCCTCCAGAAAATGATACCAGGCCATTTCCCGGGTCAACTGTCACGCCCTCCAAACTGAACTGCAGGGAATAGTGATCGGTCCCAGCACCACCATCGAGCAGTTGGATGTCTGGATGTTCGACAAACACATCATTAAATCTGCTGCCGACAAACGCTTCAATGCCTGAAATGGTGTCCTTCTGGGATCCCGAGAAAGGAAAAGGAAGTGGCTCCACCACACCGGCAAATCGGTGAACCGCCACGCCATGGCTCAGATCGGCATAGGAAAGCACATCATATCCACCGGCCGCATGAATGACATCATTGCCAGCACTGCCAACAAATATCTCGTCATTGGAGCTGCCGGTTAACGCATCATCAAAACTGCTGCCAACAATCCGCTCAATACTGGTGAGCGTGTCCGTTCCGCCCTGCCCATCCAATGCAACGCCGGTCGCAAGATTGACGGTCACGCCACTAGGAGCACCCAGATAGGACACGGTATCGATACCGCCACGTCCGTCGATCGTCTGGTCACCTGCCCCGGGTGTGAAGGTATTGTCGGTGTCATCACCGACCAGATTATTCGGATCTGGTTCTGGCAGCCCCGCTGCAGCCCAGATGCTGACGTCCGTCGTGCCGCCCTCAAATGAGAGGATCTCAATGTTGCTGAGCGTATCAACACCTTCGGTGCCGCTTAATGCCGTAACCGTAAACGTACCTTGAGCTTCGTTAAAAACGACCGTGTACTGATTAGATGCCAAAGCATAAATTGCCTTGTCGACTCCATCAGCGCCGTCAATAACATCATTTCCGCCACGTCCACGGAACGCATTGTCAATTGAACTGCCAGTAAAATTATCCCCGAACTCGGAGCCTTCCAGTCGCTCAATATCATAGAGTTCAAACGTGTTGCCCGATGTGTCAGTCCCGCTCCGCGCAGCTCCCGAAAGCCCGATCGTCACGCCAGACCCGTTTGAAATGAAAGTAGCGAGATCAGAGCCCAAGGAACCGCTGGCAATTGTATTCGGCGCCATGATGAATGTGTCGGACTGAAAGCTGCCCACCACATGCTCGATGCTTACCAGCGTGTCAGTCGAGCCAACCTGTGAATCAACTGTTGTGTTGGAGGTGAAGTCGACGACATAACTCGCGCTCGAACCCTCATAGTCGAGGATGTCTATCCCCGTACCGCCATCAAACGTCTCAGGCGCGTGGCGATTGTTGTTGTCTTTGAAAATATCCTGAAAGTCGGTTCCGACATATCGTTCGATGTCGTTGTAGCCAACCACAATCGTCTGACCTGTCGTGCCGGACGCATGAGAAAGCGTATCGAAGCCGGCTCCGCCATCAATGATATCGTTGCCAGACGTGAACTCGAAGATATCATCCCCGTCACTACCGGTCAGTCTGTCCTGATGATCAGTGCCGATGATGCGTTCGATGCTTGTCAGCGTATCGACACCGCCACGACCGTTGGATGCGGTGCCCGCGGCAAGGTCAACTTCCACACCAAGTGGAGCACCCGCATAGGACACCGTATCAATCCCGCCCCGTCCATCAATCGTATGGTTGCCCACACCCGGGGTGAACGTATTGTCGGTGTCGTCGCCTGTCAGGATGACAGGAGGCGGCAAAGCGTCGGCAATCGCCACATCCACCGTACCACCGCTAAAGGACAGCGTTTCGATGCCCGAAAGTGTATCGGTCCCCTCATTGCCGCTTTTAGCCACCACTCGGTATGTGCCGGTGCCCAGATCAAAAGAGACTGTGTAACTCGATTGAGCCAGAGCATAGATCGCACGGTCTGTCCCTGCAGCTCCTGTGATCGTGTCGTTGCCACCACCACCGGTAAAATCATTATCGGCGCCACTACCTGTCAGCGTGTCGCCAAAAGCGCTGCCGATAACGCTTTCAATGCTCGTCAGGGTGTCCGTATCCCCATAACCATCCGACACCACACCCGTTGCAAGGTTGACGTTGATGGCCGATGGGCTGGTGCTGTAATCCACCGTGTCTTTGCCGCCAGCACCATTCACCGTGTCATCGCCATCACGCGGCGTGAATGTGTTGTCCAATGAATCGCCGACAAAAGTCTCATCGGCCGGATCCGGCGCAACAACCGTGATGTCGACAAGCCCGACATCACTGAAACTCAAAAACTCGATGGACGAGAGCGTGTCAGTGCCTTCGACGCCTGTAGTATCAACAACCGTGTAAGTATTGCTGCCCGCGTTGAACGTGACCGTGTACGCACTTGCCGCAAAGGCATAGAGCACAACGTCAGCGCCGCCTCCGCCATTGATGATGTCATTGCCGCGAAGGCCGGAAAACAGATTGTCTCCGGAGTCGCCTGTCAGAGTATCGGCAAAATTCGAGCCGAAGACAGTCTCGATGCTGATCAACGTATCCGTCGAGCCGAAGCCGTCGGATGCAGTGCCAGCAGCCAGGTTGACATTCACGCTTCCCGCCGACCGGGAGTAGTCGGCCAGATCGGTGCCACCGCCACCATCAAGCCTGTCGGCTCCCAGAAGACCTTCAAGCCGGTTGCTATTGCTGTCGCCGGTTAGAACATCGCCAAATATGCCGCCGGTAATCGCTTCTATGTTCCGCAACGTGTCTGTAGACCCAAGGCCGTCGGTTGCCCGACCGGTCGCAAGATTCACATTCACACTGGTCTGAGCAGTTTCATAGACAGCAGTGTCCTGGCCACCGCCACCATCGATGACATCGCTGCCAGCATTGCCATAAAACTTGTTGTTTTCACTATTGCCGACGAAGTGGTCATTGTAGTCACTGCCAACAACATCTTCGATCGAGATCAGCGTATCAAAGAAGCCATAGCCATCACTGACCGCGCCACTGATGAGACTCACGGTGACGCCTGTGGTGCCTCCGACAAATTCGTAGGAGGCCGTGTCCGTACCGCTGCCGCCGTTTATGGTGTCGTTCCCGGCAAAACCGATAAACAGATCATCACCTGAGCCACCTATCAGGGTATCACCGAAGTGGCTGCCTGCGAGGGCCTCAATGGAGTTGAGGGTGTCTGTTCCACCGTACCCGTCGGTGCCAGTGCCCGTGCCAAGGTTTATGTTCACGCCCGCAGGGTCATAGAGGTAGGAGCCAATGTCTCGGCCACCGCCGCCATTGAACGTATCGTTACCCGCAGCACCAAAGAACACATCATTGCCATCACCGGCAGTCAGGATGTTGTTATTGGCGTTCCCGAAAATTACAAAGTTGGACGGCCCGGCGCCTGTGACGTTGAAGACACCGCCCGTCAGACCAAACTGGACGGTCCCCACATCCGTCGTCGTTCGGATCGTCAGGCCCTCGTCCCAAACCGAGCCATGCGAGTAATCACCACCACCCGACCTCGGCGTGTTAATGACGATGGTGTCGCCTGGCTGCGCAGCATTCAAAGCAGCTGGCAGATCATAATATGGCCCGGTAATCCCTACAATCAGTGTCGCCATGATGCAGATATACTCCAACGCATCGCATGGCCGGTTACACCCCGCGACATTGCCCCCTACTTAGCGATAATTTAACGTAAAAGTAGAGGGAAAGTAGAGTCTCCTACTCGCAACAATTGCAGATTTCTTGGGTTTTATTCGCACTCACAGGCTGTGCGCCAGGCCGACCTCATCTTCTGATTGTATTTTGGTAGGTACCGGGCGCACAAAAAGGCCTGCCTCACATTTCCTTGCGAGGCAGGCCTGAGAGTAGTCCGCGTGCGGCATGCTGGATCGAATGACCAACAATAAGGCTTCCGACCTGCAGCAGAAAAGTCCAACCGGTCTGGGTGGCCAGTTAGCCTAAATGGCTAGAGCACTTCAAAGGCCAGACCTAGGTCCGTGAGACCAAGGTCCGCCGCATCACGGTCCGAGTATCCCACAAAGAGATTGGCGTCACCGACATTCTCAATCACATGATTGCCGGTTGCATCAATCTCCATGAGGATGTCGTCGTCCCCATCGCCGTCAAAGTCACCGATGGCACGCGCCGTCCGGTCGGTTCGGCCAACAAAGACGTTCGCCTCACCGATTTTCTCAATGACATATGCACCGCCGGCGTCCAGTTGCATCAGAATGTCGTCGTCGCCATCACCATCAAAGTCACCCACACCAACGACTGTCCGATCAGCCCGACCAACAAACGTATTCGCTTCACCGACTTTCTCAATGACGTAGGCCCCGGTCCCGTCGAGTTCCATGAGGATATCGTCGTCGCCATCGCCATCGAAATCACCGACGGCACGCGCGGTGCGATCTGCTGCGCCCAGGAACACATTCGCCTCACCGATTTTCTCCACAACATGAGCGCCGCCCGCGGTGAGTTTCATGAGGATGTCGTCGTCACCATCCCCATCAAAATCACCCGTTGCCTGTACGGAACGGTCGTTTCGACCAATGAACTGATTGGCCTCGCCAAACTTGCCGATCACATGATGGCCACCAGCATCAAGGGTAAACAGGATGTCGTCATCGTCGTCACCATCGAAGTCACCCACCGCCCGAGCAGTTCTGTCAGCCTGACCGATGAACGCGTTGGGCGCGCCGATATTCTCGACCACATAGGCCCCACCGGCATTCAGCTCCATGAGAATGTCGCTGTCGCCATCACCATCGAAGTTACCTGCGAGTCGGGCCGTACGATCACTCCCGCCTATAAAGAGATTTGCTTCACCGACATTGCCAATGACCTTGTTGCCACCTCCCAGCAGGAACAAAATGTCGTCGTCCCCATCGCCGGTGAAGTCGGACCGGGGGCCACCATCGTCAACAAAATCATCGATGGCACCTGTTTCCGTCCCATTGCTGAAAGCAAGTTGCTCAATCGAACTCAGCGTGTCGATACCCTCGTCACCTGACAGCGCAGACACAGTGTAAGTGCCGGCACCCTCATTGAAGACGACCGAGTAGTTTGATGAAGCCAGCGCGTAGACTGCAGTGTCCGTACCGCCACCGCCATTCAGCGTGTCATTGCCGCCCTCGCCGGTGAGGAGGTCGGCACCGAGGCCGCCTGTAATATTGTCGTCCTGCGCACCACCAGCAACTGAAAGAGGCGTCGCGCTGGTAAGTCCACTTGCATTGAAGGTATCAGCACCGTTTCCAAGCGAGACAAACACGCCACCGCGCGCAAGCGCCGGGTTGATCCCTGCCGCCGCCAGATCCCCGGTCAAAGTCAAGGAATCCTGACCATCAGTGAGGTCGAAAGAAACGCCTTCGACATTCGTCGCGGTGATTTCCGGGGTCGCGTCCCCCGATGTCTCGATGGACAGTCCAGCACCGCTGCCCGACAGCGTTATGGAATCAAATGTCGGACCAGGTGAAAGGAACTGGATTTGGTCCCCGGTGGTTTCAGACGTGCTGCCGCCGTCAATTGACTCGGTGCCGCTTCGGCCATGGACGTACTCAAAGGTGTCATCGCCTCCGCCGCCATTAAGCTGGTCAGTGCCGGAGGTCGTACCCGATCCGAAAATCCGATCATCCCCATCCCCACCGGAAATGGTGTCGTTACCCGAATCGCCTTCGATATCGTTGTTGCTTGCATTGCCGTTGACGGTGACACCAACACTCTCCATGAGAGACGTGAAACTCTCAACGCCGGTATCGAGTGCGAAAGAGGGAAGCGTGAAAGCTCCGCTCTGCAGGGGCAGCAGGCTGACGGACTCAACATTGACCAGAACACCGGGAACAGTGCCGCCAAAAGTGTGGTCACCTGGTACGAGCATGAGCACGTCACCGACCGTGGCAACGGTCAGTGCCGCCTGGATGGTGCTGAACGCCGTCAGTCCGGTCGTCAGATCAATCTGTCCGTCGGCCGCGGCATTCCGGCTTGGGTCCACAAGAATGGCAAAATCCACGCCCTCTTCCGTATCCGCTGCCAGCACCGCTGACAGGAGCGCCGCCTCATCCGCAGCCGCTACCTGCGACATGCCACCGCCATTCGCACCGGAAAAATCTGTATTGGTCAGCACAGCATTGAGCTGGGCCTGCGCAGTAGCATCGAATAGATCATGAAAGGTGTAGGACACTTCGTATCCCGGCGTGCCCGGGTCAGTGTCAATTGCCACGGTCAGTTCCCAGTCCGTCGCACTGTCCGCATACCCGCCAAGGTCACTGAGCGCACCAGTGAACGACCCTTGCCAGGCTTGCCCCGAATTGCCGGCATGCCCGACATAGAAATCCGCAAACACGGGCGCGGTGCTGAAGGTCGGGCCGCCAAAGACAATCTGGTCGCTTTCGACGCCCGTCCCCTGATCCTCCTCAGGAGTGAAGTTCACGATCGTGTCGTGCCCTCCGGCAAACCCGAATGCCACAACCGTATCCATGTCCGAAGCGTTTAGCGGTCCGCCTGAAGGGTTGGTGGCGTTTCGCTCGGCAAACGATCCAAGATCAACCGCGTTGTTGCCGCCAGAGATGAAGAACGTGTCCTCTTCCTGACCACCGGTGAGTATGTCTGAACCTTGGCCATCAACAATCCTGTTCGCACCCGCATTGCCACTGATGTCGTTGCCGGCATCATTCGCAATCACATTGACTTCGCCAGCACCTTCCAGGGTCACATCTAGAACCCCAGGCCCCAATGTCAGCGTGAATGTTTGGTTCGGCGCAATTTCGAATGTCAGCCCGTCAACGGTGACCGTCGTATCCACACCATTGGCAGATTCAAGGACCTGTATGGTGTCACCAGGCGCGGCGGCTGCAATGGCGGCAGAGAGCGTCGGCTGGTCTGTCGGGACGATGATTGTAGCCATAGTGCGTGCTCCTTCGGACTGACAATGGCGGGAAGATCCCCAACCGTGCCCTCAGAATATCGCCGGAATTTCACACGAAAAATGTGATAAATCATTTCAATAAATTTTTTATGGGTTTATAATGTCCCCCCATCCTTCACCTGCTGACGTGCACAACGAAACAAGCCCACACCAAGAATGGCGTGGGCTTCCAGCAGGCTTTACGGCGTCGACTGACACCTGAGGGCGCAGCATCTGACCTGCGTCAGCTAGGCGATTTCAACACTTAGGCCCGCCCCACTTTTATCGTGAGGCAGGCCTGTGAGTAATGTGTATGCGGATTGCTTTTCCGGCTATTTAGCCCACACGGCTAGACCACTTCAAATGCCAGGCCGAGATCGGTCATGCCAAGATCAAAAACAGTCTGGTTAATCTCGCCATAGAACTGGTTCGCCTCACCGATCTTCTCAATGACATGAGCGCCGTCGACGGTGAGCTTCATCATGATGTCGTCGTCGCCATCCCCATCGAAATCACCGATGGCCTGTGCGGTGCGGTCCGAGCGCCCGACAAACACATTCGCTTCACCGATCTTCTCGATGACATGATGCCCACCAGCATCCAGCGTAAACAGGATGTCGTCGTCGCCGTCGCCGTCAAAGTCACCGACACCAACAACGGTCCTGTCTGAACGCCCAACGAACACATTGGCCTCGCCCAGCTTCTCAATCACGTAGGCACCAGTAGCGTTGATCTCCATGAGGATGTCGTCGTCACCATCGCCGTCGAAGTCACCCACAGCACGTGCCGTGCGATCTGCACCACCGATGAAGACGTTTGCTTCATTGATCTTCTCAACAACATGGGCCCCGCCCGCAGTGAGCTTCATCAGGATGTCGTCATCGCCATCCCCATCAAAGTCACCGGTGGCCTGCACCGAGCGATCAGACCGCCCAAGAAACACATTGGCAGCGCCAACATTGCCGATGACGTGATGCCCGCCGGCGTCGAGGGTAAACAGGATGTCATCGTCGCCATCCCCATCAAAGTCACCAACCGCTTTTGCCGTCCGGTCGGCCTGACCAATGAACGTATTGCCAGAGGTTGGATCCACAACGACATGAGCGCCCGATCCGTTCAGTTCGGCTACAAAATCCGCGTCACCGTCGCCGTCGAAATCACCAAGAAGTCTGGCTGTTCGGTCATTATTCATGAACCCAAAGCCAAATCCTTCACCGCTCTTCACCACCAGAAATCCACCAACATCAAAAACGATCTCATCGGCCGCCCCAAGACCAAAATCAGAACGTCCGCTGGACACGAACTGGGTAACAGCGCCCGTCTCGGCACCACCGTTGAAGGACAGATGTGTGATACCCGTCAGAGTATCAGTCCCCTCCGTGCCGTTGACCGCACGCACCTGAACCTGGGTTCCGAAATTGACTGTCGTGATGACATAGTTTTCAGACGACAGGGCATAGTGGGCCGTGTTGGTTCCTCCGCCAGTCACGAACAGCACGTCATCGCCGCCGCCACCGGTGAATGAGTTGATGCCGCCACCTTGGTCAAACAGCAGGTCACCACCGATGCTGCCGATGTAAGTGTCGTTTCCAGCTGCGCCCACAAAGGCGATGCCGGTCGTCGACGTCAGGCCACTTGCATCAAATGAGTTGTTGCCGCCAGTAGTAAAAATAGTCGCCGTCAAAGAGAAGGTGGAGACGTTCGCCTGCAGGATGCCAACATCAGAGAGGTTTCCGGTGAGGGTGAAAACATCGTTGCCACCACCCGTGCTGACACTCAACTTTTCAACGTTGGTGGCAGTGACCCTATTTGGCAAAAGCCCGACATCGGCAACCAGACCGTCTTGCGTACTCCCGTTGAGGAAAACCGATTGATTGAGCCCCGTTTCATCAAAAAGGGCAATTGTGTCGCCCTCGGTCTCACCACCTTCGCCGCCATCGAAGGTCAGCGTGCCATTGCTGGTCAGTAAATACCCGGCCGTGTCGTCACCGGCCATGCCGTTGAAGGTGTCAATCCCGTCGAAGTTGGTGAAAGCGTCATCGCCAGCGCCGCCCACGAAGAAGTCGTTTGTTTCAAACGACGAGACTGCAGTCGACGTATCGCTTCCCGTTATCTCCAGACCGCCGGCTTCAAGCCGAGATTGAAAATCCTGCACACCAGACGCCAGCGTAATGGCCGGGATTGAACCCGGACCGGCACCAAGTGGCTCAAATGTGATGTTGGACACACTGACGGTGACGCTGTTGATCGTACTTGCGAAGGTATGGTCGCCAGGCGCCAGCACAAGAACATCGCCCTCGCCGGCTGCGGCCAGCGCCGACGTAATGGTTCGATAGGCGATCAGCCCGGTCGCCACATCCAGCTGGCCGTCATTCAGAGCATCGCGGGTCGGATCGACCAGGAGCGCAAAGGCAATATTGTCATTGCCAAGCGGGTTAAGCGTACCGTTGATGAAACCGGCCTCATCGGCAGCCGCTATCTCCACTTCGTTACCGATATCGGCAGGCGTGAAATCAGTGTTGGTTAGCAGTGTTTTCATCTGTGTCTGCTGATCGGCATCGAACAGATCATGCAGCATGAAGATCGCGTCGTTCTGGCCGTTACCGTCATAGTCAAACGCGATGCTCAGGTTCCAATCGGACGTATCCGTATAGCCACCCAGTGATGTCAGGGCACCGGGAAACGGACCACCGGTAATTGTCTGCCCCACAAAGAACTTGGCATTGGCCGCAAAGTCTGCCCGCGTCGTGCCTCCAAAGATCAACCGGTCATCGGTCTCACCCGCATTCTGATCTTCCTGAAGGCTGAAATTGAAGATGCTGATCTCGGATGTGCCGCGGGTTTCCGCAACAACGAAGTCAGTATCTGACAGGTTGAGGGAACCGCCATCACTATTGGTCTGCCCAACGTCCGTAAAAGCCCCCAGGTCAATTGCCTTGGTGCCTTCACCAACACGAATGACATCGGCGCCGCGGCCGGCAATCAAGGTGTCGGTGCCATCGCCCAGCGTAATGTCCTGGAAGAACGATCCAGTCGAACTGTCGGTGATGGTGTTCCCGTCATCATTGCCGATGATCTCAACCGACCCCGCGCCGGTGGTCGTGACCTGCGTCACACCGGGCGTCGCGAGCGTGACGGTAAAGTCTTCACCTCCAGCCGCGTTGAGGGTCAGGTTGTTGACCGTGACCGTGAAATCCGTCTGGTTGAGACCGGCTTCAAACTCAATCGTGTCGCCAGGATTGGCCGCAGCAAGCGCACTGGCAATGTCAGCCTGATCTGATGGAATACGGATAATCGCCATAGTCTCTTTCCCCCAGCGCATATCCGATCAAGGTCTCAACACGCGAATACGCTGGAGTTGACCGTCATGCGCAAAATTTCATCCGACCAGAGCGGTCGACACATGCACCTGAATGAGGTCACTAAAACGCAATGCGCCTCATTAAAGTTTCATGTCGTACAAGGCGCCCAAACCATCCAAAAAGCAATCATACTTTCGGGTGATTGACAGGCGGACGAAAGCGGCCGTAGGCAGATCAACCGCGATGAAAAACCTATGTTTTTCGGCCTTTTCGAGCCGAAAGCGCCACTCCAAACTTCGCAGTTACCCGACCTAACCTGGAAGCAGGTCCAAGTAGCAATTCTCATTTAACCTTAACCGCCGCATGCAACCCAACTATCGGTTCAAGGCTCATTCGCCTACAAAGAAACGCTCAGCTACGGTTGGACTAATATGGATGACTATTTGCATGGTGGGACGTAGTTGCATGCGAACACACAAAAGGACGGAAAATTGCCCCAGACCGGTACACCACAGGCCCATTTAGCTGACGCATTACGCAATGCGCGCAAGGGCTTTGTGCTGGCGGGCGTTTTCAGTGCGTTCCTGAACCTGCTTATGCTCACCACTCCCATCTATATGCTGCAGGTGTTTGACCGGGTCCTGACCACGGGCCACAGCGATACACTGATAGCCCTGAGCGTCATCGTCTTTGTCGCACTCATTGTTCTGGGACTTCTCGAAGGCGTGCGCTTGCTGCTGCTGTCACGCACAGCCGCCTGGATCAACGGGTCCCTCGGCCCAAAGGTCCTGTCTGCCAGTCTTGCAAAATCACTTGGCAACCGCGCTGGCGGCAATCAGCCCCTGCGCGACCTGGGGTCACTGCAGGGCTTCTTGGGATCGACAAATCTCAATCCGTTTTTCGATGCGCCGTGGACGCCAATCTTTGTCCTTTTCATTTTCCTGTTGCACCCATGGCTGGGGGTTCTGGCGCTTGTGGCCGCGATCACGCTTCTCATCGTTGCGATACTGAACGACCGGACGTCACGCCCGGCGATGTCCGCTGCCAGCTCTCAGCAAATGATCGCCACCACTCAGGCCGATGAGGCCGTACGCAATGCAGAGGTCGTGCAGGCCATGGGCATGCAGGAGCGCGTTGCCCAACGGTGGTTCAGCCAGACCCACGAAGCTTCATTGAAGCAGGATGGCGGCACCCGCTGGATGGCCCTGTTCCTTGGCCTGTCTCGCTTCCTCCGCTTTGGCGCACAGGTTGGCGTGCTTGGCGTGGGTGCAGCCCTTGTGATAAGCGGCGACATGACACCCGGCGGCATGATCGCAGGGTCCATTTTGCTCGGACGTGCCCTGGCACCTGTAGATCAGGCCATTGGCGCATGGAGGGCATTCGTCGGCGCCCGCGAGGCTCATACACGCCTCTCAAATCTGTTCGAAGAAACACCCCTGGCGCATGAAGGCATGGCGCTGCCAAGTCCTGCCGGACGACTGACAGTAGAAGACGTATCGTTCCTGCATCCCAACACCGAACACCCGACCATCAATCAGGTCAGCTTTCAGGCGATGCCGGGGACAATCACCGCGATCATCGGGCCATCGGCCTCCGGCAAGAGCACCCTGTGCCGCATGCTGGTTGGTGCATGGCGGCCAACCACCGGCCATGTGCGCCTCGACGGTGCCGAAATAGCCGACTGGCCGCGCTCTGATATCGGCAATCACGTGGGGTATCTGCCGCAGGATATCGAGCTGTTCTCAGGCTCAATCCGTAGCAACATTTCACGCATGACGGATGCTGATGCTGAAGACATCATTGCCGCCGCCCAGGCAGCTGGCGTCCATGAAATGGTCCTGCGCCTGCCTGACGCCTACGAAACACCCATCGGGCCGCAGGGCGCGCAATTGTCAGGCGGCCAACGCCAACGCATTGGCCTGGCGCGCGCATTGTTCGGAACGCCAAAATTCATCGTTCTCGATGAGCCGAATGCAAATCTTGATACAGCCGGCGAAGCCGCTCTGGCTAAAGCGCTGACCGAAGCACGGGACCAGGGCGCAACAATCCTGATCTCGACCCACAAGCGGCAGCTCCTGTCGCTTGCAGACAATGTGGTGATGCTGGATGCCGGACAACTCCGCGCCTCCGGCCCGCGCGATGAGGTCTTTGCAGCACTTGAACAACGCGGTGTGATCCGTGCCAGCGCCAAGAGCACGCAAAGCGCAACGAACGTGACCCCATTGCCGCGCGGAGAAGGCTCATGAAGGAAATGATTGAGCAGCTCATTGAGCGCCTGCGTGCACTCGTGGCTCCCGTGGAGGCTGAAACCGGCGAACTTGATGGCAATCTGCGCGGCCCATCGATCATCGGTGCTGCGTTCGTCTTTGCATTCTTTGGTGTTTTTGGCGGTTGGGCAGCATTCGTGCCTCTGGCCGGCGGTGCCATTGCGCCGGGCATTGTCAGTCCGGACGGCAGCCTCAAGACCGTTCAGCACCTCGAAGGTGGCATCATCCGTGAACTGCTGGTGAAGGACGGCGACCGTGTAGCCGAGGGAGACCCGGTTGTTGTTCTGGAGGAAACCCAGGCCAAGGCAAATTTTGAAGTGCTCAATGGTCAGCGCCGGTCATTCGCCGCCGCGCAGGCCCGCCTTGAGGCCGAACAGGTTGATGCCGAAGACATCTCCTTCCCCGCATGGCTAACCGCCGAAGCACAAAGCGAGCCGGCAGCTCAAAAAGTGATCGACTCCGAGACCGCAATTTTCATGTCACGACGCGAAACCCAATCAGGCACAAGCCAGATTCTTGGCCAGCGCGTCGCGCAATTGCGCGAAGAGATCAATGGTTTTGAACAACAGATCCTATCGGACGAAGTTCAGGTCGACCTGATTGGTCAGGAAATCTCCTCCGTGAAGACACTTGTCCGCAAGGGCCTGGAGAGAAAACCAAGGCTCCTTGGATTGCAAAGGCGGCAAGCAGAAATCAGCAGTGCCATGTCCGGTCGCAAGGCTTCCATCGCACGCGCTCAACAGCAGATTGGTGAAACGGAAATTCGCATCACCACTGCCCGTAGCCAGTTCCTCGATGAAGTCGCCGGTCAGCTGTCAGAAGTAAGAACACGGCTTGCATCCGTCGAAGAAGAAATTGAGGCACGCCGCGATGTCCTCGACCGCACGGTTATTTCAGCACCCGTTTCAGGCGTGGTCGTTGGCCGTCGTTTCTCAACCGCCGGCGGCGTTGTCCGTCCCGGTGACACGATCCTCGACATTGTTCCCGATGGCGGAAATTTGCAGATAGACGCCCGCATATCACCAACAGATATCGACATCGTTCACACAGGCCTGACTGCGAAGGTCCACCTGCTTAGCTTTTCGCAGCGCGCCCTGCCTGCCATTGATGGCACCGTGCAAACCGTGTCAGCCGACAGTCTGGAAGATGACCGCACAGGTGAGCGCTATTACAAGGCGCAGGTTTTGATTGATGCAAAGCACCTGGCTGAAGCAGGAGACGACATCCAGCTCACTCCGGGCATGCCCGCTGACGTATTGATCGTCACCGGCGAGCGGACGCTTCTGTCCTATCTGTCCCAGCCCCTGCGCGACAGTTTCCGGCGAAGCTTCCGCGAGGAGTAGCGATTGCGTCCAATGCCCGTTACACATGGCGTGAACGTCTTCATACTCCTTTCAACCTGATTGGCGGTTGGCATGGGCATACTTGTTGGCCTGATTATTATCCTGGCTTTTGCGCCGCTGCCCTTTGGCAGCGCGCCCGTTTTCTGGCAGAGCGTGCTGGCTACGCTGAGCCTGACCTTGGCTGCCGCAACGGTCCTCACCCAACGCCGCGCGCTCACATGGCCACCGGCAGGACAACGCGCGATCGGGTGGGCAGCTGGACTATTCGGACTCACACTCGCATGGGCCGTGTTTCAGGCGCTTGTGCCAGGCTTTGGCGCCCACCCTGCGTGGATGCAGGTGGAAGATATCCTGGGAGGCCCCGTTGCAGGCACCATCTCCCTTGATCCATTTGCATCACTTGCAGACGCCGTCAGCCTTGCCGGGATCGGCGCCGTATTTCTGGTGAGCTTGTTTGCAGCCGAAAACCCCCGCCATGCTCGCATTTTGATAAATGCCATTGCCATAGTGGTCGCCGCATATGCCGTGTACGGAATTGTGGTCTATGTGTCAGGCAACAGCAGCGTCGCATGGGCCGAAAAGCGGCACTACCTTGATGCTTTGACCAGCACCTTTGTCAATCGAAACAGCTTCGGTGTCTTTGCCGGGCTGGGCGCTTTGTGTGCAGTCGCGATTTTCGCAAACAGCATCTCCGCCATAACCGGTTCCGGACTTTCATCGAGAGACCGGTTTCGCATTCTCATTGAGGCCATGGCTTCGCGGATGTGGGTCTGGATTGTAGCCGCGCTGGCATGCGTCATGGCCCTGCTTCTGACCGGCTCACGTGCCGCAACGGCCGCAACGGCCCTGTCACTTCTGTTTTTCATCGTCATCTACCTTTCCGCGCGCAGAGCAAGTGCGCGCACGACCGCAATCATCATCCTTGGTGGATTTGTAGGCGCTCTCATCCTGCTTAATCTGAGCGGCGAGTTCCTGCTTTTCAGACTGGACGACAAATTCAGCGATGGGCTGGGAAGCCGCGCGGACATTTATGCCAATGCCCTGACCACCCTATGGGATCATCTGTGGCTCGGCGCAGGATATGGAGCGTTTGGCGACGCTTATGCGATCTACGGATCAGGGGACGGCACGTTCAGCAAACGTGTCGAATTTGCGCACAACGTTTACATCGAAATGGCAATTGAACTGGGATTGCCGATGGCCATCGCGTTTTTCGCGTCGGTTGGCCTCGCTGTATATGTATGCATCCGCGGGATCATGACCCGCCGGCGGGATCGCATCTATGCCATTCTCGCCATTGCTGCAACCGTCCTTGTAGGTGTGCAGGGTGTTGTGGACTTTGGCATCCAGACCCCGGCTATCACGACGCTGTATGCGGCGCTTCTGGGCATTGGCGTGGCCCAGTCAGTTTCCTCTCGTCGCACGTCAGGTCGGTAACCGCCTACGGGTTTGGAGCGCTTAGTTGGCAGCACGTTCAGCAGCCAAACTCTCCGCCCATTTGGCAAATGCATCGCCCTCAACCAGGGATCGCCGCATGGACACCTGTGCATCCTCAGGAAGCGTTACATACAGGCGTGCCATAGGGCGACGCATGTACCAGGTGTCATACAGAGGCTGAGCGAATGTCAGCACTTGCTCGTATCGCTCTGCGGGGACAAAGCCCGGATGCCGAAGCACAACGCCCATAAGGGTCAAAGCGGAAAAAGGTGCCGCACTGTCAAACAGATATGCGCCTTCAAACACCCGCGCCAGTTCCGGAGACGGCCCCTTTGATACGTAGGTCGCTGCAAACACACCACGCCAAGCACCACGCGCATTTGGCTTCCGTCGCAAACCATCAATGAAATAGTCGCTGGCTAGCTGGGCCTGGGCCTGCGCTGCGTCCCGAGGTTCCCGCGGCATCAAGAACAGGGTAAGGCGGGCCTGGGCAATCCGATGGCTGCCATTCATCGGGAAACGAGACGACGCTGTTTCAAGGTGGCGGAGCGCTTCTTCCGCCGCGTCGGGTTCAAGCACGGCACCATCACTGAGCGCATTCAGTGCGCCACGCGCTTGCTCACGCGGCAACTCAGACCAAGCCAGATAGCCTGCGAATGCAGCCGTCGCGAGAATAGGAACGGCGAGGGCCACTCGCTTTAACATCGAGGCATCGCTGTGCGTGGACATGAGCAGGGCCTGATCAGTTGGCGACTAGTTGATGTAGTACTTGCTGTAACGTCCGTAATAGTACCCGCTATCGCCGTAGCTGTAACGCTTCTGCCGCTTGAGATCGAGACGCTCGAACACCACACCGGCCATATCAGCTCCGGCCTCTCTCAACTCGCGGACGGCGTTTGCGGCTGCGTCGCGCGGCGTGTCCCGCCACTTCACAACAAACACGACCTTGTCCACGAAGCGTGACAGCACCTTGCTGTCGACGACGGGAAGCACCGGCGCAGAGTCGATAACGATGAAATCAAATTCCTGGCGCAGACTATCAAGCAGCGTATTCATGTGTTGAGAGCCCAGAAGGTCCGGCGGGTTGGCGGCGCCAGAATTGACTGGGAGGAACAAGAGCCCACCATCTTTATCTGAAATGAGTGTCTCATCCAGAGTAGCCTGCCCTGCCAGAAACTCGACGATACCCGCCTTGGGTGTTGCCTTCAAAGACTTGTGGACAGAAGGCCTGCGCAGATCACAGTCCAGCAGGACGGTGCGCAACCCCGCAGCAGCGGCAGCACGCGCCAGGGAGATGGCGGTTGTCGTCTTGCCATCAGCCGGCAGCGCAGAGGTAATCATCACAATCTTCGGAGGTGTATCCACGTCCGACAACATGATGCCTGAACGCAGGGCCCGGAAGGCCTCGCTGTAGGCTGACAGGGGACGCTTGAGGATAACGTCAAATGGCGCATTGAGCTTGCCACTGCCGATTTCACTCGCGACATCCGGAACGGATGCAAGATGCGGCAGACCGAGCTTCTCCTCCAGCTGACGAACCGTGGAAAAGGCATCATCAAGATGCTCAAGCAGGAACGCGACGCCAATGCCCGCCATGCCCGAGAGGAGCAACGCAAGCAGCAGGAACAGTGGTTTGTTTGGATAGCTTGGCTCAGTCGGCACCGTGGCACCTGAAAGGACCCGAGCATCAGATTCCTGAAGGTTCGTCTGTTCACTCGTCTGCTTGAACCGCTCAAGAAAGCTTTCATATAGGTTGCGAATGGCTTCCCCATCACTTTCCAGCTCGCGCAGACGCACTTCCTTCAATCCGCCTTCACCACTGCGGCCTTCGAGGTCCCGGAGCGACTGCTCGAGGGATGCAACGCGTGTGCGCGTCACTTCCACTTCGTTCTCCACATTGGCGACGGTCCGCGTCACTTCACGGTTGATGGCAACAGCAAGGTCGCGCCGCTCAGCGCGCACCTTGATCATTTCGGGGTGACGGTCGCCATAGCGAGACGACAGCTCCGCACGTCGACGATCGACTTCAGCTTCCTGCTGACGGAGTTGGGCTATGACCGGGGATTGCAGCACATTTGCCAGCGTATCTGTTCCAGACCCGGACCGGCGCAGTTCCTGGAAGCGACGGAAGGTAGCTTCTTTCTCGGCAAGGTCCGCGCGAGCCAGAATGAGTTGGCCACTCAGCTCCGCGAGTTGTTGCTCATTGACGGTCAAGCCACTCGTGCTGACCAGGTCATTGTCACGGCGATAAATTTCGACTGCCTCTTCAGCAGCACGCACATCGTTCCGCAATTCAGACAGGCGGCCATTGAGCCATTCGTTGGCGCGCTTCGTTGCCTCATACTTGGCCTCGAGCTGCTCGAGGATGTAGAGCTCGGCTGTCTTGTTGGCGATCTGCGTCGCCTTGGCGGCATCCTCCGACGTAAACCGAATTGCGATGACATATGTCAGGCCACGCCGCCCCACACCAAGCCGGCTATGGAACTCGTCGATGACCTTGTTGAGTTGCCGTTGCCGGCTGGTCTCGGGATCAAGCTGCTCGTCCTGAGAAAACAGCGCCATGGGATTGAGCGACGCGAGCAGGCCAGGCTCCTGAAGAGCGCCATTGAACTCGTCGTCGTCCATCAGGCTGAGTTGATCCACAACCCTTGCCGCAAGTCGGCGGGACCGCAGCACTTCGACTTCGCTGTCCACCACCGCACTGTCCGGCGGCAGTCCGGACATCACAGCTTCGATATCCACAACCTGTTGCTCACGCGGATCAAGAAGGACCAGTGTCGTAGCTGTGTAAAGCGGTGTGAGCTGAAAGACGACCAGCAGCGTTGCTACAGTAATGCAGGCGACAATCCCCAAAATGACCGCCGCACGGCGACGCAAGACTTGCCAAATGGCACGCACATCAACGATGGGCTCCATCGCCTCGCCCTGCCCGTAGGGCTGCGATGTTCCTGGGCTGAGATCGGGTTCGGCATCCTGATGGGGTGCGGCCATGGAAATGAAGAACTCGTGCTGGAAATCCGGTTAACAAAGTCAAAGCTGGTCGCAGCTTGGACCAGACTTGGAGAGACAACTTATGCGACAAACCTTATGCGACCGATAACACGTCTGTCGGGTGTTTTTGTGGCCCGACCACAAAAAAACATGCCTGCGCGAAGCATCGCGCAGGCATGTCCAATTCGACTAGGCATCCAGGCAGCTGCTAGAGAGCAGCCCGCAGGGACAGCAGGACTGAATTCGTGTCGTAGTCAGATGCTGCAGCATTCGACTCGCGGCTTTCAAAATCATACCCAAGCGAAACGCTGAAGTTCCGGTTGACCAGATAGGTGCCATCCACACCAAACCCGATAACGTCGTCATCGCGATTGATGCCTTCATAGTCGCTGTTCGAGTAGTTCACATCCGCGCCGACAAGGATGTTGCGGCGCAGTTCATGATCAACGCCAAGCGCTACGGATGATGAAAGGTAACCAGCGGAATTGTTGATGGTGGTTTCTTCAACGCTGCGGGCACCGCTGAGGTTGACGGTCGTCAGTTCCGTCACAAACCACTCAACGCCACCTTCATAGATGAAGCCTTCAACACTTGGGATCAGAGCAGAGTCGTAATCCTGCTCGGTATAACCAACACCGATTTCACCGCGCGCCAGGGCACCAAGATCAAACGATGTACCGGCAAGAGCATCGAAACCATCGGAGTCACGACGCGCTACGCCGCCACCGCCAAGATTGTCGTCGAAGTTATCGTACTTGATTTCACGATACCGGCCTTCACCGAACACGCTGAATGCGGGCGACACTTCAAAGGATGCACGCAGGCTGCCCACTTTTTCGTCACGGTCACGGTCGTCATTGTTGACGACGCCACCTGCCGGCGGACGCAGCGGCACATCATCATAGTCTGTGTCGATGTACTCAAAGCCCGGACGAAGCGTCAGACGGTTGAAGCGGTGTGTCAAGAAGACGTTTGCGAAGAACTCTTCGAACTCACCGGGTTCAGCAGCAGCACTGGGCAGATCAGGCGAACCACGGTCTTCATGGGCGACCGCATATCCAACAGCTGCTTCTGCAAAAGTATCGCGGGTCACATCAACACGACCATCAACACCAAAGTTGTAATCGGTGACGTCATCGCTGTCGTTGTTGGAGTGGAAGTTCGACGTCATCGCCGCCTCAAAGTTGAGGGCATGGCGGCTCCACTGGGATTCAATCAGAACTTCCGGCGTCACTGCGAAGACCGTGTCATCTTCTTCGTTGGTAGGCGCATTGAACAGGTTATCTGTGAATTCGACAGACCCCGTAACAGCTGGATAGATGATGAAGCCGCCGGCGCGAATGCCGATCGGGTCATAGTCCGGGCGTTCACGGTCCATTACACCAACGCCGCGCTGCGCTTCCTGCGCAGCCGCAGCCGTCGCCATGACGCAGCCCAGTCCCAGCACCAGACCCGTTTTAAGAAGACGCGACATGCCTAAACCCCCAATTTCATCACGCTGGCATCATCAACACACTGCGACGCTCAGACAAGTATCAGCTTTGTTCTGTCACCTAAGTGACAGTTTGAAGATCAAATTACGCAATTGAGGCGATTTCCTCTAGGCAAAAAGCCGTTTTGCCAGTCAAACGCGAGCCTGTGGCGAGTCTAGTTGCATTGCAGCAACACGACATGCTGACAGCATGACAAACAGCCGAACGCCTAAAAGAAGCGTTCCGGCACCCGAATGATATCGCCGGGAAGCACCTTGATGGCGGATTCCATACGATGTTCAACTTCGGTATTGGTGCCAGCCTTGGTCACAAAGACCCGGCGGTCATCAGCGCGGTAGGTGTACCCGCCAGCCAGAGCCACGGCATTAAGCACGGTCATTTCCGGCACGAAGTCATATTCTCCGCCGTTTTCAACTTCACCGATAATGTAGAACGGCCGAAAATTGAGGACTTCGACGTTAACCCGGGGATCCTTGAGGTAACCGTCCCGCAGGGCATCTGCAACGGAGGTTTCAAACTCCCGCAGGGTCAGGCCACGCGCCGAGATGTTACCGATCAGTGGCAGCGCCAGGCTACCGGTACTGTCGACCTCAAACTCACCGGACAGATCTTCTTCGTTGAAGACAATGACCCGAACCCGGTCGCCCGTGCCCAGTTTGTAAACCAATTCACGGGCATCCGCGTCAGATTGCGATGCCGCTGTGGAGGCCATGCTCGCAGCAAACATCCCCGCAAGCAAAAGCGTGCCGAGAAAGCCCTGCAGTGCCTTTAGAACTGTGCGAAAAACCATGTCAGTACTCCGGATCCAATAACGCATGATCAGCACGAACGGGCTGAAAACCTTGGTCAAACTGGGTGCCATTAAGGGGCATATCACCTGAATGGAACATGAAGCTGACAGGCCATGTCCCGACGCCGCTGCACTTCCTACCATTTGCGAGCCGCAAATGAGAAAGGCCCCGCGAATACGGAGCCTTTCAAAGATCTATGGTAGGCATTGAAGCCTAGGGAAGCTGAGGGCTGCCCTCACCCGTGTCCTGGAGCGCGTTCTCAACAGCATTGTTGTTCGCGACCACGACCGGGTCATTGTTGTTATCATTGTTGTTATTGTTGTTCGGGATAGAGCCCGTAACGACTTCTTCTTCTTCGCCGCCATTGTTGGCTTGTTCCTGCTCGCCACCTGTTGTCGGTGTGGTTGGCACCTCAGCAATCTTTGTCTCAATTGCATCTTTGGCGGTCGGAACAACTGCCACAACTTCACGCTGCACATCAGCACGCGCCGCTGGCACTTTTTCCACAACGGCCTTAGCGAAATCAGCCGCCTTGCCTGGATTTACCTTGGCAGCTTCCTTGGCGATGCTGGCTGCAAAAGTCGGGTTGTTCTCAGCAAGAGTAGCAATGGCAGCTTCGTCACCGGATTGGGCAGCAGCCTGAACCTGAGCAAGCAGGAGTGGGTCAAGATCTGAGACACCTGCAAGACCACCAGGCGCTTCAATATTATCCGGGATAGCAATTACCGGGATGCCCCCAATCAAATCATCAAGGCCCGGGACGACCAAGGCAGGACCGCCACCATCAGGACCGCCACCACGAGGATCAACCTGCGCAGACGCACCGGAAACCGCAACTATTGACGCCGCAATGGACGCGATAACTACAAAAAACAGGCGACGCATGGGTTCAGCCTCTCACAACAAAAATATTAGAAAAACAGTAGCCTTCTTGCAGCGCACAACTCAAGGGGCTGGGCGCAAGAGAGTTAATTTCCATGGCCATTGTGCCGGGGCAGCCACATGATCCCCAGATGGCGCCTTCAGGCACCAATCTGGATGAACCGGCATTCAGATTCCTCAAGCACGGCGCAGGTCAGGATACCGGTGATGTAGGCCCCGGTATCAATGCCGATTCTGTTGGCGCGCTGGACCGGTTGTTCTTCTGGCGTGTGCCCATGCACCACAACCTTCCCGAAATCCATATCGCTGGTGAGGAAGTCGTCGCGGATCCACATCAGGTCCTGTCCGGTCTGCTCTTCAAGCGGCAGACCGGGACGCACTCCGGCATGGGCAAAGTAGAAATCACCCTCTTCGTGCCAGAGGCGAAGGCCACCCAGGAAGTCCAGATGACTGGAAGGGAAACCTCTGGCCAGTTCATCGCGCGCGGCCACGAAGGCGTCCGGCTCGTCTTTGAGGGGCAATGCCTTGACCCCATAACTCATGAGGGTCTCCAGACCGCCATAGTACTTCCAGTCGCGGCCGAACTCAGGTTCCAGAAAGAACTTTAGAAAAGCGTCCTCGTGATTGCCCTTCAAGAAGACCTTCTCGAACCCCGGCAACGGGTCTGCAAGCAGGCAGTCAATCACCCCTTTGCTGTCGAGCCCCCGGTCCACATAATCGCCCAGATAGACGACCACGTGACGCTGAACACCGGCATGTCTGGCGTCTTCCAGAATCTTGTCGTGGAGCTGGTCGAGCAGGTCAGCCCGCCCGTGAATGTCTCCGATGGCATAGACACGCGTGCCCTCAGGCACGCGTGCTGCAGGTCGGGCCGCAGGAAGGACGGCTGAAGTTAGTCTGGAGAAGGCCTGTTTGAACATGGCCAAGAGATACGACCGGCATGCTTTTGCTGCAACACAAACCGCAACGCGAGACGGTGCTTGCCATCCGCAGTCTTTTACTGAAGAACCGTCGGCCAGTTGCTGTCAGCCTTTTCAATGAACCCAGGAATGTCGGTTTCCCAGGTGGACTGCACATCATCGTTGTAGTTCAGGTAGAGCTTGCCATCGACAATGGTCCAGTTACTCGGATCAGCGGATGCCGTGTAGCCCTGAGACACAGCCCAAGCGCAATATCCGCCATACTGAGGTGCAAAGGCCTCAGGATCAGCAATGAAATCATCAAGATTGGTCTGGTTCGCAAACCGGTATGTGTATCCGTCATGCTCCGCTTCGAAAGCAGCAGAACCTTCAACCGGCTTGCCTTCGCGGAAGTAGGCCACCGGGTCATACCCGCTGACAGCGACATTGCTGAAGAGGCCAGTATAAACCGGATCCTTGGCGGCATGGGCTGGCGCCGCCAACACAGCTGCAGCAACGAGCATGAGAATGGACATAGCCAGGTTCACTGAAAACCGCGAGGCCAGTGTCCGGGTTTGAAAATACGTCATGTGCTGAATTCCTTCTAAACAGTGCCCGCACCAGGTGGAGCACGTCCTGAATGGTGTGCGCAGAGAATGGCGGTTCTCCAACCAATTGCCCAATCACAACAGACCTGCAGAAAATCACACCGTACTAACGGCAATGTGTTCAGCCATGTGATCTGTCGTGATCACGATTACCCACCCCATTAACCCACAGACAGCACCTCCCGGCGCATGATAGCGCTTCCGCCATACACACCTCCTTTGTGAAAGCGCCGCCGTGCCCCGCCTTTCCCCCATGACAGCTATTATTCTGGCCGTCGCCGCCTCTGGTGGTGCCTTGGCTTTTGCCGTCATGCCCTATGGAGGTCCCCCGGACCATCTTCAGGTCTATGCCCATTCAGGTGCTTTCTTCGTCATCAGCTTCCTGCTGGCTTTCGGATTACCACGCAGACCCTGGGGAGGCCTGGTGACGGCATTCATTCTGGGGCTGGTTATCGAGGGCGCTCAGATCTTCGTCCCGGGAAGGTCCGCCTCACTTGGGGACCTTGCAGCAAACCTTGCCGGCATTTTGGCCGGTGGCTTGTTTTACGGTGCCATCAAGCTCGCAGCGGCACGCCTGCGCTCCTCATCAGCCTGACAACAGGGCAACAGAACAGACCTCCACGCTAACCCGATTGACCCGAAGGCCATTTCCCATTTTGCTACCCAGCACACGCAATAGGGGAATTTGGGGTATCTCTTGGGAAGTTTCTTGCCGTTTGGGGCACAAAAGCGGCTTTGCGCTGTCTATGTCTATACGGCATGCAGCCTGACGGCTGCTCTGGCCACAATTCCGGCTCAAGCCGGCGCTTGGCCCCAGCCTCAGGGCCGCACGAGCATCATTGCCCGACTGACAACCACGACAGCGCCCCATGCTTTTGATGCTGGCGGGCAGATTGTGGGTGACGCAGATTTCGAAAAAACCGAACTGGATGCCTATGTGGAACACGGCTGGCGGGAAAGCGTGACCCTGCTGGTAAAGCCGACCCTCCAACACACCATTGTGGGCTCACAGCGCCGAACCGGCCTTGCCACAATCGAAGCAGGGGCCCGTGCCCGTGTCTGGGTGTTTGAAGAAGACCGGTCGGTCCTCGCCCTTCAGGCCAGTGTCATTCTGCCGATGCGCGAGCATGACAGGCAAAACCCGCTCATCACATCGGGGCACACAGACATCGACGTCCGGCTGCTCCACGGCGTGCCGGGAACACTCTTTGGTCTGAATGACTTTGCAGACACGCAGCTTGCCTACCGCCACCGCGGCGGCAAGGCACCGGACGAAATTCGCCTCGACATGACATACGGCATCAACCTGGGCCCGGACTGGACAATCATGACCCAGTCCCTGACCGTCGCCGCCATCGGCAACGCCCGTGCACCATTCCAGCAGTTCGTGTCTCAGAAGGTGCAGGCGTCACTGCGCTGGCAGTTTGCCGAGGACAGGCATGTTGAACTGGGTGGCCTAAGGACGATGTCCGGCATTCAGACGGTAAGAGAGTCCGGTGCCTTCATCTCCTTTTGGGCCAGCTTCTAGGCCAACATCCTACACCGCCTTAGCGCTTGGGCGGGCTCTTGGCATCGCGGCCTTCGCCGAAACGAGCATCGCCCAGGCTCCGGATCTCAGCCAACGCCTGTTCCCGCTCGCCATTGTCCAGACGCGTAAAGCTCCAGATCAAGGTATAAATCTGGTCGAACATGTCACTGGGCACGTTCTTGCTGGCCCACAAAAGAACAAGCAGCAAGTCGTACTCCAACTCGTCCCGCTGCCGGGACCGACGAATGAGCGGTATCTTTTCAGAGCCGTCAACTGGCCCCACATTTCTAGATTGCGCGGCATTGGACCGCACATCCATTTCACTGCCGATGTGACCCGATTCCATCTTCAAGTTTGCGTCTCTTTGCTGCATGGCACCCACCTACCGTTACTCACCCGGACCCCCACACATCTGTGGCCGGTATGACAGCAAGCACGACTCAAATCGGGAACAAAAACCACCTATCGACCTGCATAGTTGTTTGCAGTCGAAATTCGTGGGCCTTAGATGAGGCAGGCGGCGTAAAACACCTTTTTCAGCAGAATGCGGCGTCAAATCCCGCCAAAAACTGGCGTTTTGCTTGGTCTGCTAGCGCAGCAAACCCATACGGGACGCCTCAAAAACCGCCGAAACCCTGGACGAAACTTTCAGCTTCTTCATCACATTGCCCATGTGAAACTGAACTGTCGGGTCAGAAATGCCGATAATCTGAGCGATATCGCGATTGCTTTTGCCCTGAGCCGCCCATGAGAGGCACTCATATTCACGCGCGCTGAGACGCGGTGGCGGCGGCACAATCTCTTTTGATCCCGCCAATGCATCAAACATCGCGTGGAACTGCGCAGACAAAGCAAAAACCTGCACAGGATCCCGCGGGATATCCGACTGCGCACCACTGGTGGAAATAGAAAGGGTGGCTACCCGTCCAACCGGTCCGTGGAAGGGAATTGTGACGCCAAACCGATGACCCGCATCAAAACCTGCGTCAAATATTTCCTGCTGCCGCTTCGTGAGGTCGATGGAGCTCTGCACCTGATCCCACTCAATGGGCCGCTGGTTTGTGAGAGCCAGATCAAACAATACGTCGTCTTCGAAGTAGCCTTCGCGCCCGTAAAACTCGATCCAGTCCTCACCATAATTGACGGTCCGGCGCGCATTGGCACTACCGTCAGGATCATCTTCCGATTTTGCTTCCAAAAGGTCAGCGGAGTGTTGGAAGTTCACATACGCAACCTGATCAAAACCGAAATCAGCAAGCCGGCTGGCCAGAACGTCAAACAGCCTAAGCGGGTCTTTTGAGGCCAGCGCCTCTTCCCACAACAAATTCCAGTCGCGCTCCTGCCCCTTTTGCGGCTGTGAGGACGCGGGCTCCGTCCGGGACCGGACGTTTGATCGCAACTGCACCACCGAATTCAAATGTCTCTCCAGGCAGAAGTGATTCGCAAAAAGTCTGACCCAAAATGTCCGGCCAACAATACAAGCCAATCGATACGAACGCTATATATGTCGCGCAAAGGTTGCGTGGGGTTAACGATGACCACAGATACGTACTTTGATCGCGCCATAGGTGCTTGCGGCAGTGTTCCCGCGCCTTTATTGCTGTGACCCATGAAAAATACCCGACCAAACCACTTGGGTTTGGCAGTCGCCGCATCGGCTCTGCTGGCCGCCACCGCAACATTTGCCACCACATCCGCAGCCCAGGAGGCCGCCACAGAATCCGCAGTTGAGCTGGATCCTGTGGTGATCACGGCCACCAGGTCTCCGCAGCCCCAAAGCGAGCTGGCAGGCAACACGGCAGTTGTTGATAGCGAAGAGATAGAGCTCGTCAGCCAGGACAACCCGGCTGAACTGCTCAACCGCGTGCCCGGCGTCTATGTGCATTCGAATGACGGACAGGAGCACCTGACTTCAATTCGGTCACCGGTCCTCACCGGCGGTGCAGGCCAGGGCTCATTCCTCTATCTCGAAGATGGCATCCCTCTTCGGGCGGCAGGCTGGGGCAACGTCAACGGCCTCTTCGATGCGCAGTTTGAAACAGCGGAGCGCATAGAAGTCGTGCGCGGCCCTGGCTCAGCGCTCTATGGCTCCAACGCTGTGCACGGCCTCATCAACGTCATCACACCGGACCCAAGTTTTGTGGCCAAGCGTACACTGTCGTTTGAGACAGGCGGCCACCGCGACAAGGGCACAGCGGATGTAACGGGCGCCATTACGGACAACACAGCCTATCGTGCCAGCGTTGCTTTGCTTGAAGACGAGAGCTTCCGCGAGCACGCCAGTGTCGGCCAGCAGAAGGCAACCATAAGCCTGCTGCATGAGTCTGACGCCGACACCTTCAAGTTTCTCGTGTCAGGTCAAAACCTGAACCAGGAAACGGCAGGGTTCATTCGTGGTTTTGAAGCCTATCGCCAAAGCGACATTGCGCGGTCAAACCCAAATCCCGAAGCGTTTCGCGACGCCTGGTCACTGCGCACCTCCCTGCGCTGGGACCGTGAGATCAGCCCGGCAATGACGCTGTCTGTCACGCCCTTTGCGCGCGTCAACGATATGGAGTTCCTGCGCCACTTTGTGCCCGACCAGTCCCTTGAAGAAACCGGGCACTGGAGCGCTGGCGCCCTGACGTCTCTTTATGTGGACCTCGACGGCGGCCACTCAATCGTTGCCGGCCTCGACCTTGAGTACACCAATGGCTATCTCAAAGAGACCCAGTCGCGTCCAACCTTCGGCACGTTCACCCAAGGCATCCACTACGACTTTGAGGCAACGCAGACCGTTGTCGCTCCCTACGTTCATGCAGAATGGCAGGTAGCGCCGAAAACCCGCGTCACCACCGGCGTGCGCTTCGACTGGACGCGCTACGACTATGACAACCGGACCGCGTCCAACACTGTGGGACGTTTTCAGCGTGCCGCAGACCGCACGGACGATTTCTTCAACGTCACACCGAAACTCGGCATCGTCCATGAAGTAAAGGACGGCACTGAGGTCTACGCCAACATCGCGCGCGCCGCGCGGGCACCGCAGGTAACCGACCTCTATCGCCTGCAGCGCAATCAGGTCGTTGGCGATATCGATTCAGAAACACTGGACAGCTATGAAATTGGCGCGCGGACACAGGTCGGTCCCGTATCCGCATCACTCGCCGGTTTCTATGCCGAGAAGGACAACTTCTTCTTCCGCGACGCGGACGGCTTCAATGTGACGGACGGCGAGACATCCCATCGCGGTATTGAGTTTGATGGCACAGCGGACCTGCCGCTGGGTTTTGACCTCGGCGTATCCGGCACCTATGCGGTGCACCAATATGAGTTTGACCGGCCGATCACCAGTGCCGCGCAGCAAACCGAAGCCATCCGGTCCGGCACAGATGTCGATACAGCACCACGCTGGACAGGCAACGCGCGTCTGGGCTGGGAGTTCATGGACCGTGCCCGCGCTGAACTCGAATACGTGTTCGTCGATGAGTATTTCGTCGATGCCGCCAACATCAACGAGTATGACGGCCACAACGTGCTCAATCTGCGCGCCCGTGTGGACGTAACGGACAATGTTCAAGTCACAGGCCGCATCATGAATATCGGCAATGTGGAATTTGCAGAGCGGGCGGACTTTGCTTTCCGCAGTTTCCGCTATTTCCCGGGCGAACCAAGAACGGCCTATATCGGCACGTCTGTTTCGTTCTAGGCGCGTTCCACACAACAATCGTTCAACGGACCCGGCTGACGCCCCCATTGCCGCTACGTCAGCCGGGTTTTTCGTTTTGCGTACAAGTGTGTAAGCAGCGCGCTTACCCAACGCTAAATGCTGCCAGAAGCTTGACTCACAAAGGGAAAAAGCCAAAGTGGCGCCCAAATTGGACGCACGCGTAGCTGCTGCACGCATTTGTGCGCGCGCCAATAAAAACGGGTCCCATTAACCCCCGTCCGAGACACGGCCGACATCGCGGCCTGCGCCCGGATATTGCAACAAAACCGATCGAGAGAAACTTCCCCATGAAGAAGCACAAAGTCCGCGTCTATCCATCCAAGAAACATCTGCCGCGCGAGAAGCAGCTCGCCTGGAAGATGGCCGAAGTCTGCGCTGACAAAGTGCCGGTCGATAAAGACGTCGAAGCGATGATCATCAACCGCGTGATCGACAACGCTTCCGTCGCCATCGCCTCCGTGAACCGCCACGCTCCAGCCACCGCGCGCGTTCAGGCGCTGGCGCATCCGCGCAAGGGCGGCGCAACGGTCTTCGGCATGCCAAACAACCAGCGCTTCCACGCGGAGTGGGCAGCATGGGCAAACGGCACGGCTGTTCGTGAACTCGATTTCCACGACACATATCTTGCCGCTGACTACTCCCACCCTGGCGACAACATTCCACCGATCCTTGCGGTGGCTCAGCAGACCGGCCAGACCGGCAAGAACCTCGTTCGCGGCCTCGCAGCCGGCTACGAGCTTCAGGTCGACCTCGTGACAGGCATCTGCCTCCACGAGCACAAGATCGACCACATTGCTCATCTTGGGCCATCAGCTGCAGGCGGCATCGGTGCGATGCTGAAACTGCCGACTGATACAATCTATCAGTCAATCCAGCAGGCCCTGCACACGACGGTCTCTACGCGTCAGTCACGCAAGGGTGAGATTTCATCCTGGAAGGCGTTTGCACCATCTCACGCAGGCAAGCTCGCGATTGAAGCCGTTGACCGTTGCATGCGCGGTGAAGGGGCTCCTTCGCCAATCTATGAAGGTGAAGACTCTGTCATCGCCTGGATCCTTGATGGCCCAACCGCTGACTACACTGTGCCGCTTCCCGGTGCGGGCGAACCCAAGCGTGCAATCCTTGAGACCTACACCAAGGAACACTCCGCCGAGTACCAGAGCCAGGCTCTGATCGACCTCGCATTCCGCATGGGTGAAAAGATCGACGACTTCGACAAGATCAAGGAAGTCGTTATCCATACGTCACACCACACGCACTACGTGATCGGTACGGGCGCAAACGACCCACAGAAGATGGATCCCAAAGCCAGCCGTGAAACACTGGACCACTCGATCATGTACATCTTCGCCGTCGCCCTGCAGGACGGCGCATGGCACCATGTGAAGTCATACGCACCCAAGCGCGCAGCGCGCCCAGACACCGTGCGCCTGTGGCACAAGATCCGCACAACGGAAGATCCAAAGTGGACCGAGCGCTACCACTCACGTGACCCGAAGGTGAAAGCATTCGGTGCCCGCATCGAGATCATCTTCAAGGACGGCACGCAGCTCGAAGACGAAATGGCTGTGGCCAACGCACACCCCTACGGCGCACGTCCGTTTGAGCGTGAGCACTACATCAACAAGTTCATGACGCTGACCGACGGCATCATCACCAAGAACGAAGCTGATCGTTTCATTGAAACAGCTGAGCGTCTTCCCAAGCTCAAGGCAGACGAACTGGGCAACCTGAACGTCCAGGTACCTGCTGCCAAAGTGAAGCGCATCGCCGACAAGAAGGGCATCTTTTAATGCTGAATGTCACGAAGACCGCTGCTGAAAAGCGCAAGGCCTTCAAGGACGGGATCAACTCGGGGACGCTTCAGCGCGTCCCCGGGGCCTTCTCTCCCCTGGTTGCCCGCCTGCTGGAAGAACAGGGGTTTGACGGCATCTACATTTCCGGTGCCGTGCTCTCCGCTGATCTCGGCCTGCCGGATATCGGCCTGACCACACTCACCGAAGTAGCCACCCGTGGCCACCAGATTGCCCGCTCCACCAACCTGCCTTGCCTCATTGATGTGGACACAGGTTTTGGTGAGCCCATGTCCTCCTATCGCACGATGGTGGAAATGGAGAACCAGGGCCTCGCCGGCTTTCATCTGGAAGACCAGTTGAACCCCAAGCGTTGCGGCCACCTCGACAACAAGGAAGTGGTGCCAACGGAAGTCATGGTTCGGCGCATCAAGGCAGCGGTTGAAGCCCGCAAGGACCCCAACTTCACCATCATGGCCCGCACAGACGCGCGCTCTATGGAAGGTCTCGAAGCGGCCATCGACCGGGCCAAGGCCTATGTGGATGCCGGTGCTGACGCCATCTTCCCGGAAGCCATGAAGGACGAAAGCGACTTTGAAGCGTTCCGCAAAGGCATTGATGTCCCCATCCTTGCCAATATGACCGAGTTCGGGAAATCCGATCTGCTCACCACAACTCAGATGCAGAATCTCGGCATCAACCTGGTGATCTATCCGGTTACAAGCCTGCGCCTTGCCATGGGTGCTGTAGAGAGTGCCTTCGAGCGCATTCGCGACGAAGGGACCCAGGAAGGCGTCGTGCCGGACATGCAGACACGCGCCCGGCTCTATGAGCTTTTGAATTACGAAGACTACAACAAGTTCGACACGTCGATCTTCAACTTCAAGGTCTGACGAAACGATAACCGGTTGAACGGCACACCGTTATGACCGGCAACAGGAGGTGAAAACCAAATGAGCGACGTACCCGCCGAAGATATCAAATACGGCCTCGCCGGTGTCGTGACCGACACCACCGCCGTTTCAAAGGTGATGCACGAGACAAACTCTCTCACCTATCGAGGCTATGCCGTGCAGGACCTGTGCAAGCACGCTGACTTCATGCAGACAGCGTATCTGCTGTGGCACGGTCAGCTGCCGAACAAGGCCCAGCTCGCACAGCTGGTGGAACAGGAAATCGGCTTCCGCGCCATCTCTGACGATCTGCTCGCAGTCATCAAGCGCTTCAACAAGAACGCGCATCCGATGGACACGATCCGCACGGCCGTCAGTTTCCTTGGCCAGGAAGACCCGACAACGGAGGACGCCAGCGCTGAGTCCAATCTTGAAAAATCCATCAAGATGCTCGCCCGCATCCCGACCTGCATCGCAGCGGACTATCGTTGCCGTAATGGCCTTGAGCCCATCGCACCGGACCCCGAACTGGGTTTCTCGGAAAACTTCTTCAACATGTGCTTTGGCGAAGTGCCTGCACAGGAGGTCATCGATTGCTTCGACATCTCGATGATCCTGTATGCAGAGCACTCCTTCAACGCGTCCACATTTGCAGCACGTGTGATCACGTCCACAACATCTGACATCTATTCGTCAGTCGTTGGCGGCATCGGCGCGCTCAAAGGTCCGCTTCATGGCGGTGCCAACGAAGCTGTGATGCACATGATGATCGAAATCGATGACCCTGCAAAAGCCGCTCAGTGGCTGCGCGATGCTCTGGCATCAAAGCGCAAGGTCATGGGCTTTGGCCACCGCGTCTACAAGTCCGGCGACAGCCGAGTCCCGACCATGACGGAAGCCTTCTACAAGATGGCGGAGATCAAGGGCGGCGAGAAGTGGGTGGAGATGTCCAAGAATCTGGCTCAGACCATGATCGATGACAAGAACATCTATCCAAACCTCGATTTCCCGGCGGGGCCTGCCTACTACCTGATGGGCTTCGACATTCCCATGTTCACGCCATTGTTCGTCATGAGCCGCATCACTGGCTGGACCGCTCACATCATGGAGCAGGTGCCCGACAACAAGCTTATCCGCCCGCTTTCAGCCTATGTGGGCGAAGATCAGCGAGAAGTGGTGCCCCTGGACAAGCGCTCTGCCGCGTAACCGCGCGCACCACACAGATACTGAAAAGGCCCCGGCATTTGCCGGGGCCTTTTTTCGTTCATGTTGGCGTCATCTTGCCCCCCATATTGTGGGAGGCATACTCAATCGCATCACCTATCCGGGGGTCACAGGATGCGCCGTTTTCTCGTTAGCAGCCTCGCCATCATTGGCACTCTTGCCGCGACAGTTCTGATCTCAGCACCAGCCAGCGCGCAATATGGCGACGCACGCTCGGCCATGAGCGATCTGCAGCGCAACGCCCTCAAGGACGGGTGCTGGAAACGCTACTCAGGCAATCAGCACAAGCGCTACCAGTGTCTCAATGGTCAGGCCCACTGGAAGAATGCCCTTATTGATGGATGCCATGCCCGTTATTCCGGCAACGGATCCAAACTCAACCGTTGTTTGAACATGAGCAACCTCGGCGGCGGCGGTGGCTACTACGGCGGCGGTAACCAGCACGGCGGCTACTATGAGAACGATCCGTATGATGACGGATACTACAATGATGGCCCCTACGGGAACGGTCAGTATGGCAACAACCGCTATGGCAACCGGCAGAACCGCGATGGGTACTACGGCAATGATCCATATTATGGCGGCAACAACGGCCACGATCACAGCGACTACTACGGAAACAACAATTCCGGTGGCGGTGGTTTCTTCGGTGGCGGCGGATCATCCGGCCTGTCGGACCTGCAGCAAAACGCCCTCAAGGACGGCTGCTGGCAGCGCTATAGCGGCAATGACCGCAAGCGGCACTCATGCCTCAATGGCCAGGCCCATTGGCGCGATGCACTGCGCGACGGGTGCTGGAAACGCTACAACGGCAATCAGAAAAAGCTGAACCGCTGCCTTAGCTACTAGTCGTCTTGCTGAAGCGACGAAGGCTCCGTGCCATCAGCCAACCTGACATTTTGCGCAGACCCAGATCTGACCTGATTTCGAATTCTTCATAGTGGAACGCGCTTCGGCGCATCCCTTTGGCGACCAGTCCGTCTTTCAACGCCTTACGCATGGGCTTGGGACCACAGAAATGGGCATTCACGCCCTTGCCGACACCACCAACGGCATCAGAAATCATGTCCGCCGTGAGGCGTCCGGAGACCTTTGAATCCACCACATGCAATGTCAGCTGCGGATCTCTAGCTGCCGCAACCTCAAGCTCGTGAAGGCCCACCGCATTGTTTCTGGATTGAACGCTGTAGAAAAGATGCGTTGGTCGCGGTACCAGGTCACCTCGTCCAGACCAGGCCAGAAACGGAGTGATCCCGATACCGGCCCCAATCCACACATCGCAACTGCTCCGCTTTGACGGCAGGAAGTGGCCATAGGCCCGAGAGACCCGCGCCCGTGTGCCGACCGCAAGCTCACCCAAAGATCGCGTGTAATCGCCAAGAGCCTTGGCGGTGAACCGAATAGTCTTATCCGCATTGGGGGCAGAACTGATGGTGAAGGGATGCACTTCGCTTTTGCCCGGCACCACAAAAGAGACGAATGCAAATTGCCCCGCGAGGTGGGAGATGCCGCCCTTCAAAGGTTTGAGACTGATGGCAACCGTATCGTCGGTTTTATCAACCGCGGCCACCTCATAGGCGGCTCTGCCCTGAAGAATGCCGAATGGCACCAGTGTGTAGAGGTAGGAAAGTGTTCCGACCGCACAAAATGCTAGGACATAGACAGCAAGGGGGTCGCCCAGATCAAATGGCTTGCCGATAAAAATGAAGTGCAATGCTGATAGTACAAAGAACGCGCCCATGAATTTGTGCGTCAAACGCCAGAACTGATACGGCACCCACGTTGCGATGGTCAAAACGCCCAGAATGAGAATGCCGTAGAGGCTTATCTCACCCAGGGTCTCTGCAAACTCCATCAAGCCCGTCTGACGGCCAAGGGCCTCCATCTCGGCGTCAATGGTGTCGTGGAGCAAAATGGCGACAATGGCGCCGACACCAAGCCATTTGTGCAGCACATAGATGCGGTCAAGCCCACCGAAGATTGGCTCCAGAAATGCCATGCGCGTCGCCAGCAACTGGGACAGTCCCATGGCAACCAGCGCTGTGACACCGAGATACTGACTGAACAGGGCTTCCGCATCGCGGTTCGGCGTAAGCTGAGCAAACCAGTAGGCCGGAATGGCCAACGCGATGAGGACGATCACAACACCGAAAGAACGCATGGTTTTTCCTTTGAAGTCCGCTGTGGCTTTGTTGCGCCATCAAGTCAGCAACGAGCTGGGCAGGCGTGGGTTTGCAGTAACACAGATAAATCTCACGCTATAGTTGCCCGATTCGGCAAACTGAATTTGTAATGAGAACGAGTAGCGGCATGACGGCCAAAGCCAAAGACTTCGCTGAGATTTACGCCCGCTTTGGCGCGTCCATCGCGTCGCGTCATGATTGCGGGCGCTACTGCGCTCCGCTCAATGGCGGAGAGCCGGTGTGCTGCACGACGGGACACGCGATCCCGATTGTTCAAAAATCAGAATGGAAGCTTCTCAAGGGCCGCACGGACCTGTGGAGCAAATTTGAGCCCTTCGACAAGACCAGTCGCGAAATCGTTGATGACCTCCACTCAAGCTGCAAAGCAATTGAGTGCAAAGGTGCCGCCTTCTGCGAACGTGACAATCGCACGCTGGCCTGTCGGGCTTTCCCGTTCTTTCCGTACTTCAACAAGAAGCGCGAACTTGTGGGACTTGGATATTACTGGTCCTTCGAAGACCGCTGCTGGGTACTGTCGAACCTCGCCAGCGTAGAGAAGGAATTCGTCGATGAATTCCTGGCCTCCTACGAGCTGCTGTTTGAAAAAGATGACGAGGAACTCGAAGCTTTCGTGGATGAGTCCGCTTCCATGCGCCGCGTCTTCTCACGCCGCAAGGCGCCGCTGCCGATCATCGGCCGTGATGGGAAGCTCTACAAGATTTTGCCCAAGACCAAAGGCAAACTGGTGCCCGCCAAGCCGTCGGACTTCAAAGCCTATGGTGCCTACAAGTCGCCCAAGGCGTATCGCAAGGCCGTGCGCGAAGAAAACGGCGACCCAGAAGCGCCTTTCCCTCCTGTCGTTCGGTAGAGACTGCTTCTAGGCGTCTTCAGGCATTGGCAGCAAAGCCACGCTTTGCCCGGACCGCCCGATCCACCCGCGCGCGTCAAATATTTCTGCCTCGGTAAAACCGGTGCCGGTCGGGTGCCAACTGCTACGTGGCCGAACGCCGATCCATTCGCCCTCAGGGAGGCGGGAGAGGTGCAGCGAGATATCAGCATTGGGCCACCCGCCAGCCTTGGGCCGGTTGCCATCCAGATAGGTCACAAACAAGGTGGCATAATCGGCGATGGCAATTGTTTGAGCAAACGGCGTGGAGGCGGCCGTCAGCGGCTGTTTTGGACGTACCCAGACCATGCGAGCAGCCTTGTCGTCGCGCACCTCAACAGCAGACAGATAGGTCTTGGTGTTGAAGACAGGGCTGAAATCCCACCCGGTCAAAGCATCAGGATCACTCGGGGCGTCAGGATACGGCTCCATGCCCGGCACCGGAACATCGTTCAAGAATGCCATGCTGACCTTGGAGCGCAGCTTGCCGCCCGCAATGAGACTGTTCTCAACGACCGTAAGCCGTGCCCCTTCGCGCACGATTTCTGTTTGGGTCTCGAATTCCTCCAGCGGAGCAGGTCGCACCAGATAGGCAGTTGCTGACACAGGCTTGCCCCATCCCTTGTCGAGGCCCATGGCCTCGAGCTCACCGGTCAACAGACCGGACACAACGCCCCCATGCAGACCACCGAAAGGACCCATGGCGTGGGCGGTCGGCTGCCACTTGTCGCCTGCACGCTCAACAACCGGGCCATTGGTTTTCTCAGTAGAATTGGTCATGTACGCCCGCGCCTCATCCAAAAAAGGCCGGAAACCGGCCAAAACGATGGCTGGAAGGTGGGTTCAAAAACAAAACGCGTCAAGGTAGAATTATGCAAATCAGGGTGTGAAATGCTGCAAGTCATTGCTCCCACCCGGATCCTTTTGCCCACTTGCTGGAGCCAACAAAAATGCGCTGGAACGACCTACCAAAAGTCTCCTGTTCCGTTGCCCGGACCATGTCCGTCATTGGCGACAGATGGACCATGCTGGTGCTGCGCGATCTTTTCCTTGGCATCCGCCGCTTTGAGGATTTTGAAAAGCGCCTGGGCATTGCACGCCCGGTTCTGTCTCAACGACTAAAGAAGCTGGTGGAAGAAGGGGTGCTCGACAGGGTCCGCTACGAAGAGCGTCCAGCACGGTTTGAGTATCGCCTCACACCAAAAGGCCGGGATCTCTATCCCATCATCATCACGCTCACCAACTGGGGCGACAAGCACATGGCAGGAGACGCAGGACCACCCGTCGTAACGCGCCACAAGCCATGTGGTGGCTTCGTCACGCCACAACTGACATGTCCCGATTGCGGTGAGCCCATCCAGGCCAAAGACATGCAGGCTGTCCCCGGCCCCGGCGCCGAGGCAACCGAGCATCAGCCTGCCTCCAAAAAGCAGGCCTAACGGCAGCGTCCTGAGCCGGGCATCAACACTGCGGCAAACTGGGATGTCTTGTAGTCGTCCGGCCGGAAGGCATGGCCATGCGGGAGCCGATAGGCTTCAACGCTTGCGTCATCCGGCAAACCCGTCAGTTCCGCATAGCTAAGCGCTGACGCAGGAACCACGACGGTCGCGTCTCTTTCCCCACCCCGCCACACGATGAGGCACTGCCCGGGATCAGATGAGCCAGCGTCGCGTATTGGCGGATCGTAATAACCGTAATTGAGAGCAACCACGCGAGCCATTGGGAAATGCGTCCGCAAATTGCCTGCGATATGCTCATCCCCAGCCAAAAGGGTACCGCCGGAAAAACCCAAGTCCCGCACTTTATCAGCAAGATCTGTATACGGAACTTCAAGGCGACACTTCCCGCAGGTGACTTGAGAGGGATACACAAAACCCGCAAGACGCCATCCAAGGGCAAGCAGCGTGAGCCCGAGTATCACCCACATCAAAGCCCTGATCTGCCGACGACTGGGTCGGGCAGCCCGCATGGCCGCAACCAGGTAGATCGGTGCCAGCAGCATCAGGGGATGCATCCAGCGTTCTCCATAGTGCGCGACGCCCGCCACAAGTACGGGGACGATCAGGACAGCGATCCCAAACAGCAGTGTATCGCGCACCAACCGAACAGGGTCAGCACCGGTTGTGCCGTGTGTACCTGGATGGGCGATGGTGGCAGGTGCAAAGCTGCGTGGAACGATAATCAGCATCAAGGGGATCAGCGGCGATAAAAACAACAAAGGCGCCCGTATGCTGGACCACAAGCCAGATAGAACCTGTGCAGCAACACCCTCACTGCCCGGCCGCGCGAGCGTTGCACTTGCTGCGCCCCCAAAATCAAACCCGCTCGATAACGCCCACACATAGTGCGGGCCCGCCAGAAGCGCGACCACAGCAATGGCAATCAGGGAGTACCAACTGAACAACACCCGCCGGTACCCCGGCTGCATCAGCATCGCGAACATCAAGGCAGCCAGACCAGCAAAATAGGCCTGCTTGGACAGGGCACCGATGGCGACCACCACGCCAATTCCCGCATACGCCCATACACGCCCAACAGAAGAAGAAGAAGCCGTCGCCCGCAGAACCGTGAGCAGCGTCAATGGTGCAGCCAACGTCAAGAAGATGGTGTGCGTGACACCCTCATGGGCGTTCCATGCGACCTGAAACAACAACAGGACGGACAAGGTAGCCAAAA
Source organism: Pyruvatibacter sp. HU-CL02332 (assembly GCF_040362765.1). Lineage (NCBI taxonomy): Bacteria > Pseudomonadati > Pseudomonadota > Alphaproteobacteria > Hyphomicrobiales > Parvibaculaceae > Pyruvatibacter > Pyruvatibacter sp. HU-CL02332. The sequence continues at coordinate 888,489 of NZ_BAABWK010000001.1, forward strand.
CGGCCCAGCCATCGTGGGCGAGCACACGGCGCGCAGCAAAGAAGTATGCAACCAGAGCACCCCACAATGCCGCGTATTTAACAATCAGTGTGCTGAGTGCGCCCGGCCCCGTGATTTGGTGCACCACCCACAAGGCCCAGGCAGGAAGTGGTGGATATTTCGGCGTCTGCCCCCAATCAAGCGTCTGCGCGTAGAGAGTTTCCCCCACCCAATCGACCGCAATCACGTCGGAGAACGGCAGGCGGACGAGCATATGTGCCAACACATAGACGCCGGCCATGACCATCACAGCGGTCGTGACACGCCAGCCATCCGGCCAGATTTTCAGGGTCCGGTCGATCGGAGGCGCTGAGGCTGACCTTGCAGAAGAATAGTTACGGGGCATACGGATCCAGAAACTCAGCTCTATTTATGAACAACGGTTCAAACTAGGGTGTGGCATTACGGGACTCAACCGCCCTAATTCTCACTGAAAACAAGGGCTTTAGCCTTATGCGTTCATTAGGACTTACTTACTACCATTAAACTGATTGAGGGTTTTCTGGTCCATTTCATGCTGCGAAACACAGACAAAAGTTCAGGCTCAAGGTCGCTGCTGTCGAACTATTCCTCGACGCTGGGGGCACAGATTGACCGCCGTCGCTCGGAGTTAGCGCTCGTCGCCTCCTCCAAGGAAGCCGAGACCGCAAGCCGCGCGAAAAGCGAGTTTCTGGCCAATATGAGCCATGAACTGCGCACGCCGCTCAATGCCATTCTCGGCTTTTCAGAAATTATCCATCAAGGCCGCTTTGGCTCCGACGCGCAAAGCTGGGAGCGGTACCAGAGTTACGCCGGCGACATCCACGAGGCGAGCACACATCTGCTCCACGTCGTGAACGATATTCTTGATATGTCGCGCATCGAAAGCGGGCGTCTGGAACTAGATTTCCAGGAAGTTTCCGCGACAGATCTGTTTGCAGGCGTTCAAAACATGCTCGCGGAGCGGGCCGAACAGGCAAAGCTGACACTGAGCATCGACATCGAAGACGGCCTGCAAAACCTCGAAGCTGACGAACGCCGTCTAAAACAGACCCTCATCAATCTTGCCGGCAATGCTATCAAGTTTACCGAACCAGGTGGCAAGGTAACCCTCGGCGCGCGCAAAGCCGGGCTGGGTATAGCCCTATTTGTGGCTGACACAGGTGTTGGCATGACACCAGGTCAGTTGGCCACAGCAATGGAGCCATTCCGTCAGGTGGACGGCACATTGGCGCGCCAACAAGAAGGCACAGGCCTTGGCCTGCCGCTCGCAAAAGCTTTTGCTGAGCTTCACGACGCAAATTTCAGCATATCCAGCACACCGGGGACAGGCACCACAGCGCTCATCCGGTTTCCAATACATCGCATCCGCAAAACCGAACCGGCATCACTTTCAGCCGCCGTTGACTAAGGGAGCAACGGGTCCATGGTAGAGATAAACACACTCAGCAGCTTTGATACGAACAAGCCACGCTTGGCGGCGACCGCCGGCTTTGCCATTGGGCGCATCGTCTCGGTTTCAGGCTCACAGGCTGTGGTCGTGCTCGATAGCGATGACAATGGAAGGCCGACCGGTGGCACGCCGTCCATGGGGTCACTCGTCAAGATCATCAGCCGCGAAGGATTGGTCATCGGCATTGTGTCAGGCCTCAGCATTCCAGTGCCTGCCAGCAGCGCTGATGAGCACGAGCTCAAGATTCTCGAAATCGAGATGGTTGGTGAGATCGTTACCGCCCGCGACGGCACTCCGAACCGTGCATTCCGGCGCGGTGTGTCCGCATTTCCAACACTTGGGTCTGAAGTCCATCTGGCCGCCAGCGAAGATCTAAGCATCATCTTCAGCAGCGACGCCTCAGGTATCGTACGCATTGGATCGATCCAGCAGGACGAAAACATTCCTGCGCACATCATTCCAGATGACCTGCTCGCAAAACACTTCGCGGTTGTTGGCACAACTGGAACCGGTAAATCATGCGCCGTCTCGCTCATTCTGCGAGGCATGATGCAGGAGCATAAGAACGCTCACATAGTGGTTCTTGATCCACACAATGAATACGCACCAGCCTTCGGCGACCAGGCAGAAGTCATCGGACCAGAGTCGCTTCAGCTCCCCTACTGGTTGTTGAACTTCGATGAGCTTGTCGAAGTACTCCTGGGTGGTGAAACCGGACGACGGGTCGAAATGGAAGTGTTGCGCGAAATCATTCCGATCGCAAAACAGAACTACCGTGCCGGTGCAGGGGAAGCATCCTCACTCGTCCGCAAGACGCCAAGTGGCAGCGGCAACACAATCACCGTGGACACCCCCGTGCCATATCGCATCTCGGATTTGATCCAGATGCTGGACACCATGATGGGCAAACTCGACAAGCCAGAGAGCCTCGTCCCGTATAAGCGACTTAAGGCACGTATCGAAGCGCTGACCGTTGACGGGCGTTACGCCTTCATGTTCGGCGGCCTGACCGTGCGGGACATCATGCGTGATGTGATCGGGCGTATCTTCCGTGTGCCCGTTGACGGCCGCCCCATCACCGTGATGGACCTTTCAGGCGTACCAGCTGAAATTCTCAACGTGGTTGTCTCTGTGGTCTGCCGTATGGCCTTTGACCTGGCGATGTGGAGCGACCGACAGGTGCCCATCACCATCGTCTGCGAGGAAGCACATAGGTATGTGCCACGCAACGCAGCCCTTGGCTTTGAACCCACGAAGCGCGCCATCTCCAAGATTGCCAAGGAAGGCCGCAAATACGGTGTAAGCCTGTGCGTGGTTACCCAGCGTCCATCAGAGATTGATCCAACGATCCTGTCCCAGACCAGCACCATTTTCGCCATGCGCCTGACAAACCAGAACGACCAGGAAATTGTGCAGGCCGCTGTGTCGGACGCCGCCGTCAGTCTGCTCGAGTTCCTGCCATCCATGGGCAATGGGGAAGCAATAGCCATTGGCGAAGGTGTGCCTCTGCCAATGCGCATTCGGTTCGACCGGCTGCCCGATGGATTTGCACCTCGCTCGAATGGGGCCTCCTTCTCAGAAGGCTGGAAGGAAGATCGCGGCAGCGCCGAATTCGTGGATGCCGTCATCGACCGCTGGCGCGGCCAGCGCGACTAAACACTTACCGGTAGAGCAACACCGGGATCATGCAAGACCGGATCATCTCGGTTGTTGTGGATCCGATGATGAGGTTGCGAATGCGTGAGTGCCCATAGGCACCCATCACCAGCAGACCATATCCACCGGTCTCAACTTCCGCCGCAATCACCTTCTCAGATTGCCCGGGCTTGATATCACAGCTCGTCTCATATCCAGCTTCACGCAGCTGCGTTGCCGCCTCTTCAATCTGAGTGCGCGATGCTGCTGTTTCCTGACCAACCATCAACAGATGGCAGGCGATGCCGGAGAAGATCTGGCTGCGGATCATGTGGTCAATCGCCTTGCCCACACTCTCCCCGCCATCAAAGGCAATCAGCAACTTTGAAGCAGGCTCAAATTTCCGCGAAGCCACGAGCACGGGGCGCTGGGTTGACCGAACCACACGCTCAAGATTTGAGCCAAGATGCAGCTTGGCAAAATCAGCAGCCTCGCCACGCTTGCCGACCACGATCATATGCGCATCGAGTTCAAGTTCCTGAACGGTCTCTGCGATGTCGCCATAGCGCAGCGATGTCGTGACGTCAGACACCCCCGCTTGCACGACATGATCCTTTGCGTCTTCAAGCAGGGCCCGCCCACGCTTTTGTGTGAGCTTGGCCTTTTGCGCATCAAGCTCGGCCAACTCTTCCAGCAGGGCCGTGCGTGCACCAAGTCCGATATTGCCGCTGAAGTCAGCCTTGTCGGCCGCTCCTTCGCGGCGGCCAAGCACATGCAGCAGCTCAACGCTGGCACCAGCCCGCTTGGAAACCCACGCGGCGGCATCACACACACTGTGCGCGTAGACGGAGCCGTCAATAAGAGCGATCGTCTTCAACATGGCTAGTGGCCCATTACTTTTTCTAGAGCACCTGGTTCGTCCTTGATGCTCAGTTCATCCACAATCGTCTCGCTGGCTTTGTTCATGCCAATCAACTCAACCTCAGCCCCTTCTCGGCGGAACTTGAGCACCACCGAGTCGAGCGCTGTGACGCTGGAGATATCCCAGATATGCGCCCGCGACACATCAATGGTGACATGTTCCAGCGCTTCTTTGAAATCAAAGGCTGCCAGAAAGTCCTCGACAGAGGCAAAGAACACCTGCCCCTCCACCACATAGGTGCGCGCGGTGCCTGCATCATTGACGTGAGAGGAGACGCGGAAGATCTGCGCGATCTTGCCCGCAAAGAAGATGCCGGACAGCAGCACACCGACCAGAACACCAATGGCAAGGTTATGGGTGGCAACCACTGTCACCACGGTTGCCAGCATCACAATGGATGAGCTGCGCGGGTGGTGGCGCAAATTCTTGATGGATGACCAGCTGAACGTCCCGATGGACACCATGATCATGATCGCAACAAGCGCTGCCATGGGGATCTGCTTCACCCAGTCACCCAGCACAACGATGAGGAACAACAAAAAGATGCCAGCACAGAACGTGGACAATCGCCCGCGACCACCGGATTTCACATTGATCATCGACTGACCAATCATCGCGCACCCGGCCATGCCACCAATAAATCCTGTCGCAGTGTTGGCAACACCCTGCCCAATGCATTCCTGATTGCGGTCACTCTTGGTGTCCGTCAGGTCATCAACAATCGAGGCGGTCATGAGGGATTCAAGCAGCCCGACCGCAGCCACAGCAGCGGAGTACGGCAGAATGATTTCCAGCGTTTCCCATGTCAGCGGAATATCCGGCAGCAGGAAGATGGGTAGCGTCGATGGCAACTCGCCCATGTCGCCCACATTGCGCAAATCAAAACCGAAATAGAGCGTCAGGGCCGTCAGCACGATGATGCACACCAGGGGCGACGGTACGGCCGTCGTGATGCGCGGAAACAGGTAGATGATGGCAAGGCCACCGGCGACCATCACATAGGTGAGCCAGGGCACACCGATCAGCTCCGGCAGCTGCGCCATGAAAATCAGGATCGCCAGCGCGTTTACAAAGCCGGTCATGACCGACTGCGACACAAACCGCATAACCTGCCCAAGCCGCAGGAAGCCCGCCGCAATCTGCATCAGCCCCGCAAGCACCGTCGCAGCCAGCAGATACTCAAGCCCGTGATCTCGCACCAGAGTAACCATCAGCACAGCGGTCGCTGCCGTTGCGGCGGAGATCATGCCCGGTCGACCACCAACAATCGCCGTAATCACCGCAATCGAAAATGACGCATAGAGCCCGACCTTGGGATCAACACCGGCAATGATGGAAAACGCAATGGCTTCAGGGATCAGCGCCAGTGCCACAACAAGGCCCGACAGCACATCACCACGAATATTGCCGAGCCACTCATGCTTGAGCCGCGGCAGAGAAAACTGAGACAAGCGAGAACTCCGCTTCAGGACACGAAAAAGAAAAGGGTGCGCCAGTCAGATGACCGGAACGCACCTCTATTGCACTGCACAATAACCGATTTGACCATCGGTACACGGCCCATAAGGGGGAGGCAGGCATGCGATTGGGTTACAGAGCGCAGACCGGCTCGCTTGCAGCCCTTATTCCGCCAGTCTCGGCGGTTTCAGGTGCCCCACGCATCCCTGCAACGTCACCAGGCCGACGCAGGTCAACCGATCAGGTCAAAGGCACCTGGCCTCCTGATCTGCACAGCCGCATATTCGCGATGTATGCGGTCTCCTTCGCGGTTGTGCTGGCGTCTGGATTTCGCACCTTCGGCATGAGGTCTGCGATCACATCAGCGATGACATATCGCTTGGCCGCATCAGCGAAATCACTCTCCGACCCGTACTTCACCGTCAGCTCCACGATCGGATTACCGTAATGCATCGTGCACCGCATTTGCGCGCGGGCACGGTCAACAATGAAGTGGCTGAAGTTGCGGGACTCTCCCAGCTTTGCAGCGTGCACCAACGCCAGGTCCTGCGCCTGCTGCACGGTGGTCACTTCACTCACCACCGAGTTTACGACGAAAGTCGTTTCATCAATCTGCTTGTCGTCATACCCGGTGGAAGGACCATCAGCGGCCAGATAAAGCCAGGTACGCTCCTGATAAGTGGTTGGCGTGAACGCCCAAGACCGCAGTCCTGCTTTGGCCTCTGGTGAGCACCCGCTCAACACAAGCGCCGCACCAGCCAGAAATACAGCCGCACTTATCTTGGCCAACATCATCCGCCCCCAAATCAACACCACCACAACCTGTCTAAACCTTGCCGCACAGAAGCCAGACAGGTCAATGCAAGGCAAACCACTCCGCCACAAAACACCTTAAAAAAAGCCCGCCGGCGGGTGCCAGGCGGGCTTTCTGATCTTTGGGTTTGTCGGGCATACCCGAAGTGGCATGCTAATCGTCGAAACCCAAAAACACAGCGGCCTCATCAACACTCTTGCGTTCCGAGACAACTGCATTGGCTGGAAAAGTTTCATCCGGCCAGCCGAGCGCCACGGCCTTCATGATGACCTGATCATCCGCAATGCCGGCATGCTCGCGCACCACAGGCGACTGCATGATGCCCTGACTGTTGATGACGGCACCAAGTCCACGAGACCAAGCAGCATTGACCAGTGCCGTCGTCACGGCGCCACAGTCGAATGGCGTGTCATCGCTCTCGGCAAGGTTGCGGTCATAGGTGACGATCACACAGACAGGCGCATCGAACTGACGAAAGCCGCGCAGCACCCAATCCTGGCGCCCTTCTTTGTCTTCGCGGGCGATCCCCATGGCAGCAAACAATTGCTTGGCCACGCCGACCTGACGATCCCGGTGCTTACCTTCAAACGGCTGCCCGATACGGAATTCACGCGAGTGCGGCACGCCCGCCAGATTGCGCTCCGTGTTGCCTGCACGAATGCGGTCGAGCGGCTCACCTGACAGAACGTAGAAGCTCCAGGGCTGCGTGTTCATGGAAGATGGCGCCCGCATGGCCAGAGCCAGAACTTCTTCAATCAACGCTTTTGGAACAGGATCGGGCTTGTAGCCGCGGATACTCCGGCGGCCCATGATTACGTCATCAAACTGCATCACTCGTCCTTTGGAAATTTTCGATGCCACGACCTATCGGCTATTGCCGCGCAGGACAAGCCGCCTAGGTGTCTCGTCCTGATTTCAGAGCAGTAGCTGAGTTGGGCCTCTGGCGCTTGGACCCATTCAAATCCAAATAGGCGGCCCACACCAATGCAACGGAGAACAGCTCAAATCCAATATGCACAAAGGGCACCGGCGCCGTAGAAATCATTGGCCACATCACAAAATACTGCGGCACCAACATTACTGCGATGGCCAAGCGCATGTAAAAGCGCACTCGATGATCACGCACCAGAAGCTCTATCACCAGCAGTTTGAGGGCAAAATTGATGCCTTGCTGCCCCTGAAAGCCGACAAGAATGGCGTCCAGGCCAACATACCCCATGTTCGAATGGGTCCAGTACGCTACCTGCGGAAAGCAGAGCATGACGCCCGCCATCACGAGGTAGTAGCAAGCCAGTCGTTCGGAGAACGATCCACCTTGATACGAACGCACAAAGGTTCGTGGCATAGAGAAGATGGCATCCCGCGTCGGGCCAAAGCGCTGCCACAGAAATCCCGCATGTAAAATTCGTGCACTGATCAACAACAACTGTATTGCTGTAAGTGGCAAGGAGTCTCCATTGAGCCCCTGCGCCCACAATGCAGCGATCAGAATGAAAAATGTAATGCCGCCTGTGAGCCGAAAAAGGTTGTACCAGATGAGTTGGCGGCGAACCAAAATCATCACCACGAGATCAGAGAAGATCGGGATCGTCGCGTAGTGACCCACAAGCATCTGTGCTGGATCGCTATAGTCGCGCCACAGCAGCGCGACCGCCAAAAGCACGTCCAGAAGCAAAATCGAGCAGATGTGAGTCTTGCTCAGCTCAGGCTTGTCTAACACGGTCATTGCTCGCTTCACGCCTTAGAGTCTGAAATCACTTGGAGGATCGAAGGGACATTCCTTGGCCGCTAATGCTCCTCCCCTATCCGCACGACAATAACACCATCCGCAACACCATCGGCCAGGGGCGCAGAATGCCCGATCATAGTCTTCATCTTGCGAAAGTTTGTTCGATCAATCCAAAATTTGGCGCTATCCATCCTGCGCGCCTTTCCCGTCGCAGGCGTTGGTAGGAAGTCCAAATAAAATTCTGCGCGAGGCAAGCAAGGCGCAACAGAGAGCTACTTGGCACCCTTACAAAGTGACCGGCCCCTGAAAGCTTCGGAGCTCCCCGCCGCCGAAGCCCCAGAAGAAAGCACGGGTCGGGGTTGGCAATTCAACGATCAAGGGATCAGTGAGTGTAACATGTTTCAGCTCTGCGCCCTCGGGCAGAACGCGGCTCGCATCATTGTCTGGTTCCCCGATGACTTCCACATAGTCACCATCCGGGAGCGTGAGAATCCGCAGCGTTCGCCCCTCCTCGAAGCCCAGCGTGTGAGCCTTATCCACCACCACGTCCATGGGTCCATTCGGTTTGGTGGGCGGCGTGACACTGTCCGCCCTGGCGACATTGATAAAGTGGTGTTCACCTATGACACGCTCGCGCACAGGAGACGTGGGTGCGCCAGGCGAATGCCGAAAGGCAGCCGCATCCATCGAAGCTTCCCCGGCGCCGCTTTTGACGAGGGGCGCCTCAACAACCAACGCGTCATAATCTCCTTGTGACACCGCACTGCTGCACATCCAAACCTGGCCTGTGCTCGTATCTGTCACTTCCATGTAGAGGCCCTTCGCGCCACGAACGAGGAAAGAGTCCTCTGTGAGCGTGTCTTGCATCAAGTTTTGGAGCGAGAGCTTGTCGGTCGTTGTCATAATGTTTTTCCGTCCTGTGAGGTAAGAAATCGAATGACCTCGTGTGAATAGGCTTCCGGAATGTCTTCCAGCAGAAAGTGGCTGCCGCCTTTTAAAATGATGGGCTCGATCGCTTGCGCCCCGGGAATAGCAGGTCGCACGGTTTTGTGTCCTTTGGGCGCAATCTGGTCTTTGTCCGAAAAGAGATTAAGGAACGGCTTTTCAAACGCCTTCAGCTTTTCAAGCGCGTGCCAATTTTCAATCAGGATTGGGTTGTCGTTCCGCGTGGGCAGCATTTGTGTGAACTGCCGATTGCCGGTCAGATAGGTCTTGTCCGGATAGGGAGCTGCAAAGCCTGCAACATCCTGCGCAGGCATATTGGATTTCACAATTTTTGAAAGCATCTTCCAATGCTGCCAATTCTTTTTGTAGCGGACGTAGAGTTGAAATGCCCGGAGCATGCCCGCCCCCGGCCGTGCCATCTTTTCAATTGGCGCACTTGGGTCGAGCACAGGTATCCCCGTGTTGGACATGATGATGCTGCTCACCCGGTCCTGATGATCCGCTATCGCTCGCAGGCCGATCATCCCCCCCCAATCGTGCAGAATGAAATGGGCATGGGTGAGGTGGAGTTTCTCAAAAAGCGCTTCCGCAACCCACTTTTCATGGCGGTCTATGGTGTAGTCGCTCATCTTTGTCGGCTTGTCAGAGCGCCCCATCCCGATCATGTCTATCGCGATGGCGCGATAGCCGGCCTCTGCGAGCACCGGGATCAGTTTGCGCCACATGTAGGACCATGTGGGATTGCCGTGAATCATGACAACCGGCTGCGCCTCTTGCGGACCTTCGTCCACATAATTCATGCGCAAGGTGCCACCCTCGAAGTCAGACACTTCGACATAGTTTGGCAAGAAAGGGTAACCCGCTAGGTTTTCAAAACACTCATCAGGTGTTCGTCGAAACTCCAAATCTTATTCTCCCCACACTTCCAAAAAGTTCAAACTGATGCGTAGCCACACGCAAGACTGAGTTCTCTGGCGCAATCAAATGCCTGCCGAGGTTTCATTCTTCCAAACAATCAGGAACGTCTGTCCCATCCTGAAGAGATGAATCATCTGCGATGATGATCACAGGCACGATCATGCGCCCAATTTTCGGCACAACCTCACCCGCAAAACAAATGACATTACTAGTGTCACTTTAAATTGACATGGAGAATGTCAATTGTCTAGATGTCTGGAGGTTTTTTGCCACCCCTTCTGACTGGAGTATGTCACCATGAAGAAACTCGGTTTAGTCGTAGGTTGCCTGGCTGTTTTAGTCGGTCTCTTCCTGGCAGCACTGCCAACGCTACTCCATACCGCAGGCCTTCACCCCACCTATCCCGGGGAGACGATTGATCTTTCAGGCAAGCGGGCTCTGGTCATCGCCACGAACCATGGGGTGCTGAATGCACCTGGTGAAACCACAGGCAACCCGACCGGCGTGATGGCATCCGAGTTGACCATCGCCTACTACAAGTTTCTGGATGCAGGGATGGAGGTCGATGTTGCCAGCGTCAAAGGCGGTGAGATCCCCATAGACCCTCAAACCCTTTTGTTCATGATCAAAACACCGGAGGACAACCGCTTTCTGGACGACCCTGACCTCCAGGCGAAGGTCACCAATTCAAAACGCATCGATGATCTCGATTTTGCCGGATACGACATCATCTTCATGTCTGGCGGGTGGGGCGCAGCCTATGACCTGGGTTACTCTCAGGTGCTGGGCAACAAAATCAGCGATGCTTATGCTGCCCGAACACCGATCATTGGGTCGGTCTGTCATGGCGCTTTGGGATTGATCAACGCGCGCGACACAGAGGGTGCGCCGCTAATTGCAGGGCGACGTATTGCAGGCGTGACCAATAAGCAGCTTGAAGAACTGGGAATCAAGATCACCCCCATGCACCCTGAAACAGAACTCAGAAATGCTGGTGCCATGTATGAAAGCCGGTCCGCATTTCTCGACTTCTTTGCGACCCATGTAGCCATTGATGACGAACGCCGGTTTGTCACTGGCCAAAATCAGAACTCCGCCCACGAGACTGCCTACAAAATGATGGTGTTGGCAGCCGAAGTACAAGGGTGACAAAGAACCACGCGAATTCGCACCAAACTGGATGTATGCCCTCGGAATCGGCGCAACCAAATGGTGGCCGCCTGAACTCAACAGATCAGCATCAATTCGGTTCGGACGGTGCAGGGCTTGGCGGAAAAATACGTAGCGAATGTGGAGCTGGTTACAGCTGGGACACTCGGAACACATCCTGCAGATATCTGCATGCTCTCAACCAGATAGACAACCAGTGATCACCTACCAAACCACAACCCTCAGGTTTTTCACCAAAAGCTGGCGGGGAGCCAAACAGCAAAAAGCCCCTGATGCGATAAGCATCAAGGGCTTTTTGATTTTGGTTGCGGGGGCAGGATTTGAACCTGCGACCTTCAGGTTATGAGCCTGACGAGCTACCGGGCTGCTCCACCCCGCGCCAATACGCGTGCGCCACAAAAGCGGCTTGCGTCTCCATCAACGAAGGCTGACGGGGCCAAAGTCGGCTTGGAGCCGCGTCATGTTGAAGAGAGCGTGTGTTCTACGGCCAAAACGGCCAGTTGTTTCATGAATGAGGGATCTTGATCATACGCGCTGTGTTTTGCAGGCCCGGCAACGACCTACTCTCCCACGCCTTAAGACGCAGTACCATCGGCGCTGAGGAGTTTAACGGCCGAGTTCGGGATGGGATCGGGTTTAGGCTCCTCGCAATAATCACCGAGCCGGCAAAAAACAGCGAGTATGAGTATGAATACACCGGAATTTGTATCAATAGCCGTCACGCGCTGACTAAGTCAGCCGTAACGGGCATGGGTAATGAGAACGATCAAACCGATCGAGCGATTAGTACTCGTTAGCTTCACGCGTTACCGCGCTTCCACACCGAGCCTATCAACGTGGTGGTCTTCCACGGCTCTCAAGGGAGAACTCGTTTCGAGGTGGGTTTCACGCTTAGATGCTTTCAGCGTTTATCCCGACCATACATAGCTACCCGGCTATGCTGCTGGCGCAACAACCGGTCCACCAGAGGTATGTCCATCCCGGTCCTCTCGTACTAGGGACAGATCCTCTCAATTCTCCTACACCCACGGCAGATAGGGACCGAACTGTCTCACGACGTTCTAAACCCAGCTCACGTACCTCTTTAATTGGCGAACAGCCAAACCCTTGGGACCTGCTCCAGCCCCAGGATGAGATGAGCCGACATCGAGGTGCCAAACAACCCCGTCGATATGGACTCTTGGGGGTCATCAGCCTGTTATCCCCGGCGTACCTTTTATCCGTTGAGCGATGGCCCTTCCACGCGGGACCACCGGATCACTATGACCGACTTTCGTCTCTGCTCGGTTTGTCAACCTCGCAGTCAGGCAGGCTTATGCCATTGCACTCAACAACCGATTTCCGACCGGTCTGAGCCCACCATCGCGCGCCTCCGTTACTCTTTGGGAGGCGACCGCCCCAGTCAAACTACCCACCATACATTGTCCCAGGCGTTGTAGCGCCGTGGTTAGACATCAATAAGGACAAGGGTGGTATTTCAAGGGTGACTCCACTCGAGCTGGCGCCCGGGCTTCAAAGTCTACCACCTATCCTACACATGTCGTCACTAATGCCAATGTAAAGCTGTAGTAAAGGTGCACGGGGTCTTTCCGTCTAACCGCGGGTAGCCCGCATCTTCACGGGCAATTCAATTTCGCTGAGTCGATGCTGGAGACAGTGGGGAAGTCGTTACGCCATTCGTGCAGGTCGGAACTTACCCGACAAGGAATTTCGCTACCTTAGGACCGTTATAGTTACGGCCGCCGTTTACCGGGGCTTCGATTCAAAGCTCTCACCTCTCCTCTTAACCTTCCGGCACCGGGCAGGCGTCAGACCCTATACGTCGTCTTGCGACTTCGCAGAGCCCTGTGTTTTTAGTAAACAGTCGCTACCCCCTGGTCTGTGCCCCCTATACCTGGTTGCCCAAGTATAGGGCCCTCTTCTCCCGAAGTTACGAGGGCAATTTGCCGAGTTCCTTCAGCATCGTTCTCTCAAGCGCCTTAGTATACTCTACCTGTCCACCTGTGTCGGTTTAGGGTACGGTCGTTATGGAGGGGCTATTTCCTGGAACTCCTTCTCAGCTAGTCCAATCCAATAAGGACTAACCATATACGGAATTCGTCACCACCTCCCGGCCCAGGAATATTGACCTGGTTCCCATCGACTACGCATTTCTGCCTCGCCTTAGGGGCCGGCTAACCCTGCGCAGATTAGCTTTACGCAGGAACCCTTGGACTTTCGGCGAGAGGGTCTCTCACCCTCTTTATCGCTACTCATGTCAGCATTCTCACTTCCGATATCTCCAGGTGCCCTCGCGGGTCACCCTTCACAGACTTACGGAACGCTCCGCTACCGCGTACAAATCCCGAAAGAAATGTACACCCGCAGTTTCGGTGAATGGCTTAAGCCCCGGTACATCTTCGGCGCAGGAGCGCTTGATCAGTGAGCTGTTACGCTTTCTTTAAAGGGTGGCTGCTTCTAAGCCAACCTCCTGATTGTCACTGCACTCCCACATCCTTTCCCACTTAGCCATTACTTAGGGACCTTAACTGGCGGTCAGGGCTGTTTCCCTTTTCACTACGGACCTTAGCACCCGCAGTGTGTCTGCCGCGCAGTACTCCTCGGTATTCGGAGTTTGGTTAGGTTTGGTAAGACGGTGAGTCCCCCTAGCCCATCCAGTGCTCTACCCCCGAGGGTATAATCGCGACGCTCTACCTAAATAGATTTCGCGGAGAACCAGCTATTTCCAGGTTTGATTGGCCTTTCACCCCTAGACACAAGTCATCCCCGCATTTTTCAACATACGTGGGTTCGGTCCTCCAGTGCATGTTACTGCACCTTCAACCTGCTCATATCTAGATCACCTGGTTTCGGGTCTAATCCGACAAACTCATTCGCCCTATTAAGACTTGCTTTCGCTGCGCCTACACCTATCGGCTTAAGCTTGCTTGCCAGATTAAGTCGCTGACCC